>CAUTXE010000087.1:0-2549 GCA_963542185.1 uncultured Candidatus Saccharibacteria bacterium | reverse complement strand
CTTCATTGAAGCCAATCACAATCTCACGGAAGTTACCGAATATTCCAAGATTGGCTTTAGTGATGCTAGCATTCGCGAGGTCCAATCCATCGATGCTATCGTCAAGAATCTACGTCAATCCGACCTGCTCGCCGAACAAAATCTCACTCCTTCCGCCATCGCTAAGGTTCTAAATCCTGATGTCAAAATCAATCTCGAAACCGTCAATAAAAACGGCGCCAGCTCTGTGATTTACACCTTTGTCCTCATCTACGCTCTCTACATGGCCATCACTTTCTACGGCTCACACGTCATGAATAGCGTAGTCACCGAAAAAACTTCTCGCGCCATGGAAGTTCTAGCTACCTCCGTCAAGCCAAATGCCCTACTCTTCGGCAAAATCATTTCTACCAGCCTCGCCGGCCTCATCCAAATCGCCGCCATCATCATCGAGGCTTTCATTTGTGTGAAAATTTCCTCCGCCAATAACCCTAGCTTTCCAGTCAACCAGATCATTTCCAATATCCCGACTCAAATTCTTGTCTATATGCTAATTTTCTTCCTGTTAGGCTTCCTAATTTACTCCTTCCTCTACGGCGCTTTCGCTTCCACCGTCTCCAAGATCGACGAACTCAGTTCTGCAATTATGCCGGTCCAGATTATCATCGTCTTCACTTTCATCGCCACAATGTCTGCCATCAATTCCGGCAATGCCGATACTCCATTCAATGTCTTCCTCTCATATTTTCCATTCACCGCGCCGATGATGATGTTCACCCGCGCCATCATTTCCAATGTTTCGACCCTGGAAATTATCCTTTCAATCTTAGTTTTAATCGTCAGTACCTACTTCATCGGCTGGCTCTCCGCCCGCATTTACCGCGTCGGCATCCTGATGTATGGTGAAAAACCAAACTTCATCAAGCTCATGGGTGCTATTTTCAAGAAACAATAGTATAATTAATTGGTCGGGGCATTAGTTCAGCTGATAGAACGCATCATTCGCATTGTTGAGGTCGGGGGTTTGAATCCCCCATGCTCCACCAAATAAGAAACTACTTAAGATACTCAAATGGGTATCTTTTTTTAATCACCCATTTGGGTGATTTTTTCTTTCAAATGGGGAACAAATGAAATGTTTGATTTGTTTTCCATAGACAGAAAAAACGGCTATGAACCCTATAAAGTTTTAGCAACTTAAAAATTCGGCAATAACAAATAAAACAAAAAATAAGGAAAACAAAAAATGAATAGTTACAACAAATTTAATAATCAGCAAAACTCAGAAGAAAGCAACCTCGCAGAAACGATTTTATTAGCAGGGTCTGGACTTTTTCTAATCTGGGTCGGCGCTGCAACATTACCAGTCATGAGCATCCTCGGATTCATCATGATTGGCGCGGCATTAATAGATTAATAAAAGAAAAGAGAGAAAATATGAAAATTGAAGTAAAACAACTAGGAATCGCGAAATTCGTTCGCGTGAACGTCGTGAGGACTAAATAATGGAAAAAGACAACTATTATAGCAGGCCTGAATGGTCATTCTCACAGATGAAGTATATCGTCACGGACGGCATTGACTACGCCGTAGCAGCTAAAAGAGGTCTATTACCACAACCAGCCAGCAAATCAATCGATATCGGAAGCTTAGCACACGAGGAGCTACTTAAACAGGGCGGTTCAAATGAGTTTGTAGTCAGCCCATACCAGAACTTCTTAACTAAAGAAGCAAGGGCCTGGAAAGCAGAACAAACACTCCCTATTATCAACGAAAAAGAGTTCGAGCAGCTAAACAGTATCTGCGAAGCGGTTAAAACTCACCCACTATATAATACTTTGCTATGCGGAGACGGCATTAAAAACGAAAAAGCCATGTTTGGAAAAATCCAAGGCCTACCAATTCGCGGAAAAGCCGACGCTATTAAGAAAACTGAAGACGGTTTTATCATTTGCGACTTAAAAACTACCGCACAATTTTCGGACTGGAAATATAAAGCATTCAGAATGTGTTATGACATGCAAGCACTTATCTATTCAGCTTTAACAGGACAATTTAAGAACACCAAGTTCTACTTCATGGTGGTCGAAACCGTAGCTCCATACAGAACCGCGGTAATGCTCGCAGGCGAAAACTTCACAGATAGTGGCGAGTCTAAGCTCCTAAAATGTATCGACGAAATCGTAAAGTTTGGTGATCGTGAAATTGATTTCCACCAGAATAAAACGCTAGATAGCGTAGTCGAACTTGGTGATTTTAGTAATTAGAAAGAGAGAAAAAATGGAAAATAATATCACAAAAGTCGAACCAAAAAATATCGAATTAAAGCCAAAAGCCAAACTTACAATCGAGAGCATGGTTCACAATCAAGAGTTCTTAAAGAAAGCTCAAGACGTGTTGGGCCAAGGAACTCAACAGTTCATGAGTTCAGTTTTAACCCTATCGAATTCAGATAAAAACTTTAAGCAGTGCGACCCAATTAAACTTTATAACTGTTGTCTTATGGCCGCAGCAATCAAGCTACCTTTTAACCAGAATCTAGGTCAAGCCTACGTAATCGCTTATAAGGG
>CAUTXE010000086.1:0-2565 GCA_963542185.1 uncultured Candidatus Saccharibacteria bacterium | reverse complement strand
AGGTATTTTTCTCATGGTCACCAATCCAGTCGATGTTTTATCCTACCTCGTCATGAAATATTCTGGTTTTCCAAGTCACAAAGTTATCGGCTCCGGCACCGTACTCGATTCCGCCCGTCTTAAATATAATATTGCGAACCGCCTCGGTATTTCACCAAAATCTGTCCACGCTTATCAAGTTGGCGAGCATGGGGATAGCGAATTCGCTCTCTGGTCGAATGCTAATATTGGCGGTCAACCGATCACAGATTTGATTTCAGCTTCTGAACTCAAAAATATTGAAACTGATACTAAGAATCAGGCTTATGAAATTATCAACAAAAAAGGTGCCACATATTATGGCATCGGCGCCTGCGTTACCCGTATCGTCAACTGCATTTTTAATGACGAAAATCGTGTCTTACCAGTTTCTACTTATGACAATTTTTCTGATTGCTTCTTTGGCTTTCCCACCATCGTCGGTCGCAAGGGAATCGTGCGCCGTCTCGACACCGAACTTACCGAAATGGAAGCCATCCGCATGCAATCTTCCATCAATGTAATCAAACGTTCACTGCACGAAGTTCTCTAGTAATCAACGTTCTCTACACGAAGTCCTCTAGCTTTATGATAAAATTAAACCATGAGGAAATTCTTTTTAAGGTTTATTTTATTACTATCAATTTTTACCATCATTCTAGTTCCTGCCGAACCAACTTTTGCGCGTAAAAAGCGCAGTAGCTCAAGCAGCGAAAATTCCGCCGTTAATGATTTTACTTTCAAAAATTTTCATTCCGACTACGAGCTAACCAAAGACGCCGAAGGATACTCCAAGCTCGATGTGACCGAAACCTTAGTTGCCAATTTCACCCACGAAAATACCAATCATGGCATCATGCGCGTAATCCCGATTTTCAACCAAGCCGGCAGAAATCAAATTATTGACGATCCATATGCTTTTAAAGCCACTGTCACTCGCAATGGCCAATCAGAAAAATTTGAATCCAGCGTTTCCGATTCTAATATTAAACTCAAAATCGGTGACGCTGACGCTTATGTCTCTGGCGAACAAACTTACGTGATTAAATATAACTTCGATAACGTAGTCGCCGCCTTCAAAGATGTTGCAAATTCCTCAATTTCTGGCGCTTATCAAGAGCTCTATTGGAATATTAATGGCGTTGACTGGAAGCAACCTTTTGAGCAAGTTTCCGGCACTCTTCATTTCTCCGATGAAATCGCTAACACCATTTTTGGTAACCCAATCTGTTATTCTGGTGCTTATCGTTCCAATGATACTGACAAATGTCAAATCGAAAAAGCCAAAAATTCCATTACTTTTTCCGCCAACAACCTCAAAGCCGGTGAAGGCGCAACTTTTGTTATTGCAATCAAGGCCGACACTTTCAAAATTCGTCCACCAAAATATAATTACATTGCCGTAGCAGTCTGTGTTATTATCGGAATTTTCTCTTTCTTTACAATTTTCAGCATCATTCGTAACTATCAAAAACATGTTCGCGAAAAACATCAACACTACAAGAGCTTAATCCGCGTTCCGGAGTACCAACCTCGAAAAGATCTCACCGTTGGTCAAGCTGGTTTCTTTAGCTTTACTCCGCTTAATCAAAAGACTGCCACCGTGCTTAGCCTAGCCGTCCATAAGAGAATTGACATCATTAAAAATCCAATTGAAAAAAATTTTCTCGGTTTCAATAAGAAGCAATCTTGGTCGGTCAAAGTTCTGAATACCGACAATCTCAGTTCCGAAGAAAAATCCATGCTTCGTGTCTTATCTCAATCTTCCGCCCTGCCTGAAGTCGGCGAAACTTTCAAGCTAAAGCAAAACGACTCCTACTCGGTCAACCAACTCATTATGAGTTATGATACGAATATCAAACTTGATATCGCCGAAAAAGGTTTAACCGAGGATAACAAAAGAGCTGGCATAATGGGCGTTTTCGACAGTATCATTGGCGTGCATTTTATTATCATTTTCGGTGGTATGCTCTTCGGTGTCGCTTCATTCTTTCCATTCTTCCCGAAGCTCCTTTCTTGGCTTCTGCGCATTGCCGATCAAACCATCCATATCACTTCTTTCTATATTTACAAGCCAGAGCTCTTCATCTTAGCTGCCGCTATTTTCATCGGTACCTCTATTGCTGCCTCTACTTATAATCATTTTGCTAGAAAATATCGTGATTTCACTAACGCCGGACTCGAAGTTGTAGTCTACATGCAAGGCCTCAAAGATTACATTAATCTTGCTGAAAGTGAACGCATTAATTTCCTCCAAAACGTCAAAGATGTCGATACCTCACCAGAGGGAATTGTTCATCTTTACGAGGAACTTCTGCCTTATGCTGCACTCTTTGGACTTGAAAAAACCTGGATTAAGAATCTCGATAAATACTACGAGGAGCTTGGCACCGATTACACCATTCCAACCTGGTATGCTCTATCGTATGCCGATTTTGGCAGCTTTACATCTAGTATTTCAAGCTCGTCCTCAACTTATTCCACCAGTAGCAGCAGTGGCAGTTCTGGCTACTCCAGTGGCGGTGGCTTCTCCGGCGGCGGTGGCGG
>CAUTXE010000085.1:0-2600 GCA_963542185.1 uncultured Candidatus Saccharibacteria bacterium | reverse complement strand
GAAAGATTAAAAAGGCCTGTTGTATTCATTCATTTTTTCCTTTTTATAAAAAGATCAGTATTATCTTAGCATAATAGTAGGGTAAATAAACACAAAAAGAAATATGGCTAAATAATACAATTTAGCCACATTTTAATTTAGGTAAAACTAATATTTATTACGCTGCATTCGACTTATGGAATGAGATAGCTCAATTATTTCCCCGTATAATTATCTATTAACGCTTCCAATGCAGGAATTGGTGCCGAGTTATTATCTTCTACAGCATTATCAAACTTGAATTTTAACGAACCATGATTAAGACGACCAGCACCATAATAGCCAGTTACACGTTCAGGCACCATAGATGTTGCATCTGGTGTATAGGAATACATTAACGATGAAGTCGTATCAAAATTGTTATAAGTATTACCTCCGTTGAGTGATACTACCGAAGATGGTACTTTCTCATCACGAGAAGTTGCTTGGAAGAAATCAAAGCTTTTATTGTTAGCTGCATAGGTAATTGGAGAATAACTTTCTGCTGTTCCCTTCTCTGCAAAAATACTTCCATATTCTTTTATCATGCCACCTGCTTCACCAGAGAATTTACCTGCACCATTTGCATCATTACCTTGTCGAGAAATCAAAATAGGCTCTTTCGTTGCCCGGAAATAGTTATTTTCAGAAAATACGCTCGATCCCATCGTTGCACCAATACCATACTTAGCACAACCATCATAGAAATTATTCCACATATGTACACTCATTGTGCGAACTCGAGCATGACGAGAATCACTGTGATCAAACCAATTATGATGATAGGTAATATAATTCGGTCCAGACTCACTCTTCATTCCAGCCATGCTTGTTTTTCCTGTATCCCAGAAATGACAATGATCAATTGTAACGAATTTAGAATTTGTCTTCACATCAATGGCACCATCACCTTTCGCATGATCACCACTTCCAGATTTACCGTAAAAGACATCAATATGGTGAATCCAAATATTAGAATTATCAGTATCAAGTGATATGCCATCATCCATCGCTCGCATAATTCCTAAATTGCGAAACTCGACACTCTTAGCATTTCTGACTAAGAAACCAAAACCATAGATAGTAGCATCTTCTCCAATACCTTCGATGGTAATGTTCATTTCGCTATCAGCTTTCTTTCCTTTAATTTGAATGCCTTCAGAGCTACTTCCAAAGGTATCTGTATCGCCATTTTTTATTAAACCCAGAACTCTCACTACCAATGGCGTAGTAATATTACCTTTCTGATAAGCATTGAGAATAGATTGAAGTCCAGTAAAGGAGCCATTACCTAAATGAGCAGTGACTGTCTTCGCATTGTCTTTATTCACATAAATCACGACTGCATTGGATTTCAGCGAGCCGTCATCGTTATAAGCACCAACGCCAGAGAAGCCTTTATGGGCAAAACCTTCTCGACTGTAATTTTTCACTTGTAGAGCTGTTACTTCACTAAACAAGGTTTCAACTCCTCCTTTTATCGCCACCACTTTTAATGAATAGCTACCCGCCTTAAGTCCTGGAATATCTGCTCTCATATATCCACTATATGCACGTATCAATTCAGCATCAATAGGCATGTAATCCGTATATTGTCCGCCTTTGATATAAACACGATAGGAATCTACTCCTTCTAAAGGCATCCACTTAACATAAACACTTTCTAACCACCCTTTCGCTTCAATAATACTTACGCCATTGTCAGCAACGTTAGAACTAGCACTGTTATTAGTACTTTGACTATTCGTTGCAAATAAATTTACGGGATGTTCAACATTCGAGTTAGCCTTATTTACTGAAGGTGATGAACTATCATTCAATGATTTTGCCCAAATAGGCATACTCGTACATGCAAGAAGCACTGAGAGTAAAATATTTTTTTTCATATAAATACCCATATTTACTTTAGTTTGACTTAATAGTGATATCTATGAGCTATTTTTTCTTATTACAAAGATAACCATATTTTACAATTCGGCATCACTATCGATATTTGTCAGATTATGACTATAATTTCACCAAAATAGAAGTATAAAAAAATACAAATTTTACACTCGATACTCTGAGTTGGTAATTTAGACCGATCTATTAATTTTTATCAAGATGTTTTAGGTATTCGCTTGCCTTTTTAGGTTACGAAGATGGCGAGAACGCGACTGAAATTGAATTAACATATAACTGGGACTTGACTGAATATGATCTTGGTCATGCTTATGGCCATATTGCTATTGGTGTAGATGATATTTACGCGACTTGTGAAGCCATACGTGCTAATGGCGGTAAAGTAACTCGAGAAACCGGCTCTGTTAAAATTGGCACAACCGTGACTGCAATCGTTGAAGAGCCTATAGTTAATAATAAAAACAGTAATTTAAATAACGCAACCAAGAAAGATTAAAAAGGTCAATTGTATTCATTTTTTCCTTTTTATAAAAATATTCGTATTATCACTACACAATAATCAGATAAATCACTAAAAAATGTGGCTAAATAATACAATTTAGCCACATTTTAATTTAGATAACACTAATATTTATTACGCCGCATTCGGCTTATGAAGTAAGGTAAAGGCAATAAAACCA
>CAUTXE010000084.1:0-2620 GCA_963542185.1 uncultured Candidatus Saccharibacteria bacterium | reverse complement strand
CATTCTTGAAAAACTTAAACCTATTGATTTTTATCACCAAATTCATGGACATATTTACCGTGCCATGATGAATCTGTATGAACGTAGTCAACCGATCGACCTCGTCACTTTAACTTCCGAGCTTAAATCCATGAAACTTCTCAAGGAAGTCGGTGGTGCGACCTATATTTCTAATCTCACCATGGTCGTGCCAACCGCTGCCAATGCCTTATCTTATGCCAATCTTGTGGAACAAGCTTCAATTCGTCGCCGCCTCATTAAAGCCGGCACTGAAATCGCCACCAAAGCCTATGATTCTACCAATGAAGTCAGTGCCATGCTTGGTCAAGCCGAAAAAGAACTTTTTGCAGTTTCAGATCACAATACTAAAACCGATTACACCGCTCTTTCTGACCTCCTAGTCGATGCCTATGATCGTATGGAAATGTTAAGCAAAAACAAAGGCGCTCTCCGTGGTCTTAAGACTGGCTTCCGTGACCTCGACAATAAAACCGCCGGCCTGCAAAAAGGCGACCTCATCATTATCGGCGCACGCCCGGCCATGGGTAAGACTACTTTCGCTCAAAACCTAGCTTATAATATTGCTGGTATTAACAAATGTGGTGTGCTTTTCTTCTCTATGGAGATGGCGAAGAATGAGATTGTTGACCGTATCATTTCCACCACCTCGAATGTCGATTCTTGGCGTATTCGTACTGGTAATATTTCCAATGACGACTTCGCTAAAATTGGTGACGCCCTTGGCGAAATGGGTGAAATTCCACTCTATCTAGATGATACTAGCTCCATGACTATTCTCGAACTTCGTAACAAAGCTCGTCGCGCTTATCACGATCACAATATCGGCCTGATTATCGTCGACTACCTCCAGCTAATTACTGGTTCCGATCGTTATGCCGGTAACCGCGTGCAAGAGGTGACCGAAATTTCTCGTGGTCTAAAAATTCTCGCACGTGAACTCGAAATCCCAGTCATTGCTTTGGCTCAGCTCTCTCGTGGTGTCACTGGCCGTGATGACCCAAGACCAGTACTTTCTGACCTTCGTGAATCCGGTTCCATCGAGCAGGATGCCGACCTTGTAATGTTCCTCCACCGTGTCGACTACTACCACCAGGAAGAGGGTTACGAACCGACTAATATCACCGAACTTTTGATGGCCAAGCACCGTCACGGCGCCATCGGTAAGATTGAACTTTATTTCCATCCAGAATTACTACGCTTCATGAATCTCGACAAAACCCGCGAATAAATCTGCAAATTTGCTATAATAGAAACGTGGGTAAACTCAATCCAAACAAATACTTCTTATTTCGCCATCGTTTCAAACTTGGCTACTTACTACTTGGATTAATTTTCACCGGTTTACTTTTCTTTTTACCGCTCATCACCCCGAACGGCCTTTCGAATGACGAATTTAATTTTACTACCAAAACTTTTGAATTGAATCGCCACACGATTTTTCGCGAAGTAATTGTCGACCTACCTTACCATTTACTCCAAAAGGGAATCTTTAAAATTCTTGGTGTTTCACCATATACCATTATGCTTCCTAGTGTAATCATTGGGGCAATTACCTGTATTTTGATTATTCTTTTACTTAACCGCTGGTTCAAAAACAACACTGCCATCATGGCCAGCATCATCACCGTGCTTTCTTCCAGCTTCCTTTTTATCTCTGGTAGCGGCACCGCCTTAATCATGATTTTATTTTGGACCACCTTATTACTCTGGCTCGGTTCCAAAGTTCAGGGCGAAAACAAACCAAAGGCCAGTTGGTGCTTCCTCTTCGGCATTTTTATGTGTCTCAGTATTTTCACTCCCTACATGCTTTATTTAGACTTCTTCATTTTAATCTACGTTTTCGTTCATCCGCATCTCCGTTTTACTCTCAAAAATCTGCCGAAAATTCCTCTCGCTATTTTCAGCCTAATGGTGATTTCTGCAGTGACCATATTAATTTTGCGTGGACTAAAACACCCAGAAATTTTCACCGAATTACTTCTCATGCCGAATTTTTCTTTTACCAACTACTTCCATAACCTCGGAAACGCTGTACGGGTAGCGATTACCTGGAACGGGTTAGTCGAAAGTACTTTCCTCGCTCCACTTTACGGCCTACCGGCCATTACTCTAGCCATTATCGGTTTCATTTCAACCTTCAAGGGGTTCTTTGCCTCCCGAAACTCCATGGCCTTCCTACTTGCAATTTTCACCTTATTAATTTCTGGCCTTAACTCACAAATGATTGTTCTTTTTATCCTACCACTAGCAATCCTAGTCGCTCACGGCATGAAATATATTCTGCATAAATGGTCCAGTATTTTTCCATATAACCCCTATGCCAAGGTCATTGGCGTACTTCCGATTGGCTTATTTATGCTCATCGTTATCATCTCTGACCTAAACCATTTCGTTTATGGCTATCGTTATAGCGCACCGGTTGCCAACCAATTTACGAACGACATTAAACTCCTCGATCGCTATTACGAAAATAATTTGCTCTATCTACCGGAAAATCAAGAAAATCGTAACTTTTATGTTCATTTAGCTAACTCACATACCATCTTCAATAAAACTCCGAAATATCAATACATCTCAAATCTCAGTGAGAATACTGAGA
>CAUTXE010000083.1:0-2715 GCA_963542185.1 uncultured Candidatus Saccharibacteria bacterium | reverse complement strand
GATAAAGGTTTCTTCGGGTTTTTCATTATTTTCCTTACCGCCTCCAGGAAGTTTATATTGACCTATTTTCTCCTTTAAGAATATGAGGATATCGCCATCAGAAAAATACACTACCCCTCGTGAAGCCTTGCGAGGCCATTTTTCACTAAATTTACCGAGGGCAGAACTATTGTAGTTTTCATAGATGACTTTTTCGTTCATATTTTTTGACACTCTTTTCGCGTCTTTCATAAGGATATTGTAGTACAATTTAATCTATTATTTTTATTTTTTATTTATAGCAGAATCTTCCAATACCCCCTTTGCAAGATTATCTTCAGCCGTAAGTAATTGCAGGTTTTTGTAGTGACATAATTTCAATACCTCATTCTCGGTAGTCGCTGTAGCTAGTGGAATTATATGATCAATATGTACAGCTTCCCCAATTTGAAGTTCTCTACCGTATCTATTTATAAATGTATTTATTAGATAATCATATAAAAAATCTAAATTACACCCAACAATTGATTCCGTGTGTTTAGATTTCCTAAAACCTCTTCGCTTAAATGATACGCGTACCTCATTTCTAACTTGCTTTTTTAATTTAAATATTGGGTCATATTTCTTTCTATTGGTTTCATATGTAGTAATTTTCTTCCGTCGGCGAAGCGAAGACTCCCTATTCCATTGTTTGCGTTTTTCTTGATAGATTGGGTTGTCCTTCTGCCTTTCTATGTATAGTCGACTACGTAAATTTGCTTTTTCCTTTTGAATATCTGTGTAGTTATCTCTACATTTTTTATTGTATTCACGAAATTTTTCCAAGTGACTTCTTTGATATTCTTTGAAATAATCCCTGAGTTTATCGAGATGTAATTCTCGATACCTTCTATTTAGTTCCCTAATTCGGTCAACATTATTAGATCTATATATTCGACTTCTCAGATTACAACATTCCTTGCACTCGTTGCGATACTTACTAGAATCTTTGCGGAAAGAAAAATCAGATAATGTTTTTTCTTTTTGACACAATCTACATTTTTTTACTGAATCCATTTTATATAAATCCCAGACGGAATCATTAATTCGCGTTATACCCAAAAATTCTAGTTAATAAAACTTCTTTCCAGAATGACTCCCTAGTAATGATATATCCATCAGATATATCATCAGTGAATATCTTGGGAATTGAGTATTGAAAATTCTCTTGAATATATTTCAAGCCTTTTTCTTCGACTAACTCCTTGAGTTTTTTGTTTGGATATTTATTATTCTCTTTTTCATTCTTGTCATACCCACTTTTCAAATAAACGCTCCTAAACTTTATAATATTCAATAGATTTATCTTAACTTTATATTATTTTTTAGCTTCGAATAGAATTTCCATTAATCGCATCAGTAACAACTTTAGCTATTTCTGGTTTGGTCATTGATTCAAATTTACTAATTCTAGCTAATGGAATTCTGGCCCCCTTAAACATTCGTTCTATTTCTATATCACGCTCTTTGCGGTCAGGTTTACTGTGGGTCGAATCATCTAATTCAATAGCACAGACAACTTTATAACTTTCTTTACCGATTAATACAAAATCAACCGATTTACCATTAATGTGGCGAAATGCTGCATTCCAGTTTTGACCTTTTACTCTGTAATCAAGTAAGGCCGAAAGATGCACTTGTGGTACAACAAACCATTTTGAACTAAATATCTCATTTAAGATTTTAAAGCACTCATTTTCGCGCGAGGTCATAACATAGGATTTTGCATAATAGCGGTACTGTGCTTTCTTAATTTGATCTTTATTTTCATCTGAGTCTGGTGCTAGCTTGATTTTACTTATCCATTTAAAAAATAAGATATTCCCCAATAAAAAAATTACGATTAGCGATAAAGTTAATATATACTTAATTTCTTCTCCCATTTTTTATCCTTCAGCTATGTCTTTTTAATCAATTCACTATCTACTGTAATTATAGCCTGAATTAAGCTATTTTATGATTAATTAAAATTATTACATAGACTAGTTTTTATCACATCTAATAATATTAAAAGCAAAATCTAGCATGTCATCCCATCCTTGAAATCCCTCTCCACATTTGCTATAATGGTGGTAATTAATATTTCTTGTAACCCGAACCTCACTGAGGTTTTTGTGCAAAAATATTTTAATATTAACTTATCTACTTAAGGATTAAATGAATAAACAAGAACAAGAGCGTCGTGCGAAGTTGATGCGGATGCAAGCCGAGCGTTTGCCAGAGATCAAGCGCCGTTTTGAGGAAAATCAGAACCGCAGTCACTTCGAAAATACCGAAGAAAAACCAGTGGAAACTGGTGCCGCGGTAATCTTCGAACAGGCGCAAAAACGTAATTTTAATAGCAATTTCAAACCTGGTGGCAAAGATTTTCGTGGTAAAAAATCGGACCGTGCAAACAGCACAAACGGTGCGAACAATCCAAACAGTTCCGACAACCAAAAATCTCGCAACAACCGCCAGAATAAAAACAACAAAAAGCGTGGCAATCAAGGTAACGCCGCCGAAAATAACACCGCAGTGAGCGACAACGATTCTCGCAAAGTGAACCTTTCAGTTTCGACTCGTCGTGGCGAAATGGTACATCACCAGAGAATGCTCTCACAAGACGTGAACGCCCAGGCCACTCAGCACATTATAGGCGTACCGGTGAATAAATCTCGTTTCAATGGCTACAACGGTGCCCAGGTGACGAACGCC
>CAUTXE010000082.1:0-2861 GCA_963542185.1 uncultured Candidatus Saccharibacteria bacterium | reverse complement strand
AACTGATTATTTTTGGTTTAAAGAATGTCCTATATGTGATGGACAAGGAAGATTAATTATTAAAAAAAACATTAACTTTAATAAGTTATTTTTCTGTTGCGATGAGTGTATGAGTTGCTGGGAAAATGAGGATGACTTAACTCAACAAAGAAAAAAATTTATGGAATATTCTATCAAGTCAAAGATAGTGAATGCTTCAGAGGCCGATATTAGTAATTTTCATTGGGAAAAATATAAACTACATAAGTGTTCTGATACATTCATCTGATTTTATTAACTGTAGCAAGCGTAAGTTGGGTCGAGACCCAACAAAATATTAAGGTCGTCTGAAATAACCTTCAGACGACCTTTCTTATGATTTTTATCAAAAAAATACTGACAAAGGTATGCCTGGGAAAATAGTCGGTTAGCTATCACAAATGAAAACAGTGCGTGCTACCGCTTTGCCTACGACGTACTCGACCGCCTTAAAACCTACCACGGCACGACCTATTACTACGACTGCACCGGCAACCTGATCCACCGCGAACTGGCCGACGGCGAAAGCCGCCAACAAACCCACTACTTCCACTGCGACCAAATCGGCATCCCGAGAGAGATGATTGATAAGGACGGTAACCTGGTTTGGCTCAGGGATTATTACGGTTGGGGAAAACTAAAGAGCGAAACCAAAGTAACAGATAGCGCATACGAGCCCTTCCGCCTGCAGAACCAGTATGTCGACCATGAAACGGGGCTGCATTACAACCTGATGCGTTATTACGAGCCTGAGGCCGGGCGGTTTGTGAATCACAATCCTATTAAATATTTAGGAGGTACAAATTTTTATACTTATGCATTTAGTATCGTAAATTGGGTAGATTTTCTAGGATTAAATCCCTTTAGAGTGTTTGGCAAAGTTACAATAATTGTTTAACAAAGCAAATAAAAAAATAATAAATCTGATAAATGTGATCGAGAATATCAACTAGCGAAAAGGTTTTGTGATACTCCAGTATCACCTCAAGCGTCTATATGCGCAACTCTAAGTGCGCAAATTAATCATGCCAAAAGATGTATCGAGTTATAACTAATTAGGATAGAAAATGTAACCATGGAGACATACAATCAAAATAAATGGTTGTTAAAATAGGCTAGATGCTTTAAAAGAAAAGCAATATCTGAATATACTAAATAAATTCTTTATGAGGCTAAATAATGAATAATTTCTTGAAAAATCTTTTTTTAAAATATCAGGATTACCCTAGTTTTTTAAATCATAGTCCTATAACCTCTGTACATGACTTAGGATCTATGGGAGAAACATTATTAAATTTAGCAGTTAATTCCCAATCTAAAAAAGATGTTATTCTATTAATAGAAAACGGAGCAAATGTCAATCAACAAGGTGAATTAAATTTCACTCCTATTCAAAATGCTTGTCTTCATGGAAATCTTGATATTATTGAAATTCTTTTAAAAAATGGTGCTAAAACAAATATAAAAAATGAGTTTGGATATGATGCAAAACATTATACATCTGAAGAATATCACGATAAAAAGAAATCTAAAGAAATTAGAAACCTAATGGGATATTACAAACAATAAGTTACATATTTAATAGAAACCTGATAAAACATTAAGGCCGTCTGAAAAACGAAGAAGTTTCAGACGGCCTCGAAGAGGAAACCGGATTTGTTTGGGACGGCAGTTACCTCTTGCAGAAAGTCCAGCCGGACGGCAGGTATACCTATATTTACACCGATTCCTACAGCTATAACCCTTGGCACAGGTACACAACCGGACCAACATGGTAATAAATACTCTTTAAAGAATGCACATAAGAAGGAGAAATTTTGTATTTAGATCAAGTAAATTATGAATTAAACAAAAAAATCAATGATTTTGTATGTAACTCAAATGATGCTACTACGCCGGAGGAACGCATTGATATTCTCAATCAAGCATGGGAACTTTTACCCAAACCAGCCACTCAATTCGTTGAGCCTACTTCGGCAATTGCCTGTGGTATTTCAGGGAGCTATAAAAAATTAGGTGATTATCCTAAAGCTCTTGAGTGGATACTTATTGCGCTTGAGGCTAGAAAAACAGTGCCTGATGGCAGCCCATTTCTATGGGCAGGTATTATCTATTACGAACTAGGTGATATGGAAAATGCCTATAAATATTTTGACCTAACTTATAAAGAGCTACGTTACACACCTTTCTCTATGGAAGACAAAAAATATTGGCAATTTTATAAGCAACGTAAAGAAGAATTAAATCCTAAGAAAAAAACCAAAAAGTAAGATTCGATATTTTCAGACGATCTTTTTTGTACCGTACTTAACCGCCGCTACGCCTACGACCCGGATGTAGTATAACTAGAGGGAAAATTTTAAATCTGAATTCTTTTATAATTTGCTAATTTTAAATCCTTCAAACTATATAAAGCTAATCAAAATCCAAATAACTGTAAATGTTTCTAGCAAGCGTAGGTTGGGTCAAGACCAACAAAATATCAAGGTTGTCTGAAATAACCTTCAGACGGCCTCGAAGAGGAAACTGGATTCGTTTGGGACGGCAGATATACCTATATCTACACCGATCCCGACAACTACGAGCCCTTGGTACAGGTTCGCGATTGGACAACCGAAGACGGAAATGGCGTCCAACAAGCCCACTACTTCCACTGCGATAAAATCGGCATTCCGCGTGAGATGACTGATAGCGAAGGCAAACTGGTTTGATTCGGGGATTATTACGGCTGGGGCAAACTGAAGAACGAAACCAACACATCCGGAACTGCTCACCAACCCTTCCAATTGCAAAACCAGTATTGCGATCGCGAGACGGGGCTGAATTACAACCTATTCAGGTAT
>CAUTXE010000081.1:0-2919 GCA_963542185.1 uncultured Candidatus Saccharibacteria bacterium | reverse complement strand
TAGAATTGCGTACTTCGCGAACCATGCGTGCGATATTAGTTGGCGAAAAATCAGTCTCTTGATGTTCGTCCACATAAGCTTGCAAGGAGCGGTAGAATGGTGGATTGAGTTGACCTTTTTTCAAACGAATCACAATCGAATAGATAAAGTAGCGGCCGACACTTTCACCGGAATTAAAGATAGATTTGCGATAGCTCATCTGCATATCTTCAGCGAGGATGGTTTTAAAAGTTTTTTCCTTCAAATCATAGACATCAGCAGAAACAATCACCTGCGTAACCTCCTGGCCATAGGCGCCGATATTCTGAACAGGTGAAGCACCGGCAGTGCCAGGAATACCAGCCATCGCTTCGATACCAGAATAACCAAGAGCAGCGATAAAATTAACTAAGGAATCCCAGATTTCACCACCATTAGCGCGGAAATAACCATAGCCTTCTTTTTCAGCTTCAGCTTTTATTTCAGCGCCATAAGCGTCTTCGATTTCCTCAGGGGAAAGCTGAGAGATGCCGAGAATGCGATCAAGCAAGATTACACCTTGGTAGCCTTCATCGGTGGCGAAAGTATTAGCACCATTACCGAGGATAGTGACTGGAAGATTTTTTTCAGCGGCGAATTGATAGGCTTTTGGAATTTCGTCTTTAGACT
The DNA here is from genome assembly GCA_963542185.1 of uncultured Candidatus Saccharibacteria bacterium. GTDB lineage: Bacteria > Patescibacteriota > Saccharimonadia > Saccharimonadales > Saccharimonadaceae > Nanosyncoccus. The sequence goes on along the minus strand of CAUTXE010000081.1, from coordinate 2,271 downwards.
TAATTTCAATGACATATTTAGCTGGACCACCAATGCGCATGGTGACAAGATTTTTAATCGGGACATTTTCAGAAATTAACATTTATTCTCCTTGTTTTTATTAAGTTTAGTAGTGGTTTAAAATTCAAAAATAACTAAATCATTACTTTTATTTTAACATAAACAAATCCCGACCTCTCATGTTAAAATAGATAAGTAATGTTTGAAATTCATGAAGTATTCAGGTTTGTAAGCTTCTGGTTTTTGATGTTCATTATCTATTCTTTTATCGGCTGGGTCTTCGAATGTGTTTGGACCAGCATCGAGCAACGCAAATTACAAAACCGTGGTTTTCTTTTCGGACCAATTTGCCCAATTTATGGTGTGGGAATGATTTCATTTTTAATCCTGACACAAGAGATTCATTTCGAATGGTATATTGAATTCTTTATTTTTGCCTTAATTTGTACTGTGATTGAGTATACTACTAGCGTAGTCATGGAAAAAATCTTTCGGGTGCGTTGGTGGGACTACTCAGAAACCACACGTTTTAACCTAAACGGCCGAGTCTCATTAGAAACCTCTCTCGGTTTTGGTCTGGGTGGGATGGCAATTAAATACGGCTTGCATCCATTTATTTTACATTTGATTTCACCACTTTCCTGGCCAATGATTGAATCGATTAACGGGGTCCTTCTGACAATTTTAGTGATTGATATCATTTTTACCACTGTAGCCACCTTGAAATTACGTGATAAATTCAGTGCCAAATTTGGCTCTACTAAAATTGATGTAACCTCAGAAATCAAAAAGCTGACCCGTGAGTATTATTCGCGTGCGGCTAGATTTAGGCGCCACATGACGAAAGCGGCAATGGAAAATATCCAAAAGACTCAAGAAAATATTGGCAACAAAATCAATTCGATTACCAAACCGAAGAAATAACTACTACAAGCTATCTGAAATTTTTTGTAAAAAATCTTTTGCTTTCAATTATTAGCTTGGGACAATAAATCATTCTAAATTAAGATATTTTTCAAAATGCGAAAGATAGTAGGTGGTAAAATCCTGACGAAATTTTCGGCGCAGCTCCTTAATAAAACTTGATTCCTTACCGTCAACGGTGAGTAAAATCACCTGCTTTTTGGCACGAGTGAGAGCGACATAAAAGAGGCGACGTTCTTCATTGACTGAAACCTGGTCTAACCTTAATTCTTCTGCGATTTTTATTAGTTCAGTCTTCAGCGGCGGATCCTTGACGTGAGCGGGAAAGCCCAGCTTAGCATCGCGATTATTAAGGATAATAACATAATCAGCTTCGAGGCCCTTAGATTGATGCACGGTGAGAAAGCGAACTTTTAGATCTGGCCGCGGGTGAAATTCTATACCATCTGAAGTTAAATTAAATTTACTGCAGTGTGCGAGGCGGAATCGATCAATTTGAAAACGACCAAGCAATAAAATCGAGCTGTTTTCCGGAAGAGACTCAAAGTAATGCGTGAGGACTTCTAGATCGAGTCGCTCCGAATCACCAGAAATTTCCACGACCGGCTCTAATGAGTCTTCTTTTTGGCTTTGAATCTGCTTTTGAATTTGGGTGTGATCCTGCATGATGAAGCTCGAACTTAGCCTTGCGATCGTGGGGCCGAAACGATAGGTTTTCGAAATGCGATGCAAGGAAAAATCACCCCAAAATTGACGGAAGTTCAAAGTAAAATCGACACGACTGCCGCTGAAACCATAAATGGCCTGCCAATCGTCACCCACCGCAAACAAATTTGCCTGCGAAGATTCAAGAAGGAGACGGAGGAATTCCTGTCGCAGAGCCGAGAGATCCTGATATTCATCAACGATAATATAGCGAAATTGAGTTCTAATCTGGCCGGAACGAAGATACCGAATTGCTAATTTGATCAGCCCAGAAAACGTAGTTTGATGTTTTTCTAAGAGTCCTGATAATTCCCTTTGATATTTTTCGGAAACCGTAAGAAATGATTTACGGTATTCTTCTGAAGAAAATTTACTAGCAATCTGTGCTACGGTCTCGGGTGCCAATTCATGCAGATCGAGAAATTCGCGAATAATCGAAGTCTGTATGGTAAGCTCATCAGAACCAGAAATTACATTATCGGTTATTTTCGAAACGGGCTGCTCATTATCTACTTCATTTGTAGTAACAGAAAAATCTGACCAGAGACTACGAAGTAATTTCAGAGCTAAACTATGAAAAGTCTCAATTGTGATGGTCGGTGGCGGAGATTTTCTGAGCAAAATCTGTTTCGCAAATGTTTG
>CAUTXE010000080.1:0-2971 GCA_963542185.1 uncultured Candidatus Saccharibacteria bacterium | reverse complement strand
CTTTAGCACGATTAGAAGATTGCGGTCTAATTAAAACATGTATCGCAATCTTCATTTTTTGCACCCCGAACACCAAACCGTTTTACTTCGCACGGATTATAATGTGCCGCTCGAAAATGGTCTGATTCAAAATAACTTACGTATTGAAAAATCTCTTCCTACCATCCAATATCTCTTGGATCATCAGGTGAAAAAACTTGTCATCATTTCTCATCTCGGTCGCCCAGAGGGAAAAGTGATGTCGGAATTTTCTCTAAAACCAGTCGCCGCTGAGCTTTCTCATTTATTACGTCGCGAAGTCTTTTTTGCACCCGAAACTACTGGTGAGGCTACCAAGCAATTAATCTCTGAGGCCCCAGAAGGTGCGGTGATTTTATTAGAAAATCTACGTTTTCATCCTGGTGAGGAAGATAATTCGTTAGATTACGCTCAGGCTATCTTCGATACCGTCCAGCCAGATTGTTTTGTCCAGGACGGCTTCGGCGTTTTACATCGCGCCCACGCTTCTACTGATGCCTTGCCTCGTCTCTTGCCTAGCGCTATGGGTCTGCTAGTCGAACAGGAAATTGAAAATCTAAAAAAGGTACAAGAAAATCCGCTTCACCCTGTACTTTTAATCATTGGTGGCGCTAAGGTTAAAGATAAATCTCCCCTTATCGAGCATTTTTCTAAACTCGCCGATCATATTTTTGTCGGCGGTAAAATTGCTGCAGATGGTTTTACTTCAGATTTACCCCAGATTACTGTTGCCTCCGATTTTAGCGAGTATGAATCTGGCGCCAAACTCGATATCGGCCCCAAATCTCTCGACCAGCTAATCGACCTCGTGCTGAAATCTCGTACTATCATCTGGAATGGCACTCTTGGTCTTACCGAAAAACCACCGTTTGATTTTGCTTCCAGAGTAGTCGCTGAGGCGATTGGGGCTAAAAACCCAGCAGATAATCTTTCTGTAATCTGCGGCGGTGACACGACTGGCTTCGTAGAAAACCTCTTGCAAAATCGATATTCCGACCAGCCCCCACTTAATTTTTCCTTAGTTTCCACCGGTGGTGGCGCTAGTCTCGAGTTTTTAATTCATGGCACTCTCCCAGGTCTTGAAGTTCTGAAATCTGTCTAAATTAAAATCACGTCTCTGTTAATTTTGTAATAATTACCTAAACCTGTCTTGGAACTGGAAATAATTAGCACTCATGGCTTGACAGTGCTAATATTTGCTATACAATAGAATTATGCAAGATGAATTTACTGAAATAATGAATAAATTGACCGAGAATGCTCGTTTTGCGCTTCAGAAATCCGATTATTATGCCAAGCGTTATAATAACGGCTACATGAGCACCGAGCATTTGCTTCTCGGTATTCTTTCGCAGGATACCTCCACTGGTGCGCGCTTTCTCGCCGATGAAGACGTGAATCTCGACCAGATTGAAAAACTGATGAATCATACCGCCATCGAAGTCCCCGGTGCGGATATGGCCATGATGTCACTCTCAGAGGCTGCAGTTCTAACTTTACGTCTCGCTTCCAATTTTGTGAAAGAGCAGGGCATTAAATTAATTGGCACTGAGCATCTACTTTATGCTCTGATTCGCCAGCCAAATTCTCGCGCCAGCTTGATTCTTCAAGGTCTCGATGTTGATCTTACGGAATTATCGAAAACTATTGAAGAGTTTGCCGAAAAACAGGCCGAAGAAGCCAAGATTGACCAAAAGAAAAACGATTTTAAGCGCAAGCGTCCGCTCAAGTGGCTCACCAAATACGGTGTTGACCTCACAGAACTGGCTCGTCAGGGTCGTCTCGATACCGTGATTGGCCGTGATCGTGAAATTGAACGCGCTCTCACCGTGCTTTCTCGTCGCACCAAGTCTAACCCTGTACTGATCGGTGAAGCTGGTGTGGGTAAGACCGCCATTGTCGAAGGCCTCGCCACTCGTATCGCCAAAAATGAGGTGCCAGGCAATTTGATTGGCAAGAAAATTTATCAAATCGACCTCAGCTCTGTGGTCGCCGGTACTAAATTCCGTGGCGACTTCGAGGAGCGCATTAAAGGTATAGTCGACGAAGCCATCGAAAGTAAGGATCTTATTCTCTTTATTGATGAAATTCATCTCTTAACCGGTGCTGGTTCCTCTGAGGGTAGCCTGGATGCCGCGAATATCTTGAAGCCAGCTCTTGCGCGTGGTTTAATTCATCTGATTGGTGCTTCTACTATGGATGAATATCGCAAATCGATCGAAAAAGACAAAGCTCTGGCGCGTCGTTTTCAAACCGTGATTGTCGAAGAGCCTTCCGATGTCATTACCGTGCGTATCTTGAAGGGAATTAAATCGCATTACGAAAAACATCATGGCGTCGTAATCCCTGATAAGATTATCGAAACCGCCGTCAGCATGTCGAAGCGTTATATCAACGATCGTTATATGCCAGACAAGGTGATCGACGTGATCGATGAAGCCAGTGCCATCGCCAAGGTTGCCGCCGATAAGAGTGGTAGCGGCGAATATAAGAAATTGAAAATCGAGCGCGAATCTCTTCAGCAAAAAATTGAAGAAAATGCTGAGGCTGAAAATTTCGAAAAAGCTGCTCTCTACAAAACTCGCCTCGCCAAATTAGAAGAAAAAATCAAATCACTCGAGCAGGCTGGTGTGGATGAAAATGTTTCACCAGTGCTCACCGAAGAAAATCTCGCGGAAGCCATTTCCCTCAAGACTGGTATTCCAGTTTCCAAGGTGCATGGTAGCGAATTGAAGATTCTTTCGAAGCTAGAAGCGCATCTCGATAAGGCCATCATCGGTCAAGATGAAGCGATTCATGATGTGGCTAAAGCAATCCGTCGTGGTCGTTCCGGCATCAGTGATCCTAAGCGCCCGATTGGCTCCTTCCTCTTCATGGGTCCGACTGGTGTAGGTAAGACTGAACTTGCTCGCGTAATCGCCCGCGAAGTGTTCGGTGGTGAGAATGCTTTAAT
>CAUTXE010000079.1:0-3040 GCA_963542185.1 uncultured Candidatus Saccharibacteria bacterium | reverse complement strand
GTGGCGGTGGTCGCGCCGGCGGCGCTCGCGGCGGTGGCGGCGCTGGCGGCTGGTAAAAACTAAAGCCCCATGGCGGCGGCTAGGAAAAAGCTAAAGCCTCAAAACTTCAAGTAAAAAAATATCAGCTTCGTAGCTGATATTTTTATCTATTCGATTTCTGGTAACTTATCAATAATCTTATTCTTTAGAATTTTAATCATCACATTACGATAGAGCCATCGTGACATATTTTCAATTGTCATCATCAGTGGCATTGTAATAATTAAAATCGCACCGAAGATTACCCACTCAATCATCGATAAATTAATGTGCACACTAAATAAACTTTGTAAGAAAATCATACAGAATAACATGCCGAAAGTACATCCTCCCACAATTAGCTTTTTCCAAATATTGTCATACGGCATACAAATTCGCGCGAGATAAGTGATTCCCACCACTTCCCAACCTAAGACACAGAGCATCCCCAGTTGTTCACGTGTGAGCCCCAACCAAAGTCTCAAATTAATTAGCGCAAGTACAATTATTACATTAGTCAGCGCCGCTGGAATTGCTTTCTTCAAAATATTAATCATGAAATTTCCCCGAATCAAATCCTTATTCGGAATTTGCGCTAAGAAGAAACTTGGTACACCAATCGTAAACATCGTAACCAATGAAACCTGTGTCGGCAAAAGCGGATACATAAAACCAAAGCCAATCGAAAGTAGCGCCACAATAAACGAAAAGACGTTCTTCACTAAGAATAACGAGCCAGAACGCTCCAAATTATTTACCACTCGACGCCCCTCATCTACAATCTGTGGCATACGCGAAAAATCTGAATCGAGTAGCACCAATTGCGCCACCTGTGAGGCCGCCTGAGAACCTGAAGCCATCGCCACCGAACAGTCTGCATCCTTCAAAGCCAAAATATCGTTCACCCCATCTCCGGTCATCGCCACCGTGTGTCCCGCCTTCTGTAAAATTTTCACCATCTTACGCTTTTCTTCTGGCTTTACGCGTCCAAAAACTGTATTCTCTAGTACAATCTTTTCAAAATCACACCCCTCCGGCAAGCTCGAAAGATCAATAAATTTCTTCGCATTTTTAATCCCCGCTTTTTCTGCCACAATCGAAACCGTCTCAGCATTGTCGCCCGAAATCACTTTCACTTCCGCGCCCTGTTCGGCAAAATATTTAAACGTACGCTTGGCGGACTCACGAATTTCATTCATCAAAAGCACGATATTAATCGGCCTAATCGGCGAAATCTCTCGCTCTCCCGAAGCTAGTAATTCAATATCTTCCTGCTTCGTTACTTCACCAAAAATCAAGACACGGTACCCTTGCTTAGTAAATTCCTGGATGGTCTTTTCGTACTTTTTTAAATCTTCTTTCAGAACAAATTCCGGCGCACCAATCAAAAAAGTTTTATCTTTAAATTGCACACCACTATATTTATGCTTCGAAGAAAAACCGATGATTTGCTGCACCGAATCCTTATCGAATTTCGATCCTTTCGCGGCTCGCTCTTCGGTAAACTTTTTCAGCGCCTTCATCGTATCATTATCCGCTTCCTCCGCCATCATCGTTCGCCAAAAATCTACATCAAGATCATTTTTTACCTCGGATCCGGTCATCTCATAGATACCGCTCACGCTCATTTTATCGTTCGTAATTGTACCAGTCTTATCCACACACAGAACATCCACGCGCGCCAAAGTTTCAATACAGTGCATATCATGAACTAAAACTTTTTTCTGCGCCAAACGTACCGCAGATAAAACCAATGTCACGGAAGAAAGCAAGAACAACCCTTCCGGAATCATCCCCACTATCGCCGCAATCATCGCCTGAATACTCATTTTAATCGGCGTAGCATGAATAAGATATTGCTGACCAAACATCAATAACCCGATCGGAATAATTAGAATCCCTGCTAGTCTCACGAAATTATTTAGTGATTTTAAAATCTCCGATTGCTCAGTGGTCTTAATCGCTTTTGCCTTGAGGGTTAATTGTGAAATATAAGAATCTGCACCTACCCGAGTTAATTTTGCATAACATTTACCCGACACCACAAAACTTCCCGACATCAATTCACTATCTTCGGCTTTTTTAATCTCATCTGATTCGCCCGTAAGCAATGCTTCATTCACTAAAATCTCACCCGACACCACCACAGCATCCGCTGGAATTTGCGCTCCCGCTTCCAAAATAATAATGTCGTCTAAGACTAATTTATGCGTCCAAATCTCTTGCTCCTTAGCCTCTCGCACTACTTTGATTTTTGGCGTATTCAGCACGCTTAGTTTATCCAAAATTTGCTTCGCTCTTAATTCCTGCAAAATACCGATCAAGGAGTTGATAAAAATCAACGGCAAAAAACTCATATCTTTGTACGCACGTACCAAAAATAGCAACGTCGCTAAAAACAAAAAGACAAAATTAAAATAAGTTAGGGAATTACTGCGTACAATTTCACCAAACGTTTTTGTCGGCGCCTGAACCGCAGTATTCACTTGGCATTTTTTAACGCGATCTTCTACTTCTTCCTGGCTAAGCCCTTGAATCCCACTTAAACTCTGCTTATTTTTTATCACTTGTATCTTTTCTTTCCGGAATTTCCATTTTTAATTTTGGTGTTTTCGGCATTTTCATATCCATTTTTTCGTGTCTATTTTTCTGCTTAGTTTTTAGCCAAATCGCCACCATCAACATGAACACCAAACAAATACCCTTGAACACAAAATCAATTCTTCTATCCGTACCACTCTGGAGATTTTTATAAAAATTACTCTCAACTTTATATTTTTCTTCCTCCAGGTCCAGAATTTCCGCCTCCAGTGCATGAATTTTTTCCTCCGTCTCGCGCACCGGATTTTGTTCGAGTTCCGATTTTAGCTTCTTTACCGCTTCCGTTTTTTCATTTAGCTGACTCTGAATAATTTCTTTCGATTGCCCCACATAATTTCGCACAGGATTATTTTCGTTATCAATTTTAATCTGTTTACTAAACAAAAAAAGGCCCAAACAGCCAGCCATCAGGATTACCATC
>CAUTXE010000078.1:0-3066 GCA_963542185.1 uncultured Candidatus Saccharibacteria bacterium | reverse complement strand
AGCAATCACCTGGAACGGATTGGTTGAAAGCACTTTTCTTGCTCCGCTTTATGGCTTACCGGCCATTACTCTAGCCATTATTGGCTTCATCTCGACCTTCAAGGGCTTCTTTGCCTCACGAAATTCTATGGCCTTTTTACTTACAGTTTTTACCCTATTAATTTCTGGTCTCAATCCACAAATGATTATTCTTTTCATCCTACCACTCGCAGTCCTAGTTGCCCACGGCATGAAATACATTCTCCATAAATGGTCCAGTATCTTCCCATACAACCCCTATGCTAAGGTTATTGGCGTGCTTCCGATTGGCTTATTTATGCTTATTGTTATTGTTTCAGACCTCAATCATTTTATTTACGGCTATCGCTATAGCGCACCGGTTGCTAACCAATTCACTAACGACATAAAACTACTCGATCGTTATTACGAAAATCATTTACTCTATCTACCAGAAAAGCAAGAAAATCGTAATTTTTATGTCCACTTAGCTAACTCATACACCATCTTTAACAAAACTCCGAAATATCAATACATCTCAGATCTTAGTGAGAATACTGAGAAGCATAGTATTATTAGTTTCGAGAAAATTACCGATACCGAAAATTATGAACTCGAACATATCGTGACCAACGAAAAATCTCAGAATGCAGACCGTCTCTATCTTTATAAATCTAAGTAAGAGATGTTATAATAAATATTAATTAAGAATAGAGAATAATAGGAGAAATTATGGGTGCTACCTTTGACCAGATGAAAATGCTTAATGAACTTCGTAAAGCACAAAAAGATCTCAAAAATGAAATTGTAGAAGTAGAAGCCGGCGACGGTGCCGTCGTAGTACAGATTACTGGTGAGCTGAAAGTAAAAAAGGTTACCATCGATCCAGAACGTGTCGATCTCGAAGACATCGCCGAACTCGAACGTTGGATTGAAAACTGCTTCCGTGATGGTTACGCTAAAGCCCAAGAAATTGCTGCCGACAAAATGAAACCTTTGATGGGTCAACTTGGCAACCTAGGACTTGGCGCTTAATGCTCCCTAGAGCACTCACTGATACTATCGACGCGCTAGGTAAACTGCCAGGCGTAGGGAATAAAACCGCCGAACGCTATGCGACCTATCTTTTTCGCAGCGATCGCAAAATTTCTGAACAACTCATTAACGCTTTGAGTAATTTACACGAACAGGTCAAAACCTGTCCAATCACTTTTTCTTTAATCAACGCCGACGAAGAGACTTCGCCACTTTATGACGCTCCAGACCGTGATAAAACCACCATTCTGGTCGTCGAAGAACCACTAGATATCTACGCCTTTGAACAAACCAAAGAATATCGTGGTACCTATCACGTACTAGGCGGCGCCATTTCACCGATTGACGGTATTACTCCAGAAGTTCTGCATATCAAAGAACTGATTTCTCGCGTCAAAAATGACGCAGTTAAAGAAATTATTATCGCCACTAATCCGAGCGTCGAAGGGGAGAGTACGGCGCTGCTTTTACAAAAAATGCTTTCTGAAAAATATCCCGAACTCACCATCACACGTCTAGCCCGCGGCCTCCCACTCGGCGTCGATTTATCTTTTGCTGACCAAATCACTTTGAGCGCCGCTCTAAATAATCGCACTAATCTCTAATTTATTTAAACACCACATTCAATATCTGCACTAATCTCGAATGTCCATTATAACCATTTTTTCTCTCTGTTTTTGTGTTATAATTTATTTATTAGCATAAGAGGATTTCATGGATATCACCACACTTATTTTACTCATCGTTTCGGTCGTCAACCTAATTATTCTATTTATCGTTTTTTCGAAAACCAATCAGAAAAACACCGATCTGCCAGAACTTAAAAATCGCATCGCCACTCTTCAAGACCAAACCACGCAGACTTTTGCCAATATGAATGAACGTATGATTCGTATTGAAACTAACGTCGACCGCGTCACTAAAGATATCGGCACAAACTTTCGCGAAAATCGTAAGGAAATTTCAGATAATTTTGGCTTAGTCCAAAAAACTCTCGACACTCGCGTACGTGAACTTCAAGATCATAACACTAAAAAACTTGAAGAAATGCGTCAAACCGTCGATGAAAAACTCCAGGCTTCAGTCGAAAAACGCTTCAATGAGAGCTTCAAGACGATTTCTACCCAGCTTACTCAGGTCTATCAAGGTCTTGGCGAGATGAAGACCCTAGCTAACGGCGTCGGCGACCTGAAAAAAGTTATGGAAGGTGTTAAAACTCGCGGTATTTATGGTGAAGTCCAACTTGGTAATATTATCAGCGACACTCTGAGTCCCGATCAATATTCTGAAAATATTGCCACCAAAAAAGGTTCAAATGACCGTGTTGAATTTGCTGTCAAAATGCCTGGCAAGGACGAAACCGCTCAAGTTTTCCTACCAATCGATAGTAAATTCCCTGTAGAAAATTATCAACGCCTAGTAGCCGCCTATGAGCAGGGTAATAAAACCGAGATTCTTAAATACCAAAAAGCTCTAGCTATCGATGTCAAAGAGCAGGCCAAGAAAATTTCCACCAAGTACATTGATCCACCACACACTACCGAGTTTGCTATGATGTTTTTACCAACCGAATCACTCTACGCTGAAATTCTTCGCATCCCCGGCCTCGACGATGAAATCCGTCAAAAATTCCATATCACCATTGCTTCACCAAGTACTTTGCCAGTTATTCTTTCTGGCCTTCTCATGGGTTTCCGCACTCTCGCCATTGAAAAACGCAGTAGCGAAGTTTGGCAAATTCTAGGTGCCGTAAAAAGTCAGTTTGGTAAATTCGGCGACCTCCTCGAAGCCACCAAGAAGAAACTTCAAGAATCCGCCAACAAAATCGATGCTGCCGCTACTACCTCTCGCGCCATCGAGCGTAAGTTAAAAAATGTTGAATCCTTACCAAGCAGCGAGAGCCTTAAGCTACTTGACGGGCTTGACGATCAGGACTTTAATTCTGAAGAAAATTCATAAGCCAAAAAAATTAATTAACCTAAAAAATATAGTGCTCATCACACTATATTTTTTCATTTCACGTCCTTATTCCGC
>CAUTXE010000077.1:0-3148 GCA_963542185.1 uncultured Candidatus Saccharibacteria bacterium | reverse complement strand
AAGAAAAGACCGAAGCACCTATTCGCATCCCAATCGCATAACTCATTGTCTAAAATTAAATATACCGTGAATTCGGTATATTTTTTTCGAATCCACTATTTTCAATATATGCCGTTTCTTAAATACTGCAAGCATGAGGGAATTAAATATCAATTAAATCTAGCCAAAATTCTAAACTCAAAAAGATATCCGGCAGTTAAAAAAAGACCTCTAGTATAGAGGTCTTTTCTAGGGATTTATCTTAAATTTTTATTCCACTATTCATTACGAAGTTTACGATTGCGTAAGCCAGCATCACTAAGATTACACCGATAATCGAATAGGTAACTACATCTTTTCCGCGTTTAATTTTCGCTGGATCACCCTGTGCAGTGAGTAGCATGAATCCACCATAGATTATCATACCTACCGCCAAAAATCCCATCACTGAAGCAAATACATTAATCAACATAGCCACATTAGACATTAGTGATTTATCACCATCGGTTTTTTCTACATTACATTCCGAAAGTGCCGATACTGACTCATTCTCACGAATTGTTTTCTCTGGGCAAGTAAAAGCTGAAACTGGCTTCACTAAACTTGCGAGGACTAAGCAAGTTGTAAATAATAGGGAATAGATGATATTTCTTAAACTATTTTTACTCATGGTGCCGTAGTTGTGGTAGTACTATTTTGTGCTGCTGGTGCACTCATCGTAGTACTTAAGACAAAGTTAATAATCGACCAAGATAATAACGCAATTATCAAACCGATAATGCCCCAAGTAATCGAATCCTTGCCCTTTTTAATCTTACCTGGATCACCCTGGGCAGTCAGAAAGAGGAAACCACCATAAATCACCACCGCTACCGCGACTACGCCAAGTACACCAATCACAACATTTATAATCTTGTTCGTATCGCTAATTAGGTCGTCACCTTTATGGTCAGGATCAATATTACATGCTGCAATATTAGCTGCACCTGGATTTTTTGATCCCGGAGGACAAATACCACTGGATCCACCAGAACCAGAACTATTAGCGGCACCAGCACTGGAATTGCCTGCCGCTGATTTTGGTGGCTTAGCAAACACCGAGCCACTTAAAGCTCCGCCCGCAAATAATCCAGCTAACATAAATACGGCTAGAAATTTTTTAAAACTCTTTTTCATTTATTCTTTTCTCTAAAATTAAATCTTAAAAATACCCCCTTAGGGGTATTTTATTAATTAACCCTTAAAAACACTGGAAAGGACGAAGTTCACGATTGCGTAAGCAAGCATTGCAACGACAAGACCGATAATTCCGTAGAGAATAGTGTCTTTAGCCTTCTTCACTTTACCTGGGTCACCCGCAGAAGTCGTGTATTGAATACCACCGAAGATAATGAAGGCCACAGCCACGAAGCCAACCACACCAATCACTACGTTAATAATAGTATTAGCTTGTGCCATTAAATCATTCTTATTTGAGTCATTTTTTAATGCAGTACAATCAGCTAAGCTACCACCGCTAGCAGTAGTACCATCAGGACACTTCACCTTACTAGCAGCAAAAGTATTGACGGAGTTACCTAGAACTGCAACTACGCTCGTGCCACCCATTGCCAAAGCTTTTAGTTTATTCGAAATTTTCATATTATTCCTTTAATATTAATTTACCAAAATTATAACATATCTTCTAGAAAAACAGAAACATTTCTCTCTGGAATCAATCTGTAATTATTTCAGATTTCTCGTCACAAACAGCACAATGCCGTAAGCCAAGAAAGCCACCACTAATGCCACCACGGCATAGACCACCATATCTTTACCACGCTTGATTTTCGCTGGATCAGATTGGGCGGTAATATAAGTGAAACCACCGTAAATAATTGAGAATATCGCCAGCATCCCGACTAGTGAAATCACTACATTCACGCCACTCTGCACAATTTCTACTACATCTTTATTTTTCCCGGTAGGCTCATCACAGCCCGCGATTTTCTTCACATCTTCATCTTCAATGTCATCACAAACCCCGTAAAAATTCTCACGCGAAGACTCCGCATATACATGATTAGAAAATACTAAGCTAAATAAAAACCCGAAGCACCCCACAAAGAGCATCAAACTCGTCACTATTTTTTTCATACCTTGCTTCATCTTTGATTCCTATTCTTAACTAATTTACTTATATTTAATTAATTCAATGCGGTTAAAGCAAAATTCGTCACTGCAGCAGCTAGCACCACAATTATTAAACCAATCACTGCAAAAACAATTGTATTTTTTGCCTTTGTCACCTTACCCACGTCCCCATGCGCTGTCGCAAAATTTACTGCCGCAAGCACGATATAAAATACCGCCACTAGACCGATTAAAGCATAAATATAATTCAAAATCGTGGTTAGCGTAAAATTACCTTCTTTATTTGGTAATCTATTTAAACCTTCATTTAGGGAATCGATATTTTCCAAATCTACTGTTGCAAAGTATTTCATTTCTCTCCTTAGGTTGCACTAATAATTACACTAATAATCGTATTCGTAATCACCGAAGCGAAAATCGTCAAAATTAAACCAATCACTGCACCCTGAATAATATTCTTACCCTTCGCTGCCTTATTTGGGTCACCCTCACTCATGACGTAAGAAAGACCACCATAAATAATAAACCCAGTTGCGGTTAGGCCTGCCACCAGAGAAATATCATAAATAATATTCATTACCACTACCCAAACAAAAGGCGCCCAGTTCGTCGTACCACTATCTAAGGTAGCTGGCTTGCCAATCACACATTTATCATTATCATCACGCGTAGCTAGACCCTTATACCAAGGACGAAATCCCAAGAAAACGTTCGCTTCGCAGCTTTCATCTACGTCACCGTCAATCACTGCACCTACCTGAGTCAAAACTTGTTGACCTGAAACCCCTAAATCATTCAAGCTTAAGGCACTCACAGAATCACTTGTCGTAAGTCCTAAAAATCCGGCTAATACCAGAGAAAAAACCCCTAAATTCTTCAAAAATTTTACACCTAGCTGTCGATTGACCTTTTTCATACATATATTATATCATGAGTATAGATTTTTCTGCTTTTTATTATTCGGTCGTTTCAGTGGTCAATATTGACGACATTACCGTTATGTGATATAATAATAAGCATTAATTGAGTTATTTTT
>CAUTXE010000076.1:0-3336 GCA_963542185.1 uncultured Candidatus Saccharibacteria bacterium | reverse complement strand
CGAAAAAGCTGATAACTAAAAGAACAGACCCACTTACTTTTTTAAACCACACTCACGGCCGTTTGGCCAAGCTTATAGTTTTAAAAATAGCAAGTGGGTCTTTTCTAACCAAAGGGTTGCATTAAAAAAGGAGGCTAACGCCTCCATTTTTTATTTAATACATACCTCCACCCATGGCTTCTGGTTCGGATTTTTCTGGAATGTCGACAATGAGAGCGCCCATAGTGATTGCAGTAGCCGAAATACTAATGGCGTTTTGGACAGCTTCACGAGTGACACGAGCTGGGTCGATCACACCGGCTTTCTTCAAATCTTGCAAGCCTTTTTCTGGTTGCATAACGTTAATACCAAAGCCCGGTTTAGCTTTTTCAACTTCAGAAAGCAGAGCTTGGGAATTCAAACCAGCATTTTCGGTGATGTGAATAAATGGAGCCTTGAGAGCATTCTTCACAATCTTAGCACCGAGATCAGAATCATCTAAGGTGTTCGCAAGATTGACTAGAGTGACACCACCACCAGCCACAATTCCTTCATCCAGAGCAGCCTTTGTGGCGGCGACGGCATCATCGACACGATACTTTTTCTCATCGATTTCGGTTTCAGTAGCACCACCGACCTTAATCACCGCAACCTTGCCGAGAAGAGCGGCGGCGCGCTTATTAAATTGTTCACGATCGTAATCAGAGGTGGCAAGATTAGCTTGAGATTTAATCAACTCAATACGAGCCTTAACTTCCTTATTGTCACCATTGCCACTAATAATGGTCGACTCGTCCTTGGTGGCGATAATTTTCTTGGCAGAACCTAAGAGATCAAGATCAGCATCTTCGAGCTTCATACCACGTTCCTCGGAGATAACAGTGGCACCAGTGAGCACAGCGATGTCTTCTAGAATTTCCTTGCGGCGGTCACCGAAGGCAGGAGCTTTCAGAACAAGAGTATTAAAGACACCTTTAAGTTTATTTAAGACGAGGAGTGAGAGAGCTTCCCCGCTAACTTCTTCGGCAATAATCACGAGATCCTTACGACCAGATTGCATGATTTTTTCAAGAATTGGCAGGATTTCATTATTGGAAGAAATTTTCTTGTCGGTGAGAAGAATAAGAGGCTTATCAAAAATTGCTTCTTGACGATTTACATCAGTAACAAAGAATGGAGAGCTGTAACCCTTGTCATAGCTGAAACCTTCAACGATTTCTTGTTCCATTTCGAGACCTTGACCTGGCTCGACGGTCACCACGCCGTCTTTACCGATTTTGGAAATTACACCGGCAATCAACTCACCAATGGCGGCATCACCAGCTGAAATAGTGGCAACTTCGGTGATTTTCTTACTATCACCAGTGATTTGCTCAGCCGCTTGATTAATCTTCTCAACAATTTCTGCACCAGCTTTTTCGATACCTGCACGCAGTTCCATTGGATTAACACCAGCGGTAATCAGCTTATTAGCTTCACTTAGAATATTATAGGTGAGGACCGTAACAGTGGTAGTACCATCACCGGCAACTTTATTTAGTTTCTGGGCGGCGGATTTGATTAGCTTAGCACCGACCTGCTCGCCGAGATTGGCTTCAGTACTACCCAGGTCGACAGCTTCAGCGACGGTCACACCGTCGTGGGTAATGGTTGGATTGCCGTATGATTTCTCGATAACCACGTTTTGACCTTTAGGGCCAAAAGTCACTTTTACAGCGTCATAAAGTTGCTTGGCACCGCTCAAGATTTTTTCACGAGATTCTTGTGCATAAAAAATTTTCTTAGCCATAATTCTCCTTATTTAATAATTGCTAAAATATCTTCTTCACGAACGATGAGATATTCTTGAGATTCAAATTTTACATCGGTAGTAGAGTATTCTTTGAAAATAATTTTGTCGCCGGCTTTGACGTTTTTGACATCTGGACCAACGGATTCAACGATGGCGTAGGCTGGTTTTTCATTTTGATTACCAGCGAGAAGAATTCCAGATGCAGTTTTTTCAGCAGGCTCTGCTTTTTTTGCAACGACACGGTCACTTAATGGATGTAGTATCATGTTCCTCCTGTTTGATGGTTATATATCTATTGTAGTCGAAAAATTAGCACTGTCAAGCTTTGAGTGCTAATTCTTATAAAAATCTGGTGTGGTATAATTTAGTAAAGAGGTATTATGAAAATTAAAACATTTTTGATGGATAATTTACCGGATTATAATCGCCTAGTGATTCCCTATCATCTGGGAAAAGCAGTGTTAGCGGCAGAAAAATATCATTTTCCGGGTAAGAAAATGCGTGTAATCGCAGTGACGGGAACTAATGGCAAGACTTCGACTTGTTTTCTGATCTGGAAAATGCTAAATCATGCGGGTTATAAAACTGGACTGATGACAACAGTGGCCTGGGGAGTGGATAAGCTGGAAGAGCAGATCGAGCACATGACCACCGTGGATGCGGAAACGTTAAATTATCGCATGAATGAGATTGAAAAACAGGGGGCAGAATTCTTAGTACTGGAAGTCACATCGCACGCTTTAGCGCAACATCGAATTTTCGGGGTGCCAATTGAAATTGCGGTGGAGACCAATGTCACACATGAACACCTTGATTACCATAAAACTTTCGAAAATTATCGCTCTACAAAAGCAAAATTATTCAAAATGGCCAAGGCTGGTGTGATTAATGAAGACGATGGATCATGGCTATACTTCGCCACCAAAGTTTCAAATTATATCACATATGGTATAAAGCACGGAATGTTACAAGCAGAGGAAGTGGAAGAATCAGCCAGTGGCGTGAAATATATCGTGAATCCAAACACGCGTGGGATTAATCATCAATGGAAGAATACCACGAAATTACCTCGCTTTAAGATTGAAACCCAGATTCCTGGGACTTTCACAGTTTATAATTCCCTAGCCGCTACGGCAGTGGGATTAATTCTCGGACTTTCAGAAGAGCAAATTCATGATGGTATATACAGCCTAGAGTCAGTCGAAGGACGAATGAATCGTATCGATGAGGGGCAAGATTTTACTGCAATTGTGGATTATGCACACACGCCGGATGCATTCTTAAAAGTCTTCGAAGCAATTAAGTCTGCACGGACGGAGAAAACTAAGGTAATTTCCCTGTTTGGTGGAGCGGGGCGACGCGACGAATCGACACGAGAAGAGCGGGGTGAGATTGGCGCAAAAAATAGTGACTATATCGTGGTAACCGAAGACGATTCGCGCGATGAAGATCCGCAGATGATTATGGAAGAATTTGCGAAAGGTGCTGAAAAACAGGGGTACGTGCGCGAGAAAAATCTCTTCCTGATTCAGGATCGCAAGGAAGCTATTCGTAAGGCTTTGAGC
>CAUTXE010000075.1:0-3421 GCA_963542185.1 uncultured Candidatus Saccharibacteria bacterium | reverse complement strand
GAAAAGTATCGAATTGTATGTCAACGACTTCAATATTAATCGCGAAAAAATAAATGGCATAACAGATGCCCGCTGGAAGAAAATTATTGAAAAC
Organism: uncultured Candidatus Saccharibacteria bacterium; assembly: GCA_963542185.1. Lineage (GTDB taxonomy): Bacteria > Patescibacteriota > Saccharimonadia > Saccharimonadales > Saccharimonadaceae > Nanosyncoccus. Next base: position 3,327 of record CAUTXE010000075.1, on the reverse strand, counting down.
CAGAGGAAGAAAGCCGCAACTAATGGTCAGAAAACTATTCTCGACCAAGATCAACTCTTCCGCCTGTCCAATCAAATCGTAAGTGACATTAGCTACATTACGCTCACGACCGAGTCCTGCCAGTTTTTCAAACGCCGCTGGATTGACACCGGTAATATTCGCCGGCTGAAGGACGTGATCGATTGTTACAGCAAAAGTTGGAAGCGCTTCAATGGTATTTATTCGAACATCGACTGCTTGATTCGTCAACCGATGTTTCTGAAATATGTCAGAAGTACCGAAGAGCGCCGCCAGGAATTCTGGGGTCTGGTTAATGAATTTTGCAATCAGATTGAGAAAATTGACCATGTTTTGGTGGAAGCTTTCCAGAACGACCTCAAGAATAAGCGCATGCTGCTCGCCGAGCAAAGATATCAAGAATTTTTAAATTATGAAACCGATGGCAGCCTTATTGAGGATGCCGAAGAATTGCAAGCTCAAGAGCTTGAAAATGAACAACTTTTCTCTGGCTGCAAAATTAAATATATTCCGTTAGGACATATCGCAGCCGCCTTCAAGGAAGTTTCTAAGCTTCCGGATCTTACTTCAAATTCTAACCTTAAGCAATTAACCAATTTATTAATTGCCCTTTGAAAACATGATACGCCGAGAATTTCTCGGCGTATTTTTTGTTCTATGGTAAAATTAAAGAGAGGAAAACCTCACTTGCACCCGTAGCTCAGCGGATTAGAGCATCTGTCTTCGGAACAGAGGGTCGAGGGTTCGAATCCCCCCGGGTGTACCAAACTAAAATCTAGCCAGTCGGCTCTTTTTTTTATTTCCGGTCCACTCGGAAAATCTAGGTTATAATGAAAGTAATGAACGAAGAAAATCAAAATTTTACCGATTACGTTTCGCAAATCGACGAAACTCAATTAGCCACCGATTACGCTTCAAAGCTTAGTAATAATGAAGTGCTCTATGATTCGGATTACGATGATTCCACTTTCGGCTCAGATTCTATCGAGTCTGTCGCGGTCTACCCCAATGAATCCGCTGCCGTCTGCAATCTCAACGAATGTAGTATCAATAGTTGCGACTTCGACGATGGTGAACTCACTTGTGGCGACGATTTTGCCGATAACGGAGACACTATCCAGGGTGGCCCCTGCCAGGATCTCATGGAATATTTCAGCGACAAGCCCTATCTAGATTAATATAGCGCTTAGTTAAGTCTTAATAAGTTTATTTTTTAAACCCTAGACAATTACTCTTTATTTAGGACACTACTTTTTTTATCCCGTACTAACCAGAAAAAATAACCTCATCAGAGGTTATTTTCTTATTTATTGCGCTTGCGCTTTTCGCTGTGCTTGTGATTGTTGTTACGATTCAATTTAGAAATCACAATCCTTTTCTTTTTAACTGCCATATTTTCTCCATGCAGAATTAGTAAGATATTTAAAATATTATAGCATATCTTCGCCCTCTCGCAAGAAAAAACCCAAGTTAAAACCTCAAGTGCAACACTTCGCAAGAAAAAAGAGACGCGAAAAAACATCACCCGGGCTCTTTGCATCTTCGCAAGAAAAAAGAGACGCGAAGCGGCGTCCCTTTTTGACAAATTTTTCAGAACTTGAATTAATCAGATCATTTTTTAACTAAATTTAGAACTTGAGTTGCTCAGATTATTTTGCTTAAGTTTAGAACTTGAATTAATCAGATTGTTTTCTTTAGATTTTGCGTAATTTTAAAAATTAATGGCAAGTCGCTTTTTCGTCCGATACTTGCGGAAATTTCCGAAACTAGATCATTGATGACCAGAAGCGCGCCCATCGTGTCCGCCTGTTTCAAGGTTTCATCAATCGCGTCTTTGACACTAGAGATAATCCAGACCATCTTGGTATCAAACGTAAACACACGCTCTGTATCCACCAGGCCCGACATCTTCATTTGCACTTTGCGTGTGAGAAATTGTTCCTGATAATAATCTTTCAGATTGCGAATCTTGCTCCGCTGTTCATTAATTTTCGGCTGCGCCACATAAGTATCGCAAGTCTTCACTGGTGGCATTTTCGATTCGTTAATAATTACATTCCAATGTCCGCCCAGTTCAATCGAAAACGGCGACGTGCTGAGAATTTTCGATTCCGTCGGTCGATATTTAATATTTATCTTCTGGAAATCGTTAAAATGGTTCACCAATTCCGAAAAAGCCGTATAAGCCTGGGCTAGGGAATTAAGACTTACGTCAATCCACTCCCGCTCGGTCTCTTCGTTAATCGATTCACCTTCACGCTGTGCCAACTTGGAAGAATAAACCAGTACTGCATTATGAATTAACTCAATATTCAGCGCCTTCGCCAAAAACTGATCGTAATCTATAAATAATTTCACGGCAGCAGTCAAATCTTCACCGATTAAGATCCAATAATTTAAAAAATGATCAGGTCGTATTACTTGGTTGATGAAATTAATCGAATCCTTCACTTTACTAAGGTTCTGCTTCAGGCGCGGCACCGTATAGTAAATTATCTGCATGTAGCGGCTGAGCTCTTCGTAGGCTTTCAATTCATCCGGTTCGTAAACATCCTTCATGTGCAGTGACGAACGATAATTATCGTCTAGCGCCCGCAGTTTTTGTCGCAAGCCATCCGTATAATAGAGAAAAGCCTGCATCTGATTCACCATTTCTTTTGCGTAATTGATGAGCTTGTTTAGGTCGGCATTAAAATCCACCAGGTCAGCATCTTTCTTTTTCATGTTCCCCTCCTTTGAAAAACTGTCAATTTTAAGTTACTCTTGTTAAACAAGACAAATATATTATAGCTTATTATCCACCCCTTGTCTAATCTGTTAATCCGCCTAAAATTCTGAACCTGCTTATGTTATAATTAAGTAAATGAATGAAGCACAAATCCAGGCAGCCAGGCGTGAAAATGAGGAAGAGGCCACCTCTCGCCGTTCGCTGACCCTTAATATTCCATACCTCGATATGCGCCCACTCGAAGAGCGTCTACCTCTGGTGTTCGGCCTAATTGATATTGCCAAAATGCATAGCGACTACGTTCTGCCCTTGCAAAAAGGTGGCGCTGGAGAGCCTTATCAATTTCTTGTCACCTCACAAGCCCCACGTAGCACTATTAAGGAACTCACTGATCGTTTTAATGTTAACGGCGACGGCGTCGATTTCTTCTTGATTTCCAATAGTGGCTATCAGGCTATGATGTTGCGCTATGATCCGCCGAAAGAAGTGCATTATGACGATATTAAAATTGCCAGTGAAGGTGATTCTGAAACTATCGCTTCAGTTTCTCAAACCTTGAACTCCGTCGGTACCGACAAAGT
>CAUTXE010000074.1:0-3424 GCA_963542185.1 uncultured Candidatus Saccharibacteria bacterium | reverse complement strand
CTCATCATAGCCTTCGTAGTGTGGACAAAGAATGATATAGTGATTTTCTTCATCACGGTTAATGCGTTCGACGAAATTACGCACAATTCCCTGATGCCAGGTTTGACCGGCTGGAGTCGGTAGGATAACTTTAGCGTTCGGACTGTTTTTCTTCACACTTTCAATGGCATTGAAGACTGGTTCACACATTAAGAGCATACCATCACCGCCACCGTAAGGGGTATCGTCGACAGATTTATGCGCACCGAGGCCAAATTCACGCAAATCCAAAAAATCAAACTCGGCGATACCCTTTTCCTTAGCTTTCCACATCATAGAAGCATTCAAATAGGGACCAAGCGCATCGGAAAATAACGAAATAATGGTGAATTTAACCTTAGACATAAATCCATTATAACACATTTACAAATATCAGTTTTCATGGCATAATATTAGTGTTGGGGCCGAAGATTCGGCTAGTTCTTTCACAGAAAGGTTGGTGTAAAAATGTCAGATGCAAATCAACGAATTAAAGCGTTGCAAGAAAAACTAAGACCTCTGGGGGATGAATTGGAAACGATGCAAGCAGAATTGGAAGAATTATCAAAAACAGCCTACCAAGATTTCCAAAACGCCGAAGAGGCCGAACGAACTTGTTTTTCAACTCTGCTGGAATTGAAGAAGCAAAATCAAAATTCCTTGCAGGAACGACTCATCGAACAACTCGATTACGAACAGCGTTCGGATCAAATCGAAGATGAGATTTCGAGACTTACTCGCAGATTAAAGTTCATTGATTCCACAATAGATTACGAAAATAGGCATGATTTCGGTAAAACCAATGCTTTAAAATCTGAACGTGAAACATTGGAGAAAAAACTTGAAGAACTGAAGGAAGAGAAAATCAATATCGATGCTGGTCATCAAAGAGAGATGACAAAGTCTCGAATTTCTCCGCTTTGCGAGCTATCCAAGAAACATCTTGATTTAATCAATGCAACTAATGTAGCTTCAGAAAAATTCCAAGAGCTACATAATGAAGCAGAAGCGGTAAGAAACACTTTTAAAGCCATAGCTACCGCGTACGCAGAATTAAACAAATGCTTGAACTAGAGTTACCGAATTTTAAGTTTTTAGTTAACTAAACATGAAACTATTGTAAATCGTATCATTTTAGAAAGGTGGGTACTAAATGTCAAAGAAGCAGGATGTTTTAATAGTTATGACTAATAGTATGAAGATCAAAGAACTGGAAGCTCGTCAAAATGCCTTACAGGAAGAAATGGAACCGAGGCGGAATGCATGTCTTATGGCTACGCAAAAATTCAATGCACTCATGGAGGATTATCAAAATTTATCCTCTAAGATTAGCTTTTTAACAGAGGAGCAGTCAAAGGTGCGCGAAGAGGTTAATCGCATGTCAGACAAGGCATCTAATAACGGTTTTTACAATCCACAGCATCTAGAAATGCTACTAGAATCGAATGGTGCAGCCAAAGCTATGAACGAAAACCTCAAGGAAGAAAACGTATTCCTAACTGATCTGGTTAAATATCTAAGAGATGACCTAGGTGTGATTAGTACGCCTGGTCCGACCGGGGAGATTAGTCCATGTTCAAAGATTTTGAATGAACTAGAGGCGCGACTCAGTAAGAATCTATCCAATCAATCTGAATTAGTGATAGACCGGATGAATGTGGAAGCGGAAATTTACGAAGAAAGACAAAAGCCGCGATACGATGAGCTTAATCAGCTAAAACGAACGCTTGATCTTTTCGACACGAACATGGAAGATTACCGGGAAAAGTATGCCGAGCTGACACAAGCTAAAGAGGAAGCGGAGGTTGAGCTTAATAAGGCGCAGCAGGAACTAAGCGATTTGATCGACGAAGAAAAATCTGTCGGAAGGTCTCTAAAGAAACTTCGTGCGGCCGAAAAATCTTAAGTTACCACAGTTTTTACCAACCCTATATTTAAAAGGTCAGCTTTGGCTGGCCTTTTTAGTGATTCAAAAAAACAACTGCTGACGCCATTTTTATAACTCAAAAACTAAATGCTGTGACGAGAATTTTTGTGATTTTTTAGCAGGTAGCTAAATTCTTATGTTTTTCTCTTGACATTAGAGAGCATAACCTATATGATAAACATAAGCTGATACGCTTCACAGGGTTCCATTATGCAATTAGTGGAGTGTGGAGATTTCATTAAAAACAAAAATACGGATTAAAACAAACCAATGTGCCCTAGGGTGGGCGCGCATCAGCAAAAATATCCTCGAAAGAGGATATTTTTCTTGGTTTTAGTAATCTTCGACGAGAGTGAAGCGCTTACCAGAAATTTCAATAATCGAGTCGGCTTTAGCACCGCGCGTGGTAAGCTCAGCACGAATGCCGAGTTTTTTCATAATATCGCGCAAGCGGTTAACCGAAGCGTAATTCGAAAGATCAGTGCGACGAGCAAATTTTTCAATTTTTTCACCGGTGACGTGATAGACACCTTTTTCGTCCTGAGTGACCTGCCAGGCCTTCTTTAGCTCGTGATGGCTGAGCGAGATAGTTGGGATTTCTGATTCATGGTGCGAAATAATAACGGTCTTAAATTCAACTGGATTGGCACCGATTTGCTCGGCGGCAATTTCCTGTTGTTTTTGATTCTCTTTGACAGAGGCGAGCAGAGCGCGAAGTAAATCATCGAGGTTTTTCTTAGCTACGGAGGAAATGGCAAAAATTTTAGCTTCGGGATTAACCTCAAGAATTGCCTGTTTTTGCATTTCAATAATTTCATCATCCAAACCTTCACATTTGGTCAGGGCGACGATTTCAGTGCGTGATTTGAGATCAGAGTATTTTTCCAATTCACCACGAATCGTAGCGTAAGCTTGACCGGCATCATCTTGATAAACATCGATAAGATGGAGCAAAACAGCAGTGCGGTCGACGTGACGCAAGAAGTCATGACCGAGACCGCGGCCGTCACTGGCGCCTTCGATAAGACCCGGAATATCAGCAATTAAGAGATCGTTGCGATCGATAGTGGCCACACCGAGATTTGGCGTAAGGGTAGTAAAAGCATAATCAGCAATTTCCGGCTTGGCATTAGTGACACTAGCGAGAAAAGTCGACTTACCAGCATTTGGAAGCCCTACGAGACCGACATCAGCGAGAAGTTTTAATTCGATTTCAGCTTCAAAAGCATCACCTGGTTCACCAACTTCAGCGATCACTGGAGTTTGACGCACACTAGACTTAAAGTGAGCGTTACCAAAACCGCCATCACCACCTTTAGCGATGACAGCCTGCATACCATCTTCGGTAAGATCGGCAATGATTTTGCCATCACGCTTCACCACAGTACCAACTGGAACTTCCACAATGAGATTCTTACCAGAGCGACCATTGCTACGAGTACCGGAACCATTACCGCCGTCTGGAGCGGTGAGAATTGG
>CAUTXE010000073.1:0-3830 GCA_963542185.1 uncultured Candidatus Saccharibacteria bacterium | reverse complement strand
AGCCACCAATACTGCCATCCAAAAATCTGCAATTTTTTCCGATGACCAAAACGCCATCACTCTAATCTCCGCCCATAAATCTAAAGGTCTTGAATTTAAACACGTCTTTCTCCTTGATCTTTCGGATGCTCATTGGAATCAGAATCGTAGATCACAGGGAATTAAACCACCTTTTAATCTGACTTTTGTTAATGGTGCTACCGAAAGTGAAGGATGTAACCTACGTCTCCTCTTTGTGGCCATAACTCGTGCCGCTAAATCTCTCACCATGACCAGTGCCACTATTAATCACAACCAGAGTATTGCCAAGCCACTTGGTATGATGATGGAAATCAATGAGGAAAAAATCATCAAAACTTCTCCGTTACTAGAAGCGCCTGAAATTTTCCAGCATCCGTCCGATAATTCTGAAATTACCGAATTACAACATCTAAAATCTACCTGGCTCGACAAATATCTCGATCCAAAAGATGACTTGCTCAAATATCTTCACGCCAAGGCCGACAATATTTGGCTTTCTGCCACCGATGTTTCAAATTTCGTAGACCTTGAATATAATGGTCCGCTAAACTTCTACCGCACCCGTCTCATTGGCGCGCCACGCAGTATTGAAAATGTAGTAAATATCGAAAAAGGCAATCTAATCCACAAATGTTTTGAGATGATTACCAACCAAAAAATCACTGCCGAGCAAGCTCTCGAATATTACATTGAAAACGCCAAAAATCTTGATCTTTCAGAGCGTGAAATTGAAGATCTTATCACCATTGGCAAAACCGAATTACTTCAAAGTATCGCATATTTCCACGACATTCTCTTTGACGAACATGCCAAAGCCGAAGTTTCTTTCAGTCATGAAAAACTTTCCTTTGAAGGCGTCCCTATCACCGGTACTATCGACCACCTCACCATCGATGAACAGAATAAGACCATTCGCATCTACGATTTCAAAACCTCAACTGGTATGCAAGAAAAGGATACTTGGAAAAATAACAAGAAACTTTTCATTTATACCATTCAGTTACTTTTCTATTACTATCTTGTCACCACTTCACCAACCTACAAGAGTTACACCGTCGAATCCATGAGCCTACTTTTTGTTCTCCCAAGCTATAAAAACGTCAAACCAGGTGAACCGGGTGAATTCTTCGAAAAAACCATCACTAAATCCAAAATCGCCGAATTTGACATCAACATTCCGAAACTTATTCACGCCATTCGCCATCAACTAGATACCTTAGATTTCTTAAATACCGAATCTTTTGCCTGCAAGCCAGTCGGATACACCACCAAGAAAGCTGAGATTATCGACTTCGCCAACCAGCTAATCGCCGACTATGATAAAATTAAAGAGTAATGTATCAAAATTTTTCAGAATTTCTCCAAAATAAAAGCAAAATCTGCGTCATTCAAGCCGAAAATCCAGACGGGGACTCCTTAGGTTCCAGCTTAGCCCTGGAAGCACTCCTTGAAGACAAAGAAGTTTCACTTTATTGCCCGGTCAATGTGCCAAAATATCTCCGTTATTTTTCCGGCTGGGAACGCATTGATCAAAATTTTGATTACCACGCGGACGGTTATATCATTGTCGATACCGCCGCCACTATTCTTCTTAGCAAGCTACTTGACGATTTGGTTATCCGCAATATTCTCTACGCCAAACCAATTTTCGTCATCGATCATCACGAAACTGCCGACGATTTAGATTTTCCGCATCAAAGCATTATCGAACATTTGCCATCTTGCACTAATCTGATTTACAAAATTGCCATTGATCAGAATATTAAAATCAATCAATCCGCCGCCGAAAATATCTTCCAAGGTCTACTTTCCGATACTCTTGGACTCACCACTGCCGGCGTCACCGCTGATACTTTCCGCGTCGCCGCCCACCTCACCGAACTTGGCGCTGACATCAATAAACTCGAAGAAAATCGCAAAGAATACATGAAGAAGTCTCGTCGTATTCTCGATTACAAAGCCGACCTCATCAAGCGCATCGAATATAGTCTCGACGATAAGCTTTCCACCATCCATATTCCTTGGTCTGATATTACGGAATTTTCCGATGAATACAATCCAAACGCCCTTATTCTTGAAGAAATGAAGATGGTCGAAGGCGTGGAAGTGGCTGTCGCTATTAAAACTTATCCAGATGGCAAAGTCACCGGCAAAATTCGTACCTCCAAGCCGATCGCGGACAAGGTCGCTGGTTATTTTGGCGGCGGTGGTCATCCTTTTGCCGCTGGTTTTCGTACCTATGACGCTACCTATGATGATGTTTTGCGTGACTTAGTTTTCTGCTGTAATGATTTGCTTTTTAAATCCGAAGAAACTAATTAATCGAGAAATATCATGACTAAACTTCACTTATTCAACACCAAAACTCGCCAAATCGAAGAATTCATTCCTCAAAATCCCGAAAACGTCAAAATCTACACCTGTGGACCAACCGTTTATAATTTTGCCCACATTGGAAATTTTGCTAGCTATATCTACTGGGATCTCCTAGTTCGAACTCTCCAAATTAATCACCTAACCCCTCACCGTATTATCAATATCACCGATGTTGGACACCTCGCATCTGATGCCGACGACGGGGAAGATAAGCTTGAAAAAGGCGCCAAGCGTGAAAATAAAACCGTTTGGGAAATTGCCAAATTTTACGAAGCTGCCTTCATTAAGGATTTTAACGCTTTGAATTTACTACCACCTACCAAATTCTGCCGTGCCACCGACTACATTCAGGAAGATCTTGAGGTAATCAACACTTTAATTTCGCGTGGATACACCTACGAAACCTCCGATGGGATTTATTTTGACACCAGTAAATTTGCTACCTATGCCGATTTTGCCAGACTCGACCTCGACAATCTTCGCGCCGGCGCTCGTGTCGATTTTAATTCCGAAAAACGCAACGTTTCCGATTTTGCTATCTGGAAATTTATTAAACCTGGCGAAGATCATGCCATGCAATGGGATTTTCAAGGCAAAAAAGGCTATCCAGGCTGGCATCTCGAATGTTCCACCATCTCACATTTCGAATTAGGTGAACCTCTCGACATTCATGCTGGCGGCATCGACCACATTCCGATTCACCACACCAACGAGATTGCCCAATCCGAAGCCGCCTTTGGTAAAACTATGGCCAACTATTGGCTCCACGCCAATTTCATCACTATTGATAATCAAAAAATTAGTAAATCTCTCGGCAATACATACTCCATTCAAGATTTAAAAGACCGCGGCTTCTCACCGCTTGATTTTAAGCTCTGGATTTTGCAAGGACATTATCAATCCGAACGAAATTTCACTTTCGAAGGTCTTGCAGCTGCCAAAAATCGTCGTCTGCATTGGCTAAATCGCCTTGCGAAAACCCTGCAGGAAACTACTACTATCGAAAATCAAGCTACACTTCTTACCAAAATTCAAAAAACCAACTATCATACTACAGAATTACAAGAGAAGCTTACATATATCATTAATCAGAACCTTAACTCCGCTGAAGTTTTTGCTGAAATTGATCAAAACGAATTAACCATGGATGATTGGCGTTTTGTCGATGAACTATTCGGGCTTCGTTTCTTCGATAGCCTCATTCTGCCATCAAATGAAATTCAAATTCTCATCGAAGAGCGCGCCAAAGCTAAACAAAATAAAGACTATGCTAAGGCCGACCAGATTCGTGAAGATTTAAAAGCCCATAATTTCAGTATTCTCGACACCAATCAAACCAGTTTCTGGCAATATCTTGAATCACCAATGATATAATCAAACAAAGGAGTATATGTCACGCACAATTGATATCGACACAAAAACATTTGTCCGCT
>CAUTXE010000072.1:0-3927 GCA_963542185.1 uncultured Candidatus Saccharibacteria bacterium | reverse complement strand
CGTCGACGCAAGATGATTCAAGAGACATTAGACTTGCGGTTGTGAAGAACTTAAACTCATGCTAAAATAAGAAGGTACATATGAGTACAAATCGCCGCGTTAGCTCAGCTAGTAGAGCAGCCGCCTTGTAAGCGGCAGGTCGTCGGGGCAGAGCCGACACGCGGCTCCACGAGGAGAAAGAACAAAAAGAACATTTTATGTTCTTTTTTTAGATTTTTAGCATCGAGAAGTAAAAGAGAATATAATTATCTTTTACTTTGAGTGGTAAAAATATAAATAAAGAAGCTATTTTTAGCTTCTTTATGTTATTTCGACGAGTGGCCACGTGTATTTCAATACACGCGCTCTTAATCCACACCTATTACCCTTCTCACATACCCCTCCGCATCTTTCACCATTCTCTCGCAATGCCCATAACCCTCATCCACCACTAATTTCACATCTGGATACATTTTCGGAATTTTTCTCCTCGCTAACCTCAAATCTGAATCTTTTTTACCATAAGAAAATACGCAAGACTTTTGCATTTCAGCATCCATTTTCGGTAGTCTCACATTTGAACAGTCTCGCACAATATTTTTTATGCTCAGAGGGTCAATCTTTAAAAACCTCTCTGTCATCACCGCCCCAGCTTGACTTCCAAACATTTTGGACATTTTCTTCACTGCTAACTTCGGGTCTTTTCGGCCTTTCTTCTGTTTCGCCAGCATTATTTTAGTCATTAAAAATCCACCCAATCTCGAGTTTTCATAAAAACTTACACCCTCGAAAAATAGTCGCTAAAAAATAATTTCAACGCGATTCAACAACTCAAAAAAAACCACTCCACCCAGCGATGCCTCAAAACCCAAATCTATCTTAGTCACTCCGTGTTCTAATAAATATTGCGTCAATATTCGCGCCTCTTCCACCGCACTTTCATATATCTCATCAGCCGCCTCACCATGCCCCGATAAATCCGGTATAATAAATCGATATTCATTAGTTTCTTTCAGGATATTCTCCACCAAATATCTCCTCATCGACTCACTCGAAGCCAACATTGGGTGTATTAAAAGCATTACCTTTGATTTTTCTGGATACAAATCATGTATCACCATAAAACACTTCCTCCTTGAAGAGAAAAAAGCTCCGACCTTGACGATCGGAGCTACGCTTGCTTCACAAAAGGGTGCCATTTTTGTTAGTCAAGCCACATGATAAAGACCCTCTCGGATCACCAAAAATCACACTTATCATAAATCTCTCTCCCAAAATTTATTCAATAATGGCATCCTTAAATCTATATTAGCACAAACAAAATAAAATGTAACAAAAATCTGAAAAATTCCTGAAAAATCTTTTAAAAAAGAGTCGTTTAAAAACACACAAATTCTATCTTACCATAAACATTATCAAAATCAATAAACTTTTTACATTTTCCCCACCAAAAGTTATAATAAATCTATGGAAAATTCTACACCTCAAAATACTCAGTCTGCTAACAAAAAACGCGCCCAGCTCGCCTCCCTAATCGTTCTCGCTATTCTCGCCATTCTTTCTACCATTGCTGTAGTTGTGATGCCGCTTATGAATAAAAACTCCTCAGACAAGTCAGCCGAATCAAGTCTAAATGAATCCACCGAATCCACTCAGACCGAGAATACCAATCAATCAACTTCAAAACAATCCCAAGGAACCGAATTCGCCTTTAATCACGAATCCGACATCGATCTTGGTAGTAACAAATCAAATATTTATATTTTCTGGGGTGACGGTTGCCCACATTGTAAAGCTCTCGCCAAATTCATTTCCAAACTACCAGCTGAAACCAAAAATAAAGTTAATATCTATTCTTTCGAAGTTTGGAGTGACAAGGATAATAAAACCCTCATGAAGAATTTCGGTAAATTCCTAGACCAGGACGTGCGCGGCGTACCATTTATGGTAATCGGTGATAAGATTTTCGACGGATATAGTTCTGGCGATACCAAAACCGACCAGCAAATCCTTGACGCCATTAATACCATCATCAAGAACCAGGGAAGTACCGACCAATACAAGCTCTACAAAAAGGCTAACTAGCAGATTGACATAACCATTAAAATGTGGTAATATATCTCTGATACATTTTGATTTTTGTTGCATGTTCACAAGAAAAGGGGGTCAAAAATGAGTACATTTTTTTATCAAACAATTGCAATTTTAGGTTTCACGGAACTACCGAGAATATGGCAGTGGATTATCGTTTTTATGGTAATCAATTCGGTCAGCGCAGCTATTCTGCGTAAGGCTTTGATTTCTGCCACCACCCGTGTTCACACGGTACGTCATGGCAAAGCCAATGGCAAAGCAGATTTTTTCCAAATCTGCGGGGTGCAAAACTCCTCTATTAGTGCATTTAACTATATTTTAGATCATTTGCACGATGGTGACGGAGTTTACGCGTTAAGCTATAGTAATTTTGGCTTTAATGTACCAACCTACATTACCGCCATGCGTAAGGCTATAGTTCGACGCAACAAGGAATTTAAACGCCTCAGCCGCACCACAATTGGTCACTCTATTAGCGTGGGCGACATCGTCATCCACAAAATGGAAAACAACTTCGATGCAACCTTCAGCCTGAATCCTTGCACCTATGGATTTTTCCTTAAAGAGCCACTTCATACACTGCTCAAATATGGCGGGCCACTTCTACTCGCGTCAAGATTTCTTTTAGGCTGGCTGGGATTTATTCCGATCATTCCCAATTTCGATCTGGAAAAAAGCAGTAGCTCTCTAGCGTTATTGATTGACCAATACCTGGCTCTCCGTAACAACACCAGAGACCTTGGCGATGATAATTTGCCAAGAAATTTAATCCTCTCTGAAAAAGATTATTTGCTAGATAACGAAGTAGTCCGCAAGACTTTCACCGGAGCGCACTATGCAATGACTAGCAATCCCCATGGAGACACTCGAAACACTTCTGATCTTCTGAAGGCTTATTATGATTTGTGTGGCTTCCGCCGTACGTTTCGGCCGATCACATTCGAGGTAGAAATTCCGGAGGATGAGAAAATTATTTCTTTCTATCACCACCACGGCGGTCCCAAAATAGCTAAACTTGATTGAAATTAGGTAAAAATAACTCGACTAATAACTTAAACTCATACCCAATATCAAACAAAAGCTAAACCTGAATACCTAATTCAAAATCTAAAATTGCAAAATCCAGCGCAAATGTTGCGCAAAAATTGGGGCGTGATGAACGCTCCTTTTTTATTTCTAAAAAATTGTGGTACTTAGAAGCGCTCCTTTTTATTTCTAAAAAATAAAACCTTATTTCACAAATACACTTCTAGGCTCTATGAAATTTTTCCATATCTTTTATTTCCAGAAACCTGTTGAAAAATCCGCCCCACCTTGCTATAATATTCCTATCTGTCTGGGCTTGGCTCACGCCAGCAGGTGGATGAATTTTAAAAGCTGGAGTAGTCTAGCGGCAATGACAAGAGACTGTAAATCTCTCGGGTTACACCTTCGTAGGTTCGAGTCCTACCTCCAGCACCATTCATGTTTATACATGACCCGCCGCCTTAGCTCAGTGGTAGAGCACTTCCATGGTAAGGAAGGGGTCTCGAGTTCAAATCTCGAAGGCGGCTCCATGAGGAGAAAATAACAAAATAAAACCCATAGGGGTTTATTTTTTATTTTCGACGAATGGAGCAGCCGCGAAGCCAGGCGTGCTCCATGAGAGAAATATCTAGTTCGAAGAACTCTATTTTTATTTTTAAAATTTAAAATTTAGAACTTGTTCTATAATTTTAGGTTTTAAAAATTAAAATAAGAAGCGTAGCGACTCTTTTTTATTTCGATGAATCAGACGCCTGTATGCAAAGCATACTAGGCGGATGTTTTTATATTTATCGCAGGGATTTATTTTTTATTTTCGACGAATGGAGT
>CAUTXE010000071.1:0-3977 GCA_963542185.1 uncultured Candidatus Saccharibacteria bacterium | reverse complement strand
TCATTTTGTTTTTGATCTTTTTCGAGATTAAAAGCTGAAATTGGTTCCAAAAAATCGTCGTAATTATCAGTTTGAGAAAAATCTTCTGCTGTCACTTCTGGCTCATTCGATATAGTCTCAACTCTAGCGATTTTTGATCGACTACGTTTTTCACGTTGGATTTTTTCAATTTCTAATGGATCAATTAATTGTTTCCTAGGTAAAGGATTCGTCATATTTTTCTTAAAAACTGCAGTGTTATTTTTAGAATTCTGGGAGACTACCTTACTGCGTCTCGGGGCTAAACCATCAATATAAGCGCTCTTCATTATTTGCCTCCCATCCTTAAGTTTTTATTTACCAAAAATAAATCAATAAACAAAATGCTCTGTAAAAATCTAATTTTATTTATCATCATCTAATATATAATTATATCAAATATGCGTTACAAATTGACTAAAAAACAAAAGCGTTTAATGGATTTTCTTGCTGAATTCATTGCCGAGCATGACCACTCACCATCTTATCGCGAGATCGCCTCTGGCCTAGGATTGAAAAGTCCCGCTTCCGTGGCGGAACATATCGATAACCTGGTCGCTCTAGGTTTCCTGAAGCGTGAAGAGGGGTCTGCCCGCTCTCTAGTAATCGTCGACCGCTCCTTCCCGGAAACTACAGAGCTATTTAAGCAACGCCTCGAGTTTGCTACTGATGAAGAATCTGAAATCCTTCATCAAGCGGCCGAAATCCTTGGCTTAGAACTCGAGTCAGAAAATCTTTAAATCTTGAAAATACTCCAAGCTTTGGGGTATTTTTTGTGGCCTAGAAACTCGTTATATTCTAAAAAATATACAGCATACCTCTGTTAAAATACTAAATCCGAACAAAACCAAACACTAAAACCGAACAAGATTTTATTAAACCAAACACCAATGTGGAAAAGTTAAAATGCTTGTGTAAAACCATGGAAATTAAAACCGAACAAGAAAAATAACTTAAAATATAAAATCTAATATCTGTCAATGTGAATATGTGGAAAACTTATATTTCTTTTTGTGGTAAAATTAAGCAAAGGAGGTTGATGAATTTTTCTGAACTGAAAGCTAAGCTTAGTAAGTCTGCGTCATCTATTTTTGGCGGAACAGAAGAAACTCAACCGAAAACTATTTTTTCCGAATCCGATTCTTTGCGTGCCCCTGGTTTTGAATATTTAAAATCACATGATTATTATTTTGACGCTGCCTGTCAGTCTCTGCGTCCACAGCCAGTGGTTGATAGTTTAGTGGAATACTATACGGAATATAATTCCTGTGGTGAACGGGTAAAATATGCTTGGGGTCAGAAAACCGACCAAAAAGTTGAGGAAACCAGAGAAAAGGTTCTAAAATTTCTTAAGCTCAAACCTAAGGATTATTTTGTCAGCTTTACCTTGAATACCACCTATGGTCTGAATTTATTGCTTAATCAATTTAATTTTAAGCAGGCTAATATTAAGACTATTGTCACCTCTGATATTGAGCATAATTCAGTTTTTCTTTCCACTCTATCAGCTTCACAAACTGCTAAAATCGAGCGACTAGTCTTAACTCGCGATAATGACGGCTCAGTCCAAGTTTCCGAAATTCCCGATAATTCCATCGTGGTGATGAATGCCATGAGTAATTTTAATGGCGAGAAACTTAACCTCAAAGAAGTGGCCGAATATGTCCACTCGAGGAATGGTTTTATTATTGTCGATGCTGCCCAGGCGATGGCGCATAATTCTGAGCTCCTCCACGATATTGAACCGGACGCTATCTGTTTTTCTGCGCACAAAATGTATAGCGCCTCTCTCGGTGTCATTGTGATGAAGAAGCCTTTCGCCAAGTTTTTCGACACAACCTTTATCGGTGGTGGGATGGTGGATGACGTGAAAAAATCTTCCTATCTTCTTTCTGCTGACAATCCCAATCACTTACACACTAAATTCGAACCAGGCCTCCAGGCTTGGGGTGAAATTATTGCGCTAGGGCGTGGTCTTGATTGGTTAAATTCGCTAGAAAAATCTGACCACGATCGTTTAGAAAATAACATCAATACCCTTTATGATTTTTTGAAAAATCATCCGAAAATTCATCTTTTGAATCAAACCCCAGCTTCCACGATGTCTTTCTATGTTGAAGGCCTGGACTCGCATCTCCTTGGTGAATCTTTATCTGACCAGGGAATTATGGTGCGTACCGGTTATTTCTGTGTTCATTACTATCTTTCTGAAATCAAAAAATATCCACCTCTTCTTCGTATTTCTCTCGGTTTTCATAATTCCACCGCCGATGTCGCACATTTAATTAAGGTATTATCAAAAATTTAACAAAGGAAAAACATGGTTTGTATAGCAGCATTTATTATCTTAGCGCTTCTGTCGGTTTTCGTCGGCTTTCTTAGTCTCTTCAATAAGGCCCTTGGAAAAAAATATTGGGCCACTTTTAAGAAAGCTTGGCACTGTGTTTTCAAGAAGGTACGTTTGCAAAAATGTGACACCAATTTTAAGGATGAAGTCAAAAATAGTCTCCTAAAGAAGGTAGTTCTAAAAAATCCTAAACTCGTAAAACCCCTCAGTGCTTTGATTGAAATTGTTTCCGTGGTGATTGTTTTTGTTACGGTTTGGTCCATTGTGATTGCGATTAAATCCTTGCTTGCTCTTTGGGTTTTTGGTACTTGTAATGTGTCAATGCCAAGCCAATGTGGCCTCGGTGCGGAAGTTTGTGGCATCGATCAAGCGGAGCCAACCGATCCAATCGGTAAGATTGGCCGTAGTTTTGCTGAATGGGGTGAAATTTTTACCGCCATCCCAGATCGTCTCAAAACATGGGACGCCAAAGATTATCTTACCAATGTTTCTATTCCGATGATTACAATGGAAGAGGATAAAAAGCTTGCTGACTATGCGGACTCTTTTGATTCAATCATTAATTATTATCGTGATGGTAGTACTACTAGTGGATCGATTGCTGTAGACGTCTTTGATCCAGGCTGCGTGGTTTGTGCGAAATCTTACCAAGCTCAAAATAAATCTGGTTTCTTTAATAACCACTTTACTCTCGCCAATATTTACGCTATTCCAAATGGTGATAAATATAAATTTGAAAATTCTGGTTTCATCCGTGATTATCTCTATGCTACTGTACTTCGAATCAAGGAACGTATTAAGAACCTCTCTAATGATGAAATTAAAAACAATTCCGAGTTGATGGCTCTAATTATGGCTCCAAATTTCTTGATTAATGAAATTTATAGCGGGGAAGAATCTGGTGTACCAAATTACCAGGCCTTCAATTACAAATATGAAACTGATCAGCTAACCTTCATGCTCGGCCAACATTATAGTTTTTATAACGTTAGCGATGCTGAAGTTCGCATTATTAGTCAGGCTGTCGATAAGCATCAAAACCAAAATATTCCTTATATTAAAATTAAGGAACGTGAACTCAATCAAAACCTCGCTAATCAATTAGAAACTGAAGCCAAAAATATGGGGTCACTAGTTCAAGATAAAATCCGCGCTAAAGGTATTCCAGTCGAAATTTACGATGGTAAAAAACATAACGGTCTCTATAAAGCTTCCTCATGAAAAAATCCACTGGTTCTAAATTAGTTTTCTTTAGCTTTCTTATAGTTTTTCTCGGTACGATTATTGGGTTAAAAATCATTAACCAAAAACATGAAATTCCTAAAATCTCCAAGCAAGATTGTCTAAAAAATATTGATTCCTCGATTAGCGGTAGTGACGAAATTTGCACAAAACTTTCTGAGTCTCTCACTAGTCTTGATTTTAAAATTTCCGAAAGTTTCTCTTTTGATTTAAGTGATTTTAATCAATCGAATACGATTCTTACCGAAATTTTACTTCCGGTGGTAGATTTTTATAGTCCACTTAGTGATATTTCACAAGCCGAACTAAAGGATACGGAAATCATTAAAAAATATAATGTTGAGCTAGTAGATTTTCGTAATATCACCAG
>CAUTXE010000070.1:0-4209 GCA_963542185.1 uncultured Candidatus Saccharibacteria bacterium | reverse complement strand
TCAAACTAAGGAATTACAGCTTAGACTCAATATCAATACTAATAATAAAACCGGTTACACCACCACCGTTAGCTCAAGTTCTGAAAATACTTCACTGGTAAATTCTAATTCCGCTAGTACTAGCCAGATTTCATCAATCAGTTCAAATTTAAATCTTTCAGATTTTACTACCAATACTTGGGGGTATAAATTAGGTAATGCAGCTAGCTATCAACCTATTCCTATGCTTTCAGCCCCAACAAGTGTAATTCAAACTACAGCCAAAACCAATGGTACAGAATCAAATAATATAAATATTGGTATGAAACTAAATCAGAATTTGGAATCTGGGTCCTATTCTAATACTTTAATCTTTTCTTTTATCACTAATCCGTATACACCTAAAGCCATAATGACAAGAGGCTTTGATTTTCAGACTAGCGTCGCTCGTTTTGATCCAAATTCTAGCCATGTTGATGGTCATCCAGAGATACCTACTTTTCCAAACATTGTACACATTAAACGGGAGCGAAATACTGCTAATATTCCTACGGACGCTATTAATCTTGAAGCAATCGATTCAGAGGCCGAAATCAAAGTCTGGTATGATTTGCTTTCCAAAACTGTTTTCTGGTATTCGGTAAGTGAAAAAGTTTATCTTAACCCAGACAGTTACAATATGTTTGCTTATTTTCCAGGTATGACAGATATTGATTTATCTAGTTTTGATACGAGTGAGGTCGAAGACATGAGTTTTATGTTCAATTTTAATCTTGCCTTAGAAAAACTGGACGTTTCCCATTTTGACACCAGACGCGTCAAAAGTATGTATGCTATGTTCGATAACCTTACCTCGCTTAAGGAGCTTGATGTTACTAATTTTGATACAAGTAACGTCGAAACTATGCAATATATGTTTTATAACCTTAATAAGGTAAAAAAGCTTGACTTGTCACACTTTAATACAGAAAACGTCAAAAGTATGGAAGGTATGTTTGCCCATATGGTTAGTCTTGAGTCTTTAGATCTTAGTCATTTTGATACGAGCAACGTTGCAACCATGCGCGACATGTTCGCTTATATGACCAGTCTTAGGTCTTTAAAACTCAGCGGTTTTAATACGAGTAATGTTACAATCATGCAGGATATGTTTGCTGCTACTTCAGCTCTTCAGACATTAGATCTATCAAGCTTTGATACTAGAAAAGTTACCAATATGCAATCTATGTTTTTTAATATGTCATCACTGAAGAATCTCATTGTGACTAGTTTTAATACGGAAAACGTGAAAAATATGAATGCTATGTTTGCTCACACCGATAGTTTAGAAGAGTTGGATCTAAGTAGCTTTAAGACACCAAAAGTTAAAACCTTCCGGGCAATGTTCTACACAGATCGACCTGAGGCGAATATCACGAGGCGCATTTATGCTTCAGCAGATTTTGATATTAGAGCAGCCTTAGCCTATAATACGACCGACTCACAAGCCAATATCGATATCTTTTGGCAAATGAAAAATCTGGTAGGCGGTAATGGCACTAGTAGTAATGGTAATACTACTCCAGGAATTTACCTCCTAAAAATTGATCGTCCAGGTGTGCCAGGTCTCTTCACTAGAAAACCATAAAAATCTTCGCGTTTATGGTAAAATAAATATATATGCAAGGCCAAAAATCACAAACATCGAACCCTCACGGGGGGGGGTGGTGGTTTAAACGGGAATTAAAGTTTCTCGGATTATTTTTGGCGATAATTTCTTTTTCAAATATTATTCTGAGCAGTAATACTTTTGCCCTCTTCGTTCCAACACTTTCCGCTTCGGTTGATCAAGCGAACCTGCAAGTGAACGGTAATTCGGTGATAAATTCGACAGATAAGACTACAGAAATTCCGTTTAATTTCACGGTGAATACCAATAACCGCACAGGTTATACCGCAACATTAAGTACTGAAACGGAAAATACCGCGCTAATTAATGCAAGTTCTGCAGTAGGAGCGAAAATCGATTCTATAAGTACGAACTTGACGCTTAATAATCTGCCGAATAATACTTGGGGTTATAAGTTTGGTGGGACTTCGAACTATGCGCCAATTCCAGCTCTTTCTACACCAGCGCAAATTATCCAAACCGCAGGGAAGACTAATGGTAATGAATCGAATCAGCTGAGTATCGGCATGAAATTATCTGATAATCTCGAATCTGGGAATTATACGAATAAACTAATTCTGTCTTTTGTTTCGAATCCGTATACAATGCGCGCCATGATGACGAATGGCCCGGATTTTAATACTAGGGTAGGGAATCTTGACCCGAATCCAGCTTATTATTCTGGCCCTGATTCTCCGCTAACTAAGCCAAGCATTAAGGGTTTTAAACGAAGTACCGTAGCCCCAGTTAGTTCTGTATCGACAATCAATATTGAAGATCCGTCAGACTACGAAATTAAAGCTTGGTATAATGCGGCGGACCAATCAGTATATTATTATGCACCGGTGGCCGTGACCTATCTAAACCCTAATTCTAGGGGTATGTTTCAATGGTTTACGAAAATTGAGAGCTTGGACTTTTCCAATATAGATACCAGTGAGGTAAATAAGATGCATGCGATGTTTTATTGGATGCAAAATCTTAAGACAATTAATTTTGGCAATTTTAATACTAGCAATGTCACTGATATGACCGCAATGTTTGGCTGCACATTTTCCTTGACTGAATTAGATCTATCTAGCTTTGATACCTCGAGCGTTACACAGATGAGCTATATGTTTCATGGTACATATGTACAGAAATTAGATCTTTCAAATTTTAACACCTCAAATGTTATAAACATGTATAGTATGTTCGAGGCAACCAGTAGGTTAAAGGAAATTAAATTTGGAGATAATTTTAATACAGAAAAGGTGACAAATATGGGAAGGATGTTTACTAATACACCAGTTCTGGTAGGGTTAAATCTGTCTAAGTTTAATACTAAAAATGTAACTAATATGGCTCATATGTTTGGAGGAATGAATGCTATTGAAAACTTAAGCTTAACCTCTTTTGATACAAGTAATGTAACGACAATGAATGGAATGTTTTCTAGTATGCTAAGCTTAAAAATCTTAGACATTTCTACCTTTAATACACAAAATGTGACGGATATGGGGTATATCTTTGCGATTAACAACTATGAGTCTGATAATTTGACAACAATATACGCAAGCGATAGATTTACGACTAACAATGTAGTAGCTAGTCAGGGAATTTTTAATTACCGCAAAAGGCTCCGTGGCGGTAATGGCTCATTCTTGACGGATCCAAATACCGCAGATTTGACTTGGCTCCGCGTGGATCGCCCGGGGGTGCAGGGATATTTTACTAGGAAGTCTTAAATTTACTATAGTAAATAAATAAAGCTTTTGGTTTTTCTGAAGATTCTTATGGTAAAATAGAGTTGTCATGGAGAGAAAAAAGTTTGATATTTTAAATATCTTCTTAAATAAGATTATTTTTGGAATTTTTATAGGTTTATTATCACTTACGTTAAATTTTGCGTTTAGCCAGAATTCATTTGCGGAATACAAAGCCACCCTTTCGGCTTCTATTAGTGAATCTACCGCCTCGATAGATGGTACCGAAATTATCGAGTCTAGCGACGAGACTGCTGAACACGAAATAAATCTTAAAATAAATACGACCAATAAGACTGGCTATACCGCCACGATTAGCGCTAAGACCGAGGAAACTGCTCTATTAAATACCAACCCTGCTATAAATACTAAAATTAATTCAATTTCTTCCACTTATTCTCTTGCTAATTTTCCAGCAAATACTTGGGGGTATAGGTTTGATGATAATGTTGATTTTAGCCCAATCCCGGCACAATCCGCTCCAGTAAATTTGATTAAAACTACCGAAAAACCCACTGAAGAGGAGAACCATAAAATCAAACTTGGCATGAAGTTAGATAGTAGTCTTAAACCTGGTAATTATGAAAACAGGCTTATTGTTTCTGTAGTTTCAAATCCATATATGCCAAAAGCCGTCATGACCGAAGGTCCAGACTTTAACAAAAAGCTTCAGTCATTGCTGGAAAATGAATTTGTTGAGATGAAATATTTTAGGAAGAGTTTGACTGCGCCGGCATCGACTACCAACGTTGCTAATGTTGAGAATGAAGATTCTGAATGTGAAATTAAACTTTGGGCAGATCCTAATACTGAATCAGTATATTATTATACTGAACC
>CAUTXE010000069.1:0-4237 GCA_963542185.1 uncultured Candidatus Saccharibacteria bacterium | reverse complement strand
TACAGTCTTAGTTACTTCCTTCTTCTCGGTCTTTAAGTATTGGAAGATTACCTGACCACATTTCACATTGATACCCAAAATCTTAATACTAGACATGATATTCATCACTTCACCATCCGAAGCATTCTTTTCAATTACACCCAGAGCTCTAAGTGAATTTTCCTTAAATCCATCACGAACATTCATATCCATGATATTTTCGCCATCTTTATTTTCGGCATAGACGAATTCTACGGCTTGATCTTTATGGAATACACCATCTTTATCAAGCGCCATATCTACCTGAAGATTACCTTCGCCACCATTATTTGAGGCGTAACCAGATTGGTAGGTCTCATTCATAATCGAACCAAGCTTCAAGGTAGAACCTTCAAGGAAGTTGGCAATTGTGTTATTGGCTTTTTCCTTAATCGCAACCTGCGCCTCAGTATCACCGTGCTGAATCATATAAGTAATATCATTCACCGCAGTAGGAGAGTCAGCCATCTCAAATGCACCAAAGGAAGCACCAAGATAACTTGCCATATTAGGGTTTTCCATGGTGTTCAAAATTTCTTTCATACCTTCAGCACCTAGAGCTTCACTTGAAGCACCCTGTTCCTTAAGGCTCTCTAAGCCAGAACGATCGACGAAAGTCATATCATTACCTGAGCGCCTCGAATCAGTAAAACCTGGAAATTCCGGATTAATATTATCGTTCAATTCAATCTTGGTTTCATTACCATCAACCATAATATTGAAAGAATTTCCCTTAATCAAAGAATCCACTTCGCTACCAGCATCATGCTCTGCTAGAGCTTCCTCAACATTACCGTCAGTGTTGCCGCTATTGTCCATGCTTTTTTCAACGGCAGTATTATTATTGGTATTAATTTTATTACCACCATGAGCCGCAAGGGCAATCATCGCACCAGTCCAAGCAATTAACGCAAATCGTTTGATCCCATCACTGTGTTTCTTAATTTTCTCAATAACACCAGCGACAATACCTTTTTTCTTCTCAGTTTCGGAATTCTCTTTCTCAGAACTCTCGATATTAGCACTCTCAGTATCTGATTCTTTTGTCTCGGATTTTTCACCAGGTTCCTCGACTTCTTCTTTATTAGAATCTACCACTTCAGCCTTACTGGTACCATTTTTCTGTTTTTCAAGTATTTTCTGAAGCTGCTCTAATTGATCTTTTGGTAATTTTTGCATCCAAACCTGATTATCAGCGTCAAGTAGTACTGGACCACCAGTTTTTTCCATTTCGGCAATCTTTTCCGCGCTGATACCGCCAAAATCTACATTATCTTTTTTGTCTTTTGATAACTCTAGTTGACTTTCATTCTTTAACTCTTCACCAGGAACAATTGCTGGAGGAAATTCTACAGTTTGTTTCGATTCATTTTCTGCAACTTCTTCGATTTTATCTTCTGATTTATCTTTTTCGGAAGTTTCTTCCACATCGGTAATCTTAGCAGCTACTTCACCAATCTTACCTTTTACAGTTGGCTCAAACTTTTCAACCGTATCTTCGCCGGTCAGCACATTAAACTTACTGAGGAATGATCCTTCCACGCCGCTCATTTGTTCGCCCTTTTGAATCTTTTTGTATTGATTCTGTGCAAAATCAAAAGCGATTTCTTTCTTATCGGCATTCTTGATCTCATTCATCTTCGCTTCAGCTGCCGCAGAAGCACCCCAAGCCGCATCAATCTTTTGATAGTCTTCAAAAGTTAATTTTCTGCCGCCAGCTTTCAATTCACGAGTTAATTTAATTGCTTCCTCATCGAGTTTATTAAATTTTTCCGTAGCAGCATCAAGCGCTTCATTTGAATTTTTCTTGTCTTCCGCTGAAAAAGCTTTTGCCAAAAAATCCTTCTCTGCAAGATTAGCTTGCATCTTGTAAACTTTTTCCTTATAACGAAAATCATTTACACCGAGATTTTCGTCATTCTCTCTGCGCTCTTTTATCATATCAAGGCCTTTTTTTGCCAAAGCCTTCTTTTGTTCCATTTCTTGATATTCCGGAGTAGCTTGAATTTTGGCCTCAAAATCACTAATCTGGTCAAGACTGCGCTTCATCAAATTTTCCATTGGCACTAGACTACCTTCGCCACCATCGCGCATGTATTCAAGAGCATTATTCTCTTGTCTATTCAAATTATCTTTATATTCACGGATCTCTTTTTCGCTCATTAAACCAAGACCAGCTTGCATTTTCAAGAAAGTGTCAGTTTCAAGTTTAATTTGATCAAATTGATGACGTAATTCAAGTTTACGATCTTTTTCACCCCGATCAATATTCTCGCCATTTGATTCCTTAAAGTTATTCATTCTAAACTGTGCGAGTTGTGCGACGCGTGCATCATGTTGTTCGTTATAATACTGTTCCCTAGCTGAAAAAGGACTTTTATTATTGTCTATTTGAGTCTCAGAGTTCTCCTGCAATTGTTTAGCATATTCTGCTCTACGTTCTTGCATTACCCTGTCGCGATACTCACGTTTATTTACGTCAGAAATGCCATATTTATCGCCATTATTATTCCCACTTGGTGCGAAATTCATATTTTTAGGGCCCATTATGCCTCCTCCTTAGCATTCTTTAAGTAATTTTCCTTAAATTCCTCTAACGCCTTCTCGGTTACAGACTGTACATCAATACCTGATTCTTGGATGATCTTCTGGACTTCATTAAAATCTGGCTCAGCTGCATCAAAAAGCTCAGAAATCTTATCCACCAAATAATCTGGTAAATTCATCAAGATTTCGCTCAAAATAGCTTCTTGCATCTTCATCTTTAAATCTTCACGCAAACGATCATTCACGCGGATGCCCGCTTCATTCATCATTTTTTCGATGTATTGATTCATCAATTCATCTTGCGCTTTTAAATTATCACCACGAAAATCAGACTGGACCTGTCCAGTCTCCGGTGAAAAAGTATTCGTATCAGTCATGTGGAGACCTTTCTTTTTTATTTTGAAATATGACCTTATGCCATAAAGATAACGCTTATTTATCAGATTGTCAATAATATTTTTGTTCAATTTTTCGCTAACTTATAGGGGTATTATTGAACACATATTTTTCTATTTTGAACACAAAAATTACAAAATCCCACCATCAACAAAAATAGCCGCCAAAAAAGCGACTATTTTTCTAAATCAGGAACAAGTGTCTAGCTTAATTAGCTAATCATCGAGGAGACTTTACCGAGCTTAGCGGTAATTCTCGCGCGTACCTCTTGGCTGACTTGTCTTTTTGATACGTAATTCGTTTCATCATCAAAGAATTCAAACGTCATTCTCTATCTTCCTTTGCTCTTAAATTTTTATTTTTGTTTTGATTTATGATCTTCGTTACATTAATAATATCACAAATTTTACATTTGCAAGTAATTTTTTCAAATTTTATTAAAAATATTATTAAGTACCAATTTTCATCTGATAAAATTGAACAATTATTTTATTAAAATGAACAATTTTATCGTTTTTTAATCTTTTATCTGAGCGATGGATAGTTGAATAACTTTTTTATTCATCTATCCTTCTCCTCCACCTTTTTCTTGATCAGTCAATGCTTGTTTATTAGTGTTTCATCGACTTCTCGTCTAATCAAATCTTTTTCCTTATTTATTTTAATAATTCTAGGTTTTACTTACTTTTTCTCGTCTTCGCATATTCGAAGACTTTTTTACATATTTGATTTCCTGTTTATTTTTCTTTTAGTTAGCTTATTTTACATTTTTTGTTTTTATTATCTAACTTGTTTTAAGTCTAACATAAACTACTATTTTTGTCAATACTGTTTATGCTTTAACAGAGGTAATTTCATCAAAAAGCTCCGTATTTTCCTACGGAGCTTCCTGCCGAGTCACTTATCGTAGAGCCCTGTATCTACATTTTTCCATGTAGGACTGACCCCTCGCTTAAATCTTTTCTAAAGAAATCGCTACATTCTCACCCTGAACTTTGACGATTTCGTCGTAAGCGAAGTTTCCTTCATGCACTAATTCTTCCGCCAAGACCTCATTCATCAACATTTCACGGTAAGTTTCTGGCACTTCCATCGAAACCATCAACCTGATTCGATCATCGACATTAAGTCCCGCCTTCTTACGTGCGGCTTGTACGAAGCGAATCAATTCACGAATCTTACCTTCTTCTAGTAATTCCGGCGTCAAAGTCTTATCGAGCGCCAAAGCTTCCCCATGTTCGACCGACTTCACATTCACTTCTTCCATAATAATCTG
>CAUTXE010000068.1:0-4258 GCA_963542185.1 uncultured Candidatus Saccharibacteria bacterium | reverse complement strand
ACTTTCATTTGGTCAAGGCGAATTTCATCCAAGTCTTTCTTAAAGTAAAGGAATAAACCGCCAATCGCAATAATTGCAAGTAAGAACATCGCGGCACCAAATTTCAAAACCATAAACAAACCCTTCTTCGAGAAGAGAGTGCGAATTACGCGTTTTGGTGCAAGCTTAGCAAAGAAGCGCTTCACTGGCTCTTTTGGTAGTTTCGCGAGCTCCTCCGCTTCACGTCTAGCCTTAGCCTCCTGCTTCATTTTATTTTTGTAAACCAAACTAGAATAGACATTCATCTTGCGATCACTCTTCATAAAAGGTGATTTTTTTGGTGCCTTTGGTTTATCTTTGCTATTTTTTACCGAAGTTTTATTCATTTCCTTGGATTCTGTAACTAAATTAACATTATTGCTTTGTACTTTTATTGTAGCATTTTCTGTTGGTTTTGGGGTATTCTCCTCGCGTAATTTAGTCTCGTTTTTTAGGTTCGACACCCCACCTAGTGGAAGCTTTTTCTCTCTGTTATTAGTAAAAATTTTTTCTTCGCGAGTCGTCAAATATTGTTTCATTGGTGTAGCTTCACGCTTCATCGGTTGACGTAGCTTCTCGCCTGGAGAAACTAATTTTACCGGCTGTCTGTTTGTTACGAAACGAGAAGTATTTTTATTCGACAAAAACTCGTGCATGGAATTAGTTTTATTCACCGCAGTTTGTTTAGAATTATTTTTTATGTTCGCACTTTTTGAATTGGATTTTGAGTCTGTCACGCAGCCCTCCACTTATTTGTTCAGAATTTAATTATAACACAAGAAAAAATGTTAAAATATACTTATGAAATTATCCGAAGAACTCATCTGGCGTGGTTTCGCCGCCGAAAATAGTTTTACTAATACTTCCGAACTTGATGAAAAAGAAAATAAACGCTTCTATTTTGGTGCTGACCCTTCAGCTGATTCTTTAACTATTGGTAATCTAGCCGCTCTCATGATGTGTGCCTGTTTCGTGCGTCACGGTTATGAGCCTACTCTTCTGGTTGGTGGCGCTACTGGCCAAATCGGTGACCCGAAGGAAAATGGTGAACGTGAATTAAAACCTCTCGAAGAAGTTGCACATAATAAGGAATGCATTCGTCGTCAAATGGCTAATGTGATCAGTTTTGATGGTGCTGCCGATACGCGAAATGATGGTGACCCGAACAATGACCATTACGAATTACGTCTAGTCGATAATTATGATTGGTTTAAGAATATTAATTTCCTCGATTTCTTGCGCGAAGTCGGTAAAAACTTCTCTATGACACAGCTTCTCGATCGTAAATTTATTCAAAATCGTATCGGTGAAGGCGGCTCTGGCATTTCTTATGCGGAATTTTCTTACTCTTTGATTCAGGGTTATGATTTTCTTCATCTCTATCGTCATTATGGTATTGACCTGCAACTTTGTGGCGCCGATCAATTTGGTAATGCCTCCTCTGGTGTTCATCTAATTAAACGTCTCGAAGGTGGCCGCGCTGATGTATGGTCTACTCCTCTGGTAATCGACCCGGTGACTGGTCGCAAATTCGGTAAATCTGAGGGGAATGCAGTCTGGCTTGCTAGTCAGGATAATGGTTCTGGTAATTACACTTCTATCTTTGATTTTTATCAATTCTGGCTCAATCAGTCCGACCAAGCAGTCGAATCTTTGATTAAAATCTATACCGTTCTTTCGAAAGAGGAAATCGACCAGATTCTTGCTGAGCATCAAGCTCATCCAGAACTTCGCATTGCCCAAAAAGCCCTTGCTCGTGGTGCGACTGAGGTGGTTCACGGTAAGTCTTCTACTGCCGCGGTGATTACTCTTACTGAATTACTCTTCGGTGGTCGTAAGGTAGAGACTCTTTCTGAATCGGAGATTGAAAGTATTACCATCCTTCTGCCACACTTTGAGCTTAATGGCACCGAAATTAATCTCATTGACGCACTAACTGAACTTGGTTTGGCGAGCTCTCGTTCCGAAGCTAAAACCTTGATTTTGGGTAACGCTATCTCTGTTAATAATCAGAAAATTCAAGACCCAGCCTACCAAATTTCTTCCTTCGCCATCTTGAAGCGTGGCAAAAATAAATTTGCTATTGTCAAATAATCGACAAATCTGCTTTTTCCATTGATTTTACTTCTCGACTAGCGTATTCTTAAAATAGAAAAAGTGAGGTAAAGTTTATTTTTCCGAGATGCAAGGAGAATATTACATGCGTACCCATTAAATTCTCGTTCGAAGAACGATTTTACAGAGTAATTTTACAGAAATTCGATAAATAACGGAGGAATTATGGTCAAAGAAAAAGAAACTAAAAAAACTGATGCTGAAAATGGAAAATCCGAAGCTTTAAAACTTGCTATTGCTCAAATTACTAAGCAATTTGGCGATGGCTCTATTATGAAATTGGGCGATAATCGCAATATCGATGTTGAACTTTTGAAATCAGGTTCACTTTCACTTGATTTGGCGCTTGGTGGTGGCTATCCTAAAGGCCGTATCATTGAAATCTACGGTCCAGAATCTTCAGGTAAGACCACCTTAGCACTGCACGCCATTGCTGAAATTCAAAAAACTGGTGGCCAAGCTGCTTTCATTGATGCTGAACATGCTCTCGATCCATCCTACGCCAAGCGTATCGGCGTTGATGTCGATAATCTTTTGATTTCTCAGCCAGATAACGGTGAGCAGGCTCTCGAAATTTGTGAAACCCTCGTCCGTTCAAACGCCGTGGACTTAATTGTGGTCGACTCTGTTGCCGCCCTTGTCCCACAGGCTGAAATTGATGGTGATATGGGTGATGCTCAGATGGGTCTTCAAGCCCGTTTGATGTCCCAAGCTATGCGTAAGCTCACTGCCATTATCTCTAAATCTAAGGCTACCGTTATCTTCATCAACCAGATTCGTATGAAGATTGGCGTGATGTTCGGCAACCCAGAAACTACTACCGGTGGTAATGCTCTGAAGTTTTACGCTTCTGTTCGTATCGATATTCGCCGTATTGGTCAGATTAAGGATGGCGAAAATATCATTGGCAACCGCACCAAGATTAAAGTCGTGAAGAATAAGATTGCCGCCCCATTCCGTTCTGCTGAATTTGACATTATGTATAACGAAGGTGTTTCCAAGGTCGGTGACGTGCTTGATCTCGCTGTACAATATGGCGTCTTCGACAAGGCTGGTGCCTTTATTAAGTATAATGGCGAAACTATCGGCCAAGGCCGTGAAGCTGTGAAGCGCGTACTTAAAGAAAAGCCAGAATTCTTCGCTGAAATTGAGCAAAAAGTTCGCGAAAAAGCCGAAGCGAGCGAATAGTGACCGCTCTTTCTCTGGAAACTTTCCAGAAGATTTCGCAACTAAAACCAGGCGTTAAAGACCCGAATCGTATTAATATTTTTGTTAATCATAAATTTTTGTGCTCACTCAGTTTCAAAGTTTTTTCTGAGCAAAATCTCAAAGTCGGCGATATACTCACAGAAGAACGTATCGCCGAAC
This sequence comes from uncultured Candidatus Saccharibacteria bacterium, assembly GCA_963542185.1. GTDB lineage: Bacteria > Patescibacteriota > Saccharimonadia > Saccharimonadales > Saccharimonadaceae > Nanosyncoccus. Next base: position 757 of record CAUTXE010000068.1, on the reverse strand, counting down.
TGGTTGCCCTATCTTCACTCGACAAACTCTATCAATCTACCTTAGAGTATTGTTTGTCACGCCCACATTCTGAAAAGGAGATTCGCGACTATTTGCATCGCAAGCAACTTCGTCGTCGTCAGTCACAGATAAAGTATGATAATTTTAAAAAACGCCTAGCCGAGGATGAAGAATACCGTGCTAAAATTCAAGAAATGCGAAAAAATGTTCGTGCTCAGAATGAAAAGATTCGCGAAATTGATTTTACAGAAAATAATACCTATGAATATACCGGCCGTAAATCCCTTAATCTCCCCACCAAGCCCGGCGCAGAGATTACGGAAACCCAGATTAATCTCGTAGTTGAGCGTTTGAAACAGGAAAAATTTCTTTCTGACTACAACTTTACGCGTTTTTATATTGATAATCGTAATCAAAGCAAGGGAATTAGTCGAAAAAAACTATTCTACGAACTTAAAAGCAAGGGAATTTCTGAATCTCTGGTGCGCGAAGTACTTGAGAGTGATGAGCTTTTTTCTCAGCGCGAAGATGATACTGAAATCGATAAAATGATCGAGAAGAAATTACGTCGCCCGATTACCCGAGAAAAACTAATGGCCTATCTCGTTCGTCAAGGTTTTTCTTATGATCTAATCAAATCCAAACTCTCTGCTATCGAATCCGAAAATCTCCAATCAAAAAGCTAGTACAAGCCAGAATCAGCGTAAAACAAACTAATTCAATCTAGAAGTTATTCAGTCTGAGTAGCTCAATCTAG
>CAUTXE010000067.1:0-4479 GCA_963542185.1 uncultured Candidatus Saccharibacteria bacterium | reverse complement strand
CATGACGAGGTAGGATAAAACATCGACTGGATTGGTGACCATGAGAAAAATACCTTGAAAGCCATTGTTTACAAGATTTTCGACAATTTCTTTGACGATTTTAGCATTACGGGTAAGGAGTTCAGTGCGGGTTTCGCCACCTTTTTTCTGGGCGGCGCCAGCGGTAATAATTACCAGATCGGTATCTTTGCTGTCCTTTTCGTAGGAGCCGGCATGAATTTTCATGAAATTCGGTGAAACGGCTAGAGTGTCGCGTAGGTCCATCGCCTCGCCTTCGGCATCGGCTTGGTCTTGGTCGATAAGAACCAGTTCATTGATGGCGTTATGGGAAGAAACCAAAGAAAAGCCAATGCTGGCACCCACGTTCCCTGTTCCAATAATCATTACTTTGTTCGACATAGTTTTTCCACCCTGAAATTAAAAATATTATAGAAATGCTTATGCTTATTTTAACATATTTTGCAATTAGATTCGACGAGTGTACCAGTTAACATTAGTGGTGATAAGATTTAGATTTGACGAATATCCCAGTTGATATTGGCAATGGGAGTCTTAAATTTGACGAACGTCCCAGTTAATACTAGCGGTAGCGACGTCGAGAAGGTTTTGCGGATTCCAGGTGGCAAGCGCGGCGATTTTGGCGGGAAGCATGCCGGTCCAGAGAGAAAGTGGAGTGAAATTAGTGTGATCAAGGCGAATGGTGTAGACTTCGCCAGCTTTGGCCATAATGATTTGGTCACTATGTAGCGTAATAAGAGTCAGTGGGTAGCTAATGGTAAATTTATGTAAGGTCTCAATCACAGAGGTGAGTGGCATGGAAAGCAGTAACATTTTAGGAAAATAAATGGCTTGAAAAAGTTTTTGGAGTTGCGGCATCGTGGCGAGCAAAACGAGATTTTCGTGTTGGAGATTTTCTTCGGCACTGTTTGTAATGATTTCAATAGCGTCACGGCAAGCTACTACTACTTGATTTTCGTGCAGTGATTTTAGGGCCTCGTTAACGGCGATGGAGGTGGTGGAATTTTTGGAAAAATTACCGGAAAGAAAAACCGTATCGGTAGAGAGAAAACTTTCGGTAAGTTTTTCGTGACGGTCGAATGATCCGGAAGGGGTGGATTTGAGAAAATCGATATAATTAATCACCGGAAGTTTGTTTTGTAGGGCGTCTGGTAGATATAATTTAAGGGTTTTAATCGGTAGTTTTTCGAGGAATTCGGTGGTACGAATCTCGCTTAAAAAGTTTTCACTATTACCACCAAAAATTGAGAGACGACCAGATTTTTGAGTAGGAATATTCCATAAAATATTGTGGTCTTCATTGCCGATAAGTTTATGCCAGTAGGTGAAATTATTAGGATTCATGATATTAGAATTCAAAATATTAAAAATTTAGGGTGATAGAAATTGGACAGTGGTCAGAACCGAGAATGGTTTCGTAAATTTCGGCGGCTTCGAGATTTTTTTCGAGTGATTTAGATATGAAGAAATAATCAATGCGCCAGCCGATATTATTTTCGCGCGCCTTCCCCCAGTGTGACCACCAAGTATAGCGAGCAGTGTCGGGATTTAGTGCGCGAAAAGTATCGATAAAATCTTGTTTAAGAATTTCCGAAATTCCCTCACGTTCTTCTTGGGTGAAGCCGGCGTTTTTAGTATTTTGCTTCGGGCGTGCGAGGTCAATTTCTTGATGTGCGGCATTAAAATCACCACAAACTACCACCGGTTTGGTTTTTTCGAGATGTTTTAAATAAGCTAAAAAGAGCGGATCCCAAAGTTCATGACGTAGTTTGAGACGCGATAAATCAGTTTTGGAATTTGGGGTGTAAACATTAACTAGATAGAAATTTTCAGTTTCAAGCGTGAGGACACGACCTTCAGAAAACGGTGAACCAAAACTGTCATTTATGAGAAGCTTTGATTTTTTTTGATCAAAATCTGGACTTTTGAAATATTCGGAAAGATTGGTTTCGATGGAAAGGATTTTTTGATCGGTTTTAGCAATGGTCATAGTGCCAGAATAGCCAGCACGTTCCGCAGAGTTCCAGTTTAATTGATAATTTTCTAGCGGAGTGTTTAAAATTTCCTTTTCAACTTGTTCAGGTTTAGCTTTAACTTCTTGGAAACAGCAAAAATCTGGATTTTCGGTGTTAAGAAAATTTTGGATGGCCTGTTTTTTGAGGACGGCACGCAGGCCGTTAACATTCCAGGAAAAAAGACGAATTTTAGACATGTAGACGCTTTCTGGCCTCACGATCGAGGTCGCGATTTTTAATCGAAACACGCTTGTCGTAACGTTTTTTACCGGTAGCGAGAGAGACTTCAATTTTAATATAACGACCGCCACCAAATAATTTAGTAGGTACGATGGTATTGCCGAGCTGTTTAGATTTTTCGAGTGAATGAAGCTGTTTTTTGGTGATAAGTAGACGAATATTGCGGGCAGTTTCGGCGCCGAGTGTGAGATTGTTTAGCCAGAGTTCGCCATCCTTAATGGTGACAAATGAGCCTTTAAGTTGGACGTGGTGATCACGAATGAGGCGGACTTCCGGTCCGGTCAAGCTCATACCGCAGATAATTTTATCGCCAAGATGATAATCAAAACTCGCGCGTCGATTGACGGCTACGGAAGATTGCTGTTTTGGTTTTGATTTTTTACCCATAGCTTAATTATAACAGATACTAAAAGTGTTATATAATAGAGATTATGAAAATTGTGATTGCTTCTGATATTTATTATCCGATGACGAATGGGGTGGCGGTCTTTGCGCATAATTTAGCCAATGGATTAGCGCAGGCGGGCCATGAAATTTTAGTGATCGCACCAAGTTTTACCGGGGAGTATCATGAAGAAATCGATGAAAAAACGGGTGTGAAGACCGTGCATCTATCTTCAATTCGTTTTCCTTTTTATCCTGATCAAATTAACCCAGTGCCAGAGAATCCGGAATTTTTAGGTATGCCTTTGCCGCGTTTAACTTATAAAAATGGTATTTGGTGGACGGTAAATCCTTGGGTGGAAGTGAAAAAGGTGTTGGATGAATTCCAGCCAGACGTGATACATTTACAGACTGCGGAGTTTATTGCGCTTGCGGTGATGAGTTATGTGAAAAAACGAAATGTTCCTTTGGTTTCGACCGGGCATGCTTATCCGGACAATATCACTGATCAATTGTTTTTCTTGCAACCTAAACCTTTGAAGAAATTATCGAATGCGATTTTGAAGGCACATATGATGAGTTTTTTGAAAAATTCTGAATATGCGACGATGCCAACTGAGATTGCAATTGGTGATTTGGTACCAAAAAATCGTAAATATTTTAAAGTACCGGTAGAAGCGCTTTCGAATGGGGTGGATCTGTCGCAATTTAAACCAGCTCCAGCCAGTCAGGAGATTTTGAAAAAATATCATCTGGATGATGGTAAAAATAAAATTATGTACATCGGTCGGGTGGATCCGGAAAAAAGTATTGATGTGGTGGTTAAGGCCTTTGCTTCGCTTTTGGCGAATGGAGTTTCGAATACTGAACTGGTGATTGTGGGTGATGGCATCGATGTGGCGAGATTGAAAGAATTGGCTGAAGAGTTAGGTATTAGTAATGAGGTAAAATTCCTCGGTAAAATTATGATGCCGGAACTCGCAAAAGTTTATCGCATGGGTACAATGTTTGCTACGGGCTCTGAGACTGAGACTCAAGGAATTGTTTTGATTGAGGCGGCGGCAACCGGTTTGCCTCTTGTAGCCGTGAATGCCGGAGCAGTGGGGGAAATTTGTGTGAATGGCGTGAACGGCGAATTGGTGGAGACTGGCAATGTTGAGGCTTTCAAAGAAGCTATGAAGAAGATTCTTTTGGATAAGAAACTTCAAAAAGAATATAGTAAAAATTCTTTGGAAATTTCAAAGAAGCATGATTTGAAGCATACTTTGAAGCGTTTTGAAGAAATTTATGAGGAAGCGATTCGCTTAAAACGTGCAGAAGCGGAATAATGAGATTGGAGAAAATAATGCAGAAAAAATGGTCTTGGCAGGACTTACCTAAACATTTTACGATTTTAGCCCCGATGGAGGGGGTGACGGACGTGGTTTTTCGTCAAGTAATTAACCGAGCAGGGCGACCGGATGTGTTTTTTACGGAATTTACCAATGTTTCTTCTTTTGCCTCAGAAAAAGGTCGCGATAATGCACTGGAGCGTCTGGATGTAGTGGAAACGGATTCGCCGATTATTGCGCAAATTTGGGGAAAAAATCCCGAGCAGTTTGGCTTACTGGCTAGCAAATTGGAGGAGCTAGGTTTTGATGGGTTGGATATTAATATGGGATGTCCGGATCGTCATGTCAATAAAGCGGGTGGTGGTGCGGCGATGATTCGTACGCCAGAATTGGCGCTTGAATGTATCCGCTCAGCGAAAGCAAACACGAATTTGCCAGTATCGGTGAAGACACGCCTAGGTTTTACGTATGTAGACGAATTTCGTGAATGG
>CAUTXE010000066.1:0-4546 GCA_963542185.1 uncultured Candidatus Saccharibacteria bacterium | reverse complement strand
CAAGTAAGCGTATTTCTGAGGTACTTGAAACTAAGAGTCAAATCACCTTCAAAGATCAAATGACTGAAACGCCTAGTGAGGTTCCTTCTGTAGAATTTAAGCATGTGACTTTTTCTTATGATAAAAAATCTGAAGCCATCATCGAGGATATTTCTTTTGTGGCGAAAGCTGGCCAAACTACCGCCTTCATTGGTTCCACTGGTTCTGGTAAGTCCACCTTAATTAATCTCGTACCGCGTTTCTTTGACGCTACTGAAGGTGAGGTTTTAATCAATGACCTCAATATTAAGGAATATACCGAAAATGCCCTTATGGATAAAATCGGCTACGTTCCGCAGCGTGGTTATCTCTTTACTGGCACTGTGCGCAGCAACATTCTTTATGGTGTCGAAAATCTTAAAAAATCGGAACTTGATGCGCGTATGCGTCATGCTGCTAAAATTGCTCAAGCCCATGAATTCGTCACTAAGTTAAAAGATCAATACGATGCGTCAATTTCTCAAGGTGGTACCAATGTTTCCGGTGGTCAAAGACAGCGTCTCGCTATTGCCCGTGCTCTGGCCAAGCAACCTGAAATTTTAATTTTCGATGATGCTTTTTCAGCTCTTGATATGAAAACCGATAAGAAGCTCCGAGAAGATTTGAAGTCGGAAATTCGGGACACTGTCGTGCTGATTGTGGCGCAACGTATTAGTACGATTAAAGAAGCCGAACAAATTATTGTGCTCGATCAGGGAAAGATGGTGGGGAAGGGTACACATTTAGAACTCTTAAGAGAATGCAAAGTCTATCAAGAAATCGCGAAGTCCCAATTCTCGGAAGAAGAATTTACGGATGAAATGCGCCAGGCTAAGGAGGGAAAATAATATGTCTAAAAATTCAAAAAGCACTCAAAAGAAAACTATTCGAGCATCTAAGCAGACTATTAAGCGCTTCCTCGCTTCTGTGAAAAAATATCGTTTTGGTTTGCTCGGCTCGGCACTACTTGCTCTAATGTCGGCTGGGCTTGTAGTGGCCGGTCCATATCTTTTGGGTCTCATCACTACTGAGGCTTTTGATGCCTTGCGTGCTGGTCAAGAAATTAATTTCGCTCGTATCAGCTCACTACTTTTAACCCTAGTTGGTCTCTACCTTATCTCTGCTATCGTGAGTTACATTGAAGGTTACGTAGCGGCTCTGATTTCGGCTAAATATGCCAAAGAAATGAAGCGCCAAATTCTAGCTAAGTTTTCGCGTTTGCCGATGTCCTATTTTGATAAAACTCAGAATGGTGACACTATGTCGATTATGACTAATGATGTGGAAACCATCGCTGCTTCGCTCTCGCAAACTCTTTCTCAAATTATTACCAACTTCACGCTTCTGGTTGGTTACCTTGGCATGATGATTTATATCTCCATTCCTATGTCTGCCGTCTCTGTCATTGTCGTGCCAATTTCCATGCTTGCCGTTTCTAAAGTTGTAAAGAAGGGTGCAGAATATTATAAAAAGCAACGCAAAACTCTCGGTAAATTAAACTCTGAAATCGAAGAAAATTATGGTGGCCAGCTCATCATCAAGGCTAATAATCATGCGGAAAAATCCAAACAAGATTTTGCTACCGTCAATGAAAAACTCTATCAGGAAACTTTTAAGGGTGAATTTTATGGTTCACTCACCTACCCTATCACCCACCTCTTCCTCGATTTGGCTTTTGTTGGTATTTGTCTGCTCGGTGGCTACTATGCTCTAATTGGTGCTCTCACTGTTGGTAGTATTCTGGCATTCTTGCAGTATGTTAGTCGTTTCACGCAGCCAATTGCTGATACTGCACAGCTTTCTTCTACTATTCAGCAAACCTTGGCTGCCGCTGACCGCGTTTTTAACTTTCTCGAAGAACTGGAAGAAGATGCTGAAGATTTTACTAGTCAATTTAAAGCTATCACCAAGGATGGTAAATTCCGTGGTGAAGTCGAATTTTCCCATGTTAACTTTAGCTACGATGGCGTGAAGCCAATCATTAAAGATTTTTCTGTCAAAATCGATCCAGGCATGCAGGTAGCCATCGTGGGCCCGACCGGTGCCGGTAAAACCACTATCGTTAGTCTTCTTATGCGTTTCTATGATATTCAGAGCGGCGAAATTAAAATTGACGGTGTCTCTACTAAACAAATGAAACGCAGTGAAGTGCGTAGTCTCTTCGGTATGGTACTTCAGGATACTTGGCTCTTTTCCGGCACTATCTTAGAAAACCTTAAATATGGCTCCTCTAATGTTACCTTCGAGCAGGTCGAAGCCGCTGCCAAGATGACTGGTATCGACCATTTTATCAAGTCACTTCCAGATGGCTACGAGACTAAAATCTCTGAAGATTCTGATAATATTTCCGCCGGTGAAAAACAGCTTCTCACCATTACCCGCGCCATTATTACTAATCCGAAAATGATGATTCTCGATGAGGCCACTTCCAATGTCGATACACGTACCGAGCAAATTATCCAGCGTGCTTTCGACAAGCTCACCGAAGGTCGCACTTCCTTCGTCATTGCGCACCGTCTCTCGACTATTCGTAATGCCGACATTATCCTCGTGATGAAAGAAGGGAATATTGTCGAGCATGGCAACCATGATGAATTGATGAAGCTTGATGGTTTTTATGCTGAACTCTATAATTCTCAATTCTCCGAAGAAGCGGAATAACATGACTAGAATTGATCTCACGGAACTTCTCGCCTCAGCTGATTTATCGCCAGAGTTTCGTGAGTTTTTTCAAGCTGAACTTGTGGCTGGTAAATTCGATTCGTTGATTGAATTTTTTAATTCATCTACATTGAATCCTCAAGAAATTTATCCTGCTCCCACACAGATTTTTAGAGTTTTTGGGTTACCTCTCGAAAAAATTAAGGTAGTAATTCTAGGCCAAGACCCTTATCACACCCCAGGTGTGGCAGATGGTTTGGCCTTTTCGGTTCAAACCGCTAAGCTCGCTCCCAGTCTCCGAAATATTTTAAAAGAGGTGGAATCTGATATCGGTCAAACTATTATTCAAGGTGGCGACCTTACTCCATGGCTAGAACAAGGTGTCTTTCTCCTCAATAATGTGTTAACTGTCGAAAAAGGTCATGCCGGCTCGCACCGTCAAATCGGCTGGGAGCAAATTACGGAAGATTGTGTAAAGATGCTTAGCACTAAACTCCCACACGCTGCGTTTATTCTCTGGGGGTCTGATGCTCAGGCTAAAGCCAAATTTATTGATCAATCGAGGCACCTAGTTCTGCAATCGGCTCACCCCTCGCCGCTTTCAGCCTATCGCGGCTTCTTCGGTTCCAAACCGTTTTCCGCGGCTAACCAATTTCTTAAATCGCATCACCTTCAAGAAATTAAATGGTAAAATCACATAAAAAATCTCCCATCACTGGGAGATTTTCTGATTCAAACTAAATTAGATTGAGCGGCAAATTACACCACCACCTTCACGCTTGTAAAGGACGGAAACCTTGTTACCACCAGTTGAGTGGACGGCAGTTTCACCATCACAGGTAGAGTTCACTACGATACTCATAGTGTGGCCAGGAGTACCCTTGGATGCGTAACGGTCGTTTGAAGTATTATCTTCGGTACCTTCTGATTGTTGAGTGAAGGAGTAGTGAGTGCGTTGACCATTCTTACATACTTTCGTTTCTGGATCATAGCTATCAGCTGCTTTACAAGAGCTGATTTCAAGACTATATGGTTCATTATCTGGATCAGAGAACTTTTGCTTAGTATCGGTTCCGATTAGATATGCATCGTAGAAGTAGGCCCAGGAAGAACGCTCAGCTGCCTTGAAGACATCTTTATCGACATCTGCGTGGCCACTCACGTAGGCATCCTTGTCCATGCTAGGAATTTTTTGGGTGTTGTTGGCTTGATATGAGTTTAATTGGGTGGTGACACGGTTTACATCATTAGCACGTGCAGTATCTCTTTGCATGATATTCATTGAAGGGAGTGCAATAAAGACCATGAGGAAGATCATTGCTGCGACCGCCAAAACGAGCACCACTTCGATGATGGTAAACCCATGTTTAAAATTTTTATTTTGCTTAAACATATGTCTGTTCCTTTCTGAGACTTTGTTTATCTATAACCCAATCATAATCTTTACGTACCAAAAATTCAAGAGGTTTATGCTAAAATAAAGCTAAACCATTATCGGGAAATTTATAAAATGTTTGAACTTCAGTGGATTTTTCTAATTTTCGGCGCGATTTTCGGCGCCATTCTCGGCTCATTTGCTTGCTGTCAAGCTTGGCGTCTTCGTCTGCGCTCAGAAGGTAGGAAACTAGGGAATCGTTCGGTTTGTCTACATTGTGGCCATCGTCTGAGTCGGCTTGAGTTAATCCCGATTTTTTCTTGGCTCTTTCTCGGTGGCAAATGTAAAAAATGTAAAACCAAAATTGGTTTCATGGAATTTTTCTCCGAAATCACTATGGCTCTAATTTTTGCCAGCTTCTCTTTTCGTACTGGCTCATTAATTCAACAAATCTTGCAATATGTCGGCCCACTAGATGTCGCGCCATTAATT
>CAUTXE010000065.1:0-4547 GCA_963542185.1 uncultured Candidatus Saccharibacteria bacterium | reverse complement strand
TAAAATCTTCATATTTATCAGCAAATGCTTCTTCGATTGTCTTGTGCGTTTTCTCCAAATATTTCTTCACCAAATAATATCCCGATGAATAGCCAGACCAGCGTGGTAATTTATTATTACCAGTAAAGAAAATCGTATTATAGTCATAATTTTTATCGTCAAGATTACCGCGAAGCTCATTTAGAATGCGTTTATTTTCTTCGTCACTGCGTTCCAGCATGGTTTTAGTGAAAAACTGCTTCTCACTATTGTTCTTGGCAAATTCTGTACCGAAATACGTCGCAATACCTTCCGAAATCATCCCGTCAAACAATGTATTCATCCATTCATCGTTCTTTCCCCAACGCGCAGCATGACCAAGTTCATGAACCAACATCTCTTTAAAACGCGGGATCGACATATTCTTCAAATCTAAAGCTAAAACAATAAAATCACTTGCATAAGTATATCCACCCACGCCATCTTCTGGAATGATTAATGAATAAGCACTCCCAGCTACCACCACATCAATATCCCAATCAATTTTCAATCTTGGAAAAGCATAAGACTCAACTTCTTTTATTGCAGCCAAAATAGAATCCTTTATGTCATCCAGACTACCATTTGCATTAGCCAATAAGACATTTATTTTACTCATATTTTTATTATATATGTTTTAAGCTAAAGAGTAAAATCTCCTAGATTGATAATCTACTTATAAAATTATATAATATAAAAGTTACTATCCATGAGTTAGTGAAGTAAATTATTATTTAAAATACTTTGTTAACATCACGGGTACTGAAGTTTCTAGAAAAAAGGGGGTAAAAAATTGAAGAAAACCAAGAAAAAATCCACTCAGGAAATATCTCAATTACAAGATTTAATGCGTTATTATCCTTGGGATGATCTTTATGATCCACCCATTGACGCTAATCCTGAACAAGATTCAATGCGGTATACACCTTGGGAAGATAGCTATGGTCCGCCCATTGATATTAATCCTAGGCAAGACACCTTTGAAGACTATCCAGTTAGGCCTTCTCGAAGTGCACTTAACTTATTTCTCTTATTTAAGTTAATTTATGCTGGGGTTATCTTCTCAATTATGATTTATAAGTCAGACTTGAGTAGTGTATATAAGATTGCCGGAGGTTTATTTGGTTTCATGTTAATAGCGGCAAATATCCATCTAGAAGATTGTATACAGGGAGTAAAATCAAAAATAGCTAAATCAAATTATGGAGCTAAAACATTTATCATTATGGTGGCCTACGCGGTCTATATTTTATGCTGTTGCATCCTTCGATATGATAATCAAATGGATAATATGGAACTATTATTTATATTGACTCTAATGAGTATAACTAATGAAGTTCTGCAAATTGTAGATTGTGTATATTCAGAACAAAAGAATTATACTAAGCTCTCTGGCTTTAAATACACCTGGATGATATTACTACCAATATTGCTAACATTACAAATTTACGGTAATTTACCATTTAAATATGTAATCTACTTTATTTTGATAAATATCCTAGCAACTGTCGGCGCAGAGATAACCTCAATGCTTTTTCTATCTGGAATATTTCCAGGGTACTACATTTATTGAAGAAGTATCTTATTGCTATCTAGTCTGTTAACTAAGTAAAATTTTATTTATACCCCCTTCCATTTGGTGGGGGTATTTTTTATTTTTCATCTTGAATTAAGCCTTAAATTATGTTAGAATTAACCGAATATTAATTGAAAGGAAGATATGAGTCGTATCGGAAAACAACCTGTACAGATTCCTGCAGGAGTGACAATCACGGTCGGCGAACAGTTCATTACTGTTGCTGGACCAAAAGGTTCACTCGAGGTTCCTGTGCAAAAATTCGTTGTGACTAAGGTCGAAGACGGTCAGATTATCGTTACTCGTGAGAATGACGAAGCTGAAGCTCGTGCCTGGCATGGTCTACAACGCGCACTTCTAAACAACGCCGTTACTGGTGTTTCCAAAGGTTTCGAGAAAAAACTTGAAATCAATGGTGTCGGTTATCGTCTTTCCGGTGGTCCAAAAGAAATTGAGATGTCTCTTGGTTTCTCCCACCCAGTGAAATACGTAGCCCCAGAAGGTATCGAATTAAAAACTAACAAGATGGAAATCGTTGTTTCTGGCATTGACAAACAAAAAGTTGGTCAAGTTGCCGCTGAAATTCGTGCCTTCAAGAAACCTGAACCATACAAGGGTAAAGGTATTAAATACGCCGACGAAGTAATCCTTCGCAAGGCTGGAAAGGCAGGGAAGAAATAATGAATAAGTTGTATCGCCAAAAACGTACCCGTGCAAAAATTCATGGTACTGAAATTCGCCCACGCTTGAGCGTTAACATCAGTAATCTTCACGTTTCTGCTCAAATTATCAATGACGACACCATGACTACTTTAGTCTCCGCTACCACTGTTGGCACCAAGCTAACCGGTTCTAAGACTGAAAAAGCCGCTAAGATTGGTGAAGAAATTGCCAAAAAAGCTAAAAAAGCAAATATCACAAAAGTTGTATTCGATCGTGGTGCTTTCGCCTACGCTAGCCGCATGTCAGCTCTAGCCGATGCAGCTCGTAAGGAAGGATTGGAGTTCTAATATGGCCGAAGCAAATTCTACCGCTCCTAAGCAACCAAAAGTAGTGAACAAAGCTGGCACCCTCAAAATGTCTGACGATGTCGCTGCCACCAAGCAAACTCGCGATATGGCTGGTCGCCCAATGCGCCGCAACAATCGCCGTGATCGCGTCCGTGGTGAAGCTGCACCAAAGGAATTTGAAGAAATCACTATCAATATCGATCGTGTTTCTCGCACCGTTAAAGGTGGTCGCCGTATGCGCTTCAAAGCTCTTGTTGCTATTGGAAATAAGAAAAACAAAGTTGGCGTAGGTGTCGCTAAGGGCGCCGATGTTACCTCCGCTGTTCAAAAAGCTACTCGTGTAGCCAAGAAAAACATGGTAACCTTCCACATGTCTGGCGAAACTATCTGCCACGAAGTGGAAACCAAAGTTACTGGTGCTCACGTTTTGATGAAACCAGCTGCCCCTGGTACTGGTATTATCGCCGGTAGCATCGTCCGTTCCGTAATTGGTTTGACTGGTATCAAGAACTTGATTTCCAAGTCCCTCGGTTCTACCAACAAGGTCAACATCGCTTACGCCGTTATCGATGGTCTTAAAGCTCAGGTTCCACGCTCTAAGTGGAATACTACTGCTACCAAAGAAAAGGAGAGCAAGTAATGAAATACAATGATCTAATCGTAGAAGCTAATACCCGCCCAACTCGTGCTGGTCGTGGTATCGCCGCTGGTCGTGGTAAGACTGCTGGTCGTGGTACTAAAGGTCAAAAAGCCCGTACTGGTCACCGCAAGATGCCTGCTACCTTCATGGGTGGTCAGCGCGCTATGATGCAAGCTGTCCCTAAGCTCAAAGGTTTCAAGTCTATCCACGCCAAAGCTGAAGTCGTCTACACTGACGTTCTTAACGCTCTTTCTGGCAAAGTCGATAACTTCACTCTTTTCGAAGCTGGTTTCATTACTAGCCCATTCGTCAAGGTTAAGATTATCACCCGTGGTGAACTCAACAGCAAAATCGATCTCGAAACCCAATTTATCTCAAAATCCGGTCTCGAAATGCTCAAAAAAGCTGGTGGTTCATTCGCCAAGAATCCAGTACCAAAGCGCTTAAAAAAGCAAAACGACTAATTAGTCCGAAATAACCCCCGTAATTAACCCGGGGGTTATTTTTTATCTTTAAAAACTTAAGTAAACATGGTAAGATAGATTAATAAATAGAGAGGATTCCATGCATTTCAAGACGATTTTGAAATCTCTAAAAAACAAAGACATGCTAAAACGCATTTTTATCGTGTTAGGTATTTTGGTAGCTTACCGTTTACTTGCACATATCCCAGTACCAATGGGCGACGCTAAAACCTTTAAGGATGCCGTTTCCAGCTTGATCTCCAAGTCAGATTTCACCGGTTTTATTAACTTAATTTCAGGTGGTGGCCTTGCCTCCTTTTCCATTATTTTGGTCGGGCTTTCTCCATACATCACCTCTTCTATCGTCTTCCAACTTCTCAGCAAGGCTATTCCAAGCCTCGAAGAACTTTCTGAGGATGGTGAAACTGGTCGTCGCAAGATTAATCAATGGACTCGTATGCTCGCTGTGCCTCTCGCCGTCGTGCAATCCATTGCCTATATTTACATTCTTTACCAATCTGTCGTATCTTCGAACACCCTTAGCTTCACCCCAACCCCACGCGACTGGGTCGTCTCAGTGATCACCATGACCGCCGGATCAATCATCCTAATGTGGCTAGGTGAATTAATCACCGAGCAAGGTATTGGTAACGGTATTTCGATGATTATTTTTGCTAGTATTATTTCCCAATTCCCAAGCACACTCGGGTCCCTCAGTCAGCAACTCTTCGATACCAAAAATGGTTCACTTAACCTCTTTGGTTGGCTAGAATTACCAGTCAACCCAGTATTATTCTGGGTCGCTCTAGCTCTTCTAGTTGTCGTAATCCTAATTCTTT
>CAUTXE010000064.1:0-4698 GCA_963542185.1 uncultured Candidatus Saccharibacteria bacterium | reverse complement strand
CTAAACCCATTAGTACACCTAGATTTATTTACTTCGGTAATTCTGCCAGTTTTACTTTATCTGACGGGTGGCGTAGTGCTGGGTGCGGCGAAACCGGTACCGGTAGACAGACGAAACTTAAAGAATGGGGAAGGCTCGATGGCAATTGTGGCACTGGCGGGACCAATGATGAATCTTTTGATTGCATTTTTGGCGTTTCTGATCGGGCACTTTACGGGAGCATTAAATGATCGCGGGGTGGTGGGATTCATTTTTGGTCAAACGATTATTATGAACCTGGGTTTTATGGCATTTAATTTAATTCCAATTCCACCACTAGATGGGTCGAGGGTGTTGTATTATTTCTTATCTGATAAACTTAGGGACGTGATGGACTTTATTGAAATGCGCATGGGGATTTTGTTCGTTTATTCGTTCTTGGTCGTCTTTGGTAGTGCATTATCGACCTTAACTTATAATGTGATGGTGGGGATTTTAAGCGTATTTTATCTGTTAGTCGGGGCAGCCTAACCTGTAATTTTGAGATTTTGATATTTGCAGAAAGTTTTTTAAACTGCTATAATCAAATTATCCTAGTGGCAACATGATTTTCTGTATAGTCATGTTAAGGGATTTCGTGGTAATGGTTCCGTGGAATTATTACATAAGATTTTACCCACCGTAGTTAGATATTACGGAAAATATATGCCACTAGGATTTTTTGTTCTATAATAGACATATTAACCATGAGAATTTTGGTGGGAATGGATGAAGCAAAAAGTTAGGGTAGTTGGAATTATTAAAAAAGATGATAGCTTTTTGTTATTGAAAAAAGTGCTACATGATGACTCGGACGCGGTGATGTGGTGTTTGCCAGCGGGGAAGATTAATTTTGGTGAACAGCCAGAAGAGGCGATGGGGCGAACAATTTTTGAGACTTTGAATCAGAAGATTGAGACAATTAAAATTCGTGATGTAATTACTTTTACGAATCAAAGTGATGGTTCGAATATTTATAATTTATATATCATATATGATATAATTTTGGCGGAAAATAGCGATTTAAGGCTTGAATTAAGTGATAAATATTCAGCTTATAAATATGTGAGCTTCTCGACGGATGTAAACTCGAATTTTCGTCTAGCAGATGATACTGCTTCGGTGATTAGCGTGGAATTTGGTCGTAAAAAGACTAATAAAGTGAATCGGATTGACGCAAGAGCAGCGGTGCTGGGTGCGACAATTTATACGGATGGGGGATCGAGGGGGAATCCGGGACCATCGGCGATTGGTTACGTAATTATTGATGAAAATGGCAAAGAAGTGGAGCGAGGTGGGGAATTTATCGGCTATGCTACTTCGAGATTGGCGGAATATTATGGCTTGAAGACGGGAATTGAAAAGGCACTAGAATATGGATTTAAAACTGTGAAATTTGTGTCGGATAATTTGATGATGGTGAATCAAATGAATGGAATTTATACGGTGAAAAATAGTGATATTTTGCCAGTGTATGAGGAGATTTTAAAATTAATTCAGCGATTTGACGCGGTGGCATTCACGCATGTGAGGCGTGAACAAAATCAAGCGGCGGATGCGGAATTAAATGAAGTTTTAGACGAATACACGATTGAAAAGATTTAGGCATTTTCTTCGGTAATAGTATACAGTAAGAAATAAAAGTTGATTCTGATGATATTATAGTTTTGAAAAATTAGAGATTTTTTTGATGATATTTTATACCGCTTGTGGTAAACTAGGGGAAATGGGAGAGAACTAGTGAAGGTATTTTTTGCAGATAAACGGATCTTTGGTCTAGGAATTTTGTGTGCAAGTTTTTCTGTGTTATGCTTATGTTCAAATAAAGCAGAAGCGTTATATATTTCTTCCTTGTCGGCATCGATTGATTCCTCAAAAACTATTGAGGTAGATGCGAATGAAATGACAAATGAGCATGACGGTTTTTTTAAATTTGAAATTAATGGCACTTACAATGGGCATGTGAAAAATGGATTTTACGCCACGATCAGTACGGCGAGCGAAGAGCAGGCATTGATGCCGACGAGGCCACAAAATCCGACGAAAATTAATCCGTTGCCAGACCAGCGAGAATTTTCGGATTTTGAAAATAATATGTGGGGATATAAGTTGCGCGACAATACGAAATATTCGCCAATTCCAAAGAAGTCGGCTCGTGAGAAATTCATCGAGAGTGAGCATGAATCAGAGGGGAATTACACTTTGGATGTGGGGATGCGAATCGGCCGAAATTTGAGTGATGATGTCTATTCGAATAAAATTGTAGTATCTTTCGTGGCAAATCCGTTTGGGAATGCCAGGGTCGGAATAAGGGATAGATTTGCGTCGGATTTCTTGGATCACATGACTACATTAGCTAATGGGAAAGAGAATATTGAATATATTAAACGAAGTAGCGTGCCGCCATCTAGTGAAAAAATTATTGAACATGCAGAATCTACGGATTCACGATATGAAGTTGTAGTTTGGTATGAACAAGAAATAAAAACTGCATATTATTTTACGGATGGCGAAAAAATTACACTACCTCAGCTTGGCAATCAAATGTTTATCGGAATGAATAATTTAAAAGAAATAGATCTTAATAATTTTGATACTTCGGAAATGACGAGTTTTTATCAAATGTTTATGGGGTTGCCAAAAATAAAAACATTAGATTTGTCTGGTTTTAATACTAATAAGATTGATGTAATGCTTGAAATGCTTGCGGATATGCCAGAACTTGAAATGGTGAATTTATCGAATTTTAATATGTCAAGAGTAAGCTATATAGGAGAAATGTTTAGGGGTGATAGTAAATTAAAGACAATATATGCGAACAGCGATTTAGTGCCAGGAGGGCCGAATAGGTTTCTGGATTGGTTGGGTGTCTTTAAAGGGTGCGTGAGTTTAGTGGGTGGAAACGGATCAAAGATGGCCGAGAGTGAATTGGCTCATTCTAACATAGATTGGATGAGGATTGATCGCCCAGGAACGCCGGGATATTTGACTTTAAAGAAGTGAGTCTGGATTGGTCACTAAATTGAGCAACAAAAATATTGAGTAATAAAAATATCACAAAAATTGTGATAAGATAGATGTAGAGCTTGAAAGATAATCGCTTGGCTTAGCCAAGAGGAAAGTCCGGGCAGCATAGAACGCAGTAGTCGTTAATGGCGACCGTTCGAAAATTTAGACGGCTTCGGCCTAAAAAATTGAAGAATAGGGAAAGTACCACAGAGACAATACCGCCTTCGGGCAAGGGTGAAAAGTGTAAGGTAAGAGCTTACGGCAATCCATGGTGACATGGTTGATGGCAAACCCTACTGGCTGCAAGGAGTGCTACTAAACTTTGGTTCGAAGATGCACGCTTACCGCTTGAATATTTTGGCAACAAAATATCTAGATAGATGATTATCGGCTAAAAAGGGAAGAAACTTTTATTGTGGTTTTACTTGTGATAAGAGTATTTGCACCTTTTAGTTACAAAACCCGGCTTACTGATAGCTTAAAAATAGACCCTTGCGGGTCTATTTTTGTTATATTCGATTGAATAAATTATTTGATCAAACCTTTTTTCTTCAAGGTACGAAGAGCTGCGGTACTGACATTGATCTTGAGTTTTTTACCACCGATGAGGAGGGTTTTCTTTTGGATGTTTGGTTTGAAAACTTTACGGGTCTTGTGCTGGGAGAAGCTTACATTATGACCGTACATTTTTCCTTTACCGGAAATTTCGCAAATAGCCATTATTTAATCTCCTTTTTAACTTGTTCGACAATTGCCTGGAAGGCAGCTGGCTGGTTGACAGCTAATTCGGCCAAGATCTTGCGATCAACAGCGATATTTTGCTTTTTCATACCATTAATGAGTTGAGAATAATTCAAATCATATTGGTGAGCGGCGTTATTGATGCGGGTGATCCAAAGAGCACGAAGATCGCGTTTACGATTACGGCGGTCGCGGTAAGCGTAGCGAAGGGCCTTAATAACACCTTGTTTAGCTAGACGGAAGCTGCGGGTGCGGTAATGTTGCATACCCTTAGCGGCAGCTAGAATTTTCTTATGTTTTGCGCGTGCGGCAACACCTCTTTTGATTCTCATGATTAAACTCCTAATGCGCTTTTAATGTTTTTAGCAATCTTACCCTCGACTGCACCAGCAGTCTTCATGTTACGTTTGCGGGCTTTAGATTTTTTGGCAAGAATGTGGTTGCCATAGGCGCGTTCGCGGATTAATTTACCGGTGCCGGAAATTTTAATACGCTTAGCAGTACCTTTGTGAGTTTTAAGCTTTGGCATAGGCTTTCCTTTTAGTTAATTTAGTATTCAATGTGCGATCAGGGAACCTTGAAAGTAGGAAATTACTTTTTTCGTACTCCGACTGATAAATTACGTCCAGCAAATTGAGGTTTTCCTTCAACAGTGGCATAATCGGCCATTTGTTCGAGGATACGACCTAAAAGTTGAGAACCAATTTCTTTGTGTGCCATTTCACGACCCTTGAAGGTAATGATAATACGGCAGTGATCGCCATCTTCGAGGAAACTCTTAATTTTGCGGATTTTAATGTTGAGGTCATTGTCGCTGATTTTGAGACCAATCTTCATTTGTTTAAGTTCGGATTGCTTTTCACGAGCTTTTTTACGATTTTTAGCCTCTTCTTTCATCTTTTGGTATTGATATTTACCCCAATCGATGAT
>CAUTXE010000063.1:0-4699 GCA_963542185.1 uncultured Candidatus Saccharibacteria bacterium | reverse complement strand
AAAATATTCAATTCTTTGGCGTTTATAAAAAATAAACTCCCGAAAAATTCGAGAGTTTAGTGAGAAAATAGTAAAGCTAGGCGCCAAGCCGAATAGAGGTTTGACGCTGCCCTATTTATGCGCCAAGCCGATTGAGATTGGTGGTCTCGATGCGTGGGGTGGAAGTGGATTCCGGTGAAATATCTGTGGTGTCAATCTCGGTTTCAGCGAATTGATCGCAGAGTTTGACCAGATATCGACCACGCTTCAGGGTGGTGACCCATTTTTCCGGAATACTTTTGAGCCCATATTGAATACCAGCTAGCGCACCGGTCAGCGCGCCAATGGTGTCAGTATCGTCACCGAGATTAATCGCGGCGAGGACGGCATCTTGGAAATTGTCGGTGGTGAGAAATGACCAAAGTACGGCTTCTAGGGTGTCAACCACGTAAGCACGCGAAGGAATGTAGCCCTTAGGATAGTGATAAATCTGATTTTTTAGAATCCGACTATAAAGACTACGCTCTTCCGGCTCAAACATACCATAGTTGTCCAGCTGAGTTTTGCGATAAGCTTCCTTGGGGTTATCGCCGTCGAGCAAGTGGCAAACGAAATTAGTGTAAATCAGACAGCCCAGTACGCTAATTGGATGAGCGTGGGTGAGGGATGAAATGTTTTTCACTAATTCGTAGCGCTTCTCACCGGTGATTTGATTGTTGTGACAAACAAAAGCTACTGGCAAGATGCGCATGAGTGATCCATTACCGTTATTGGCGTAATGGCTCATACCACATTTGACGGGGTGTCCGCCAGCGAGATAATTCTCAATCGCGCGTTTGCAGGTGCCGCCAATATCAAAAGTGAGCTTAGTAGCGGTGAATTCGTCTTGCAAATACCACTTGACAAAATTCTCCATGATGTCGTGATAATGGAAGCGTTTTTGATCAATCAGTGACTGCATGAGGCAGATGGTCATAGACGTATCGTCAGACCAAGTCCCAGCAGGTTGATGATGGGTGCCGACAGATAACATTTCGGTGACCGGCATGAGTTCTAGAAAATTTCGATTCAAAAACTCAATAGGTACCCCTAATGCGTCGCCAATAGCTAAGCCGATAAGGCCAGAACGAATTGCTTGTTTCATATCCTTTTTCTCTAAATGTGCCATAGTATCTCCTCCTATCAATTGGGTGATAATGCGGATTTTTATGTGAATTATGGGTCAATTTGGACTAGATTTTTCACGATTTTTCCGCATCGAGATTCGTATATTATAATAATTTTAGAGTGTTTTGTCAATGAAGGAAAAATCCCCGAAGACAGGCACCGGGGATTTTAGTGAAGGGCTTTAGTTTATTTATTTTTGAATGAATAATCGTTTTTAATATTTTTTGGTGTATAATTTTAATGTCGAAGTCTCTGCACGGGGTGTAATGCTCCTACCGCAGGGGCTTCCTTTTTATATACGATAAAAAATCCCCGAAGATAGACTTCGGGGATTCTAATGTGAGGAATTTAATTTTAGGTATTTATTGTGACGATACCTGCTAGTTCTTCTATGAGCGTTGCAAGGTGACGCTTAAGTTCTATTGGCACTGGTTCGTTTCTGATGAGATTAAAAACGGTGCGATAATACCAGAGAATATCCCATTTTGAAGCATTGAAACGTTGCCAAATTTCATCGCCAAACTGATCGTAATCTTTCAGAATATCGGTAAGATTATGTATTTTATCGGCGGTGGCGACAATGTAGGCTTCAATATAATAGGAATTGCCGAGGCGCTTCAGGTAACTTTCCTTACGCTCTTTCCAGGGAAGTTTAGGTTGACCGGCAGTTTTAGGTTCCGAAACATCTTTGACAATGTCGGTAATTTCATCGCCAAAATCGCGACGCATGTCAGCCTCAGAATAGACGGCTGGATTGACATCTTCAAGAATATCGTGCAAGATTCCAGCGACAATTGTTGCTTCGTCGTTGGTATATTGACTAATAATCATGCCGACGGCGACAGGGTGGGAAATATATGGGACATCGGTTCCCTTGCGATTTTGACCCTGGTGAGCCTTGGCGGCAATTTTAAGTGCGAGATTAATTTTGTCAGTAAACATAATTCACCTAACCTTTCGTAATGTGTGTACGGGTGACTGTTTGGTTAAAATTCCTCAAATTTTTAAGGTGCAATAAATTCACCTCTCTCTCGAGAGGTGAAAGTTGTGTGGCAAATTTTTCGTTGATTTAAAGATCTTTTACTTAGGGTTCGCGATACCAGATGATGCCAGATTTTTCAGAGACAGGGATTTCTAGGCATTGCTCTTTAAAATCCTTATAGGTTGAAACTAACCATATAGCGGGAAATCCAGTAACGGTAAACCTAGCGTTATTAAACCATACTAGAAGACCAAACTCATCTGCGTCGGGCATTACACCGATAAAGTGTCTCTCATCTAATATATCTTGGTATGACGGCCAGTCGGCTTTTGAAACTTTTTGCCAACCATTGTATTCGAGGATTTCACCCCAGTGTTTGGCATCGAAGCGATGCTCTCCGGGTTTGCGCGGCCCTGGTTTAGGTAATTTTGGTGAACTACCGCAGTATTTTTTCATCATCCAGGCTACATAACTAGTACTACGCCGAATGACAAAATTACTAGAATCGGTAATTAGGGTGTAAAAATTACTGTCGGATTCCTGCCATTTGGCAAAATCGAGATTAGCGTAAGGATATTCTTCTGCGCCAGTCTCCATGATGAAACGATAGATGTGGCGATAAATTATGCGAATAATCCGTTTAGGCTGCCAGGCAGCGCAAGATTCTCTTGCGAAAAAATTTGCTACTTTAATCTTAAATGTACTCATGATACCCCTCCTTTTCATGCTGTGTGGGAAAATACCCAATATATATATTATACAATGAAGAGTGGGGTGTGTCAATTTTGGCAAATTATTGACATTTCTGCCCTTGTTTAATATGATAGAAATATCGAAGCACTTGCACGGCGCCGAAGGTACCTATCGCGAGAGCTTCTTTTTGTTGTGATTTTTTTGAAATATTTAGAATTCTATATTAAGGCGTCTAAAAAGAATGGTATAAAAATATAGTATAATAAGGCTAATACGTAATTGGAATAAGTTATGGGATTATTTAATAAAACAATCTGCCCAATCTGCAATAAAGAAGCAGGAGTCTTAGACAAGTCGTTTTATAAGTATAATAGCGAATATATTTGTGGTGATTGTCTTTCGAGTATACTTAAGTCCGGTCATATTATTGACTACAAGGATATAGAATTATCTGAGCTTAAACAACTCATAAAAGAAGCCCCGAAAATAAAAACATATTCACTTAAATCTACTTCTGGCTATGATGCTATGACTGGACAATATACTATTAATTCATCAATTAAACGAGTGGGTGGTTATTTGGAAATTAATACAGCCAATAAAACATGGAGTATTCCGGGGATTTTTGGCGGAACCGGGATGATTCCATATAGTGCGATTCTTGATTATGAATTACTGGAAGATGGTACGTCGGTTACTAAAGGAGGCGCAAGTATTGGGCGTGCCATCGTAGGAGGTGCTGTTTTTGGTCCAGTAGGCTTGATTATTGGTGGTGTAACCGGTAAAAGGAAGCAGAAAAATTTCTGCACAACTATGCAGATTAAAATTACCCTGAATAGTATATCAAGTCCAACTAGATATATTAAATTTATTACATCTAAAACCAAAAAATCTGGTGCCACATATAAAACCGCCTGTAAAAATGCACAAGAGGTTCTGTCTTTGCTAAACGTTATAACTTCTGACCAGACAAATACTACTAATGTTAATCCAGTTTCGCCTAGTAATAGCTCTGCAGATGAAATTAAGAAATATAAAGAATTATTGGATTTTGGCGCAATTACAAAAGATGAATTTGAAGCTAAAAAGAAACAGCTTCTTAATCTTTAATTATAAAACAATTTTAAAATCATTATATTTATCAGCAAAGGCTTCCTCGATTGTTTTATTTGTTTTCTTAAGATATTTTTTAACAAGATAATAACCTAAAGAATATCCAGCCCAGCGTGGTAGCTTATCGCTCCCATTAAAAAAGATTTCATTATAGTTATAATTATCAGAATCTAATTTATTATAAACTTGAGCTAATATTTCTTTATTTTGCTCGTCGGAACGTTCAAGAATAGTTTTAATAAATAAACTTTTTTCAGCTTTATTTTTTATAAAATCAGCCTCAAGAACACAAGCTAGTCCTTCGAAAATAAGATTATCAAAAAGTGTTTTCATCCATTCAGGATTCTTTCCCCATCGGGATGCATGGCAAAGCTCATGTACGATATTTTCTGAAATAAGATTTTCGGTAGCTTTTTCGTTATCGATACTAATCTGAATAAAATCGGCGAAAAAAGTATACCCGCCTGCGCCATTTTCTGGAATAGCCATTGGGATTCGATTGGTGACTAGAATATCGATATCCCAGTCTATTTTTAATTTTGGGAAAGCGTATTCTTCGGCCGCTTTTGTGGCGTTTATAATCATCTTTTTCTGATTAGATAAATTTCCGTTGGCTTCGGTGAGTAATAAGTTTATTTTGCTCATACAGTTATTGTACTGCTTTTTGAGATATTATTTAAAAATAGAGCTTTAACGAATTGATTATTTCCCTCATGGAGCACGCCTGGCTTCGCGGCTGCTCCATTCGTCGAAAATAAAAAATAA
>CAUTXE010000062.1:0-4774 GCA_963542185.1 uncultured Candidatus Saccharibacteria bacterium | reverse complement strand
AGAGAATTTGTAGCTGAGAGTAAAGATATTACCAACTTCGGCAGCGGCGGTAGAGTGAAGGTCTTCCTTTTTAACGCCGAGGTCATTTAGAACTTCATCGATTACGACTTCTTCGTTCAAGACAATAGACTTATCATCGTTGAAATAAATAACGTCTTCACCAACTGGAGTGATAGTCTGGAATTCGTGACTATACTTAGAGAAAGCACCACCAGAAGCGTAAGTTTCGTAGGTACAATCCCCGAGGCCGAGACGGACATAGATGCGCTTGTAGGCCTCTTCGACTTCGTGGTAGAACTTTTCGTGAGATTCTTTATCGGTCGAGAAGCTGTAAAGATCTTTCATAAGGAATTCGCGAGTACGGAGAATACCAGATTTGGCACGAAGTTCGTTTCGGAACTTGGTTTGGAATTGATAGACGTAGACTGGGAGGTCCTTGTAAGAAGAAATGTATTTGGTCATTAAATTGGTGAGTGGCTCTTCGTGAGTAGGAGCGAGACCCAATTCGCCGCCAGCATTAAGTTTAGTTTTAAACCAGACATCGATTACATCATCGTGCCAGCGATCAGTTTTGACCCAGGATTCGGGGTTCTGAAGCGCAGTCATTTGCATCTCCTGACAGCCGATGGCATCGAGCTCGTCGCGGATGATATCTTGAATTTTGTTTAATGTGATCAATCCGAGTGGTAAGAAGTCATAAACACCGGCCATTTCCTTGTAAATGTAGCCAGCGCGGATGAGAAGTTCAGCGTTGCGGCTGGTTTCTTCTTTTCCTACTTCACGGAAGGTCTTGATAAATGATTGACTTAACTTCATCCTTTACCTTTCCTGTTTAAAATAATAATATTCTAATTGTATCACAAAAAATAGAAATAACAGAGATAAGTTGACATTTTTTGGGGCTTCGTGTATTTTTTAATGAAGTAATTATATTAAAAGAAAGATTGTATTTTTTATTCCTATGAAAAAAACAGTAAGTTTAACTCAAGATGGTAAGAAAAATCTTGAGAATGAGTTGAAAAGTTTGATTAAAATGCGTCCAGCAATCGCCGATCGTTTGGCGACTGCCCGTTCTTTTGGCGATTTGAAGGAAAATCAAGAATATTCTGATGCCCGCGCTGAGCAGCGTCAGGTAGAAAGTCGAATTTTGGAAATTCAAGAAATCTTGAAGAATGCCGAAATCATTAAGGCCGCGAAGGGCGGTAAAATCGCCGTAGGTTCGACAGTGAAAATTAAGATGCTTGGTAAAGAGCATACTTATTCTATCGTGGGCGCCGTGGAGGCCGATCCATTGAATGGTCGTATCTCAGATATTTCACCAATTGGTAAAGCTTTAATTGGTAAAAAAGAGGGTGATGAATATACTCTACCAAATGGAAATAAGGGTGAAATTCTCGAAGTTGCTTAAACTTTGGTTATTTTAAAAAATGAGGCCGAACGGCCTCTTTTTTAATATATTTATTTAATTAAGGCTAGTATTAGGCCATAAAAAGAAAATAAAAGGCAATGGTGTTTTTTAGTATATGTAAAATAATTCCAGCATAAATCGTACCTGTGGTTTCGCGCATCAAGCAGGCGACCACGCTGAGTGCGAAGACGTCGACGCCGACGTTCCATTGTCCATGGAGAAAGCCGAAGAGAATGGAAACGATCAAAATCGAAGTAATTAGAGAATGTTTTTTGCGAAGTTTACCGTAGATGAGTCCGCGGTAAATAACCTCTTCGAGTATTGGCCCAAAAACTACCAGGGCAATGGCCGCAAAGACTTTGTTAAGTGGTGAGATTAGGGTTGAATAGAGGAGCGGTTGATTTTCTGTAAGATTGAACCATGGAAAAACGGAAAAAAGTGCGGTAAGGATGGCAGAAAAAGCTAGATAGCCGAAAAATCCGACAATAGCGAGGCCGATATCTGAAAAAGTGACTAAATCCTTGAATCCAAGTTCATTACGGGTGACGGGATCCTTAAGGGGTTTTATATGTTTTAAGGTAAAAAGTAGAAAGATAAAACTTAAGGAATAGACCAAGATGGAAAAAATTGTAGCAATGAGTGGTGTTTTTAGAGTGTCGGAACCAAGAATAATTAGCATTGGCACCCCGACGATGAACTGAGCGGCGTAAAAGGTGATGATGGCTAAGATTGGAAGATAGATTAAGTCTATGTTAGATTTTAATAATTTGACAATTTTGCTTGAAAATGAGGTTTTTGATGGCATATTAATGGAAAATACGAATTAAATCTAAAATCGTGACGAGAATGAACATAGTAAAGAGGAAGAGGAAGGTAGAAGCGATAATTTTACCTTCAAGTTCAGTTGAAAGTTTCTTCTTGAGTAATTTAGAGATGGTAATCATAGTCCAGCGTCCGCCATCGAGGGCTGGGATTGGTAGAACGTTCATACAGGCGAGAGAGATAGAAATGATGGCGGTGAGGAAAAGTAGTTCTGTAAAACCAGCGCTAACGAAACTTGGGAAAATTACACCAATGATGCCGACAGGTCCAGAGACGGATTCACCAGCTTTGGCGAGTTCTTGTTTGCCAGACTCTCTGGTTTCTTGGTTGCCGGTAATTTGCTTGGCGATTCCAGAGAAAAGATTTCGAATCATGTCGTAGAGGCCACGGAAGGTTTCACCAGTAATCTGAGCGGTGGTACCAAGACCGATGAGAGGAGCATCGACTACAGAATAACGGGCGAGAAATTGGCCATCCATGCGCATGGAAATGCCGAGAGCTGGCGAATTGTCACCTGAATTTAAGGTGGCTTCGTGTTCGCTAGTGTCCTTGGTGGCTGGATCGAAGGTGCGATAAATTACAGTTTGCCCGAGATGAGATTTGTTAAAATCTTGAACATCAAGGGTGGAGGTTAGTACTTTCCAGTTATCTTCATTCTTGGCTTTGGCGTCATGGATGATGGTATTAGCTTTCAGAGTACTATGACTAGCTGGTGAATCTTCAATAATCTTATCGATATAGATTTTTGGCATAGTAAAATGCGCTTTTTCATTAATATTGAATTGATTATTCATGAATTGTGGCATGCCAGTGACAGCAAGAATGGTAAAAATTAAAATACCGTAAAGCCAGTTCATGGTAACACCGCCGAAAAGAATGGCAGTTTTTTGAAGATAATTCGTGGCGCCAAAAGTATGAGGTTTGGTTTCAGCGTCTGATTCACCATCCATGGTACAAAAACCACCAAGAGGCAGGAGATTGATACTAAATATCAAATAATCTTGTTTATAGAGTGGATCATTTTTATATTCGGTACTAGGAATGAAAAACCAGACGTATTTATCTTTTTTAGTCTTATCCCTCCCCATCGTGAGAAGTTTTTGGAGGCGTTTTTGATTGACCTTGGCTTTAGATTCGGGTTTTAATTGATCATAAAATTTTTGAACTTCTTTGGCTGGAAGATGCAACCAGGCGAGTTTGCGTGGAGGTAGGCCAATGCCGAATTCGTTAACTTTGACACCAGATTTTTTTGCCATGATGAAGTGGCCAAATTCGTGAATGACGACGAGTAATGTGAGGGCGACAAGGCCGATAAAAGCACCAAATAAAATATTCATATATCTATTTTAGCACAAGAAAAATAGAATAGGTTTTTCGCCTATTCTATTTTTATATATAAACAAATATTTTATTCAGTAACGCCGAGTTCGATGCGCTTGAATTGCTTGACGGTGATGTTTTCACCAGTTTTTGCAATCATCTCCTTGATGAATTCTGCAACAGTCTTAGAATCATCGAGGATGTAAGGTTGGAGCATCAAAACTTTGTCAGAGAAAGCTTTTTTGACTTGGCCAGAAAGGATTTGTTCTTTCATATTTTCTGGACCCTTGAAGTTAGCTTCGAATTCTTCCATTTTAGCCTTCATAGTTTCGGCTGGAATATCTTCTTCGGAAACGTAAAGTGGAGCCATGGAAGCAACTTGCATAGCAAGTTTGTGAGCAAGATCTTTGAACTCATCGGTATTAGCGACAAAAGAAGTTTCACAGTTCACTTCGATGATAGCACCGAGACGACCATCGTGGATGTAAGCATCGATGACACCTTCACGAGTTTCGCGGTCGCCACGCTTTTCAGCCTTGGTAAGACCTTTTTCGCGCATAGCCTTGAGGGCTTTGTCGAAATCGCCATCGGCTTCGACAAGAGCTTTTTTAGCGTCGGTGAGACCTACGCCAGACAATTCTTTGAGTTTTTTGATGTTTTCAATGGTAATTTCTGCCATTTTTATCTCCTTAATAGATGAAAATTAGTTTTTGGCGGATTTGATAGCTTCGACAAAGTAATCAAGAATGAGTTTTTCAGCCTTGGTGGAATCGTCGTTGGCTGGGATAATAACGTCAATATCGGTTGGGTCGACATTGGTATCGCAGATGGCGATAACTGGGATGTGAAGAGTTTTAGCTTCCTTGATAGCGTTCTTATCTTCGCAGGCGTCGGTGACGATGATGGCGGCTGGTTGATCGGTCATATCTTTGATACCACCGTAACGGGTGTTAAGAACGGCGATTTCTTCTTGGAAGCGTTGAACTTCGAGCTTAGAATAGCGAGCTTCGAGTTCACCGGTCTTCATGCGGCGTTCGAGGTCTTTAACCTTCTTGATTTGGCGGTTAACAGTTTCGACATTAGTGAGAGTACCACCAACCCAGCGTTCGGTAACGTATGGCATGTCGACAGATTCGGCAGCTTCCTTGACGATAGCTTTGAGTTGCTTTTTGGTGCCAACGAAAAGAATTTTCTTGCCGTCTTTAGCGATTTTCTTGGTAAGAG
>CAUTXE010000061.1:0-4839 GCA_963542185.1 uncultured Candidatus Saccharibacteria bacterium | reverse complement strand
TATCACCGGGGTTCGAGTCCTTTCGTTCCTCGTTAACAGTTTTGAAAAACTTTTTCTCTCCCAAGATACTTTCTTCAAAATCGCGATACTGATTTTTTCACTGGTATTATCCAATTTATTATTTGAAGTACGACTATCTTATGCCCTGAAACCGACGCCTACGCTGTCGGTTTCTTTGTTATCTGCCTCGAATATCGAGCTACATAGTAGCGATATTTTAAGTAAACCAAATCACGTGATTAGCATACCTAATTATTACAATGTGAAAACCAACAATGTTACTGGTGCGACGACATATATTGACGTCGAGAAAACCGCTTTTACGGACATTAATGACTCTTCAAATACCGCATCTATTAATATGATTTCCAATGAACGGGTAATCGAACACTTAGCCGATATTGGTGAAAATACTTTTGCTGGTAGTATTGATTGCAGAAAAGAGAGTCCAGACGAAGAACCCGAAGGTTGGGATCCGCTTGATTTAGTCAGTAGTTCAATACATAATACCCACTCTAGCTTTGGTAATGCGACCGATTCTGAGGGTGACGATCTTTGTTTTGCTATTGGTATCAAGCTAGGGAATAATCTGCCGACTGGCACCTATCAAAACAAAGTGATTTTTTCCACGGTTACTAATGAATATCCGACCGAAGTAAATCTTATAAAAGGTGAGGACTTTAGGAATACAGTATGGAGATTATCCCCCACTCGTGATATTAAACACTTTGAGCGTAGCTCTGTGGCTCCACCTGAGGGTTCTACTATTGTACATTTAGAAGTGGACGAAACCTCCGACTATCCATTCTTAGGCTGGGTAGATGAAGCTAGTGAAACTTTTTATTATTACAGTCAGGCTGAAAAAATCTATCTTAATCCTGATTGTAAATCTATGTTTGCCTCTGTAGATTATGAAAAAATAGATTTAACGCCATTTGATTCCAGTAAAGTTACTAGTACCTACGATATGTTTAGTAATCTTTATGGAACCAAGGAAATTGATTTTTCCAAATTTAACACTAGTAATGTTACAAATATGGGTAGGATGTTTTATAAAAATTCTACTCCAAAGCTTGATCTCTCCAACTTTGATACACGTAATGTTATTTATATGAATGCAATGTTTATGGAGGCTTGGGGAATAGAGGAATTAAATCTTTCTAGTTTTGATACTAGTAATGTCTGGTTTATGGGTAATATGTTTAAGAATACACATAAGTTAAAAAATCTTGATGTTCATCATTTTAATACACAAAAAGTTAAACATATGCAATATATGTTCTATGGCTCCGGAGCTACAAGTCTTGATTTGTCTCATTTTGATACTTCTAAAGTTGAAGATATGAGTAAGATGTTTGCGGAAATGGCGAATATTACAGAACTTGATTTATCAAATTTTAATACTAGCAACGTGAAGGATATGTCACGTATGTTTGATCATACTGCAGAACTTAGAATACTAGATTTGTCTAATTTTAATACGTCTAAAGTCACCGATTTTAGTAAAATGTTTGCTAGTGAATACATAAATAAACTCGAAAGAATTTACGTGAAGCAAGATTTTGATACTTCCGCTGGTACAGATTTTACGAATATATTTACTGGGCGTACCAATCTTCGTGGTGGAAATGGTTCCTTCCTTCCGGATCCATCGACCGCCGACAAGACCTGGCTCCGCATCGATGACCCAGTCAATGGCCGTCCAGGTTATTTCACTCGTAAAGCCTAAAAACTTCAAACTAGTATATAATTATATTAATGACCAATCAGACTATCATCAAAATCGAAAATCTCGAAAAAAGCTTTGGCAAGATTAAAGCTGTTCGCAAGATTAATCTAGAAGTTTATGAGGGTAGTCTCTTCGCCTTCCTCGGCATCAATGGTGCTGGCAAGTCTACTACTATCTCTATGATGTATGGTGGTCTGAAAATTGATTCTGGTCGCATCACTATTTGTGGCCAAGATGTCGCCACGCATCTCGACAAAATTAAAAATCAGATCGGTGTAGTTTTTCAGGATTCCGTTCTCGATAAAACTCTCACGGTTTATGAAAACCTCAAATTTCGCGCTGGTTTCTATGGTATCTTCGGTCAAGATTTTAAGGCTCGTTATCAGGAATTAGAAAAACTCTTTGATCTCACCGAAATTAAAAATCAGAAAATTCAAAAACTTTCTGGTGGCCAAAAACGCCGCGTTGATATTGCGCGCGCCATTATCCATCAGCCGAAAATCCTTATTCTTGATGAGCCGACCACTGGCCTTGACCCAGGTACTCGCAGTAAAGTTTGGTGGATTATTTCCAAACTTCGCGAGGATCTTAAAATGACAATTTTTCTCACCACGCACTACATGGAAGAAGCCGCCGATGCTGACTATGTTACGATTTTGGACAAGGGAAGAATTATTGCTGAAGGTACACCTCTAGAACTAAAAACTCAATACGCCACTGATATTTTGTATCTCTATGGCGTGGAAGAGGCGGATGTGAAAAAGCTTAAATTACCTTATCAAAAAATCCACAAAGCCTTCCAAATTAAAGTTAAAAATTCCGCTGTGGTCACGCAATTAATTGTAAAGAATCCAGAACTTTTCCAAGATTTTGAATTGATTAAAAGTACCTTGGACGATGTCTTTCTCGCAGTTACCAAAAGTAGGCCAGGCACCGATATTTCAAAGTCAAAAACCACTAAAACTCAAACGGAGCAAAAATCATGAAAAAATTCTTCAACCTCACTGCTCGCAATGTTAAAGTTTTTTTCAGTGATAAGTCGATGTTTTTCGCCTCACTCATCACGCCAATGATTCTACTCATTCTTTATGTGACTTTTCTTGGTCGCGTTTTTCATAACAGTCTTGATAAAGACGCCTTGGGTGTCGCACTTCCAGAAGGCGTAATTAATGCTGTGGTGAATGGACAAATTCTCGCCTGTCTCCTCGCGGTTTGTAGTGTCACCGTGGCTTTTTCTTCAAATCTTTTGATGGTTAACGATAAGATTACTGGCAGTGCAAAAGATATCGATGTTTCTCCGATCAAAAATCATACCAAGAGTCTTGCTTATTTCACCGCGACATTTATTTCTACGATTATTATTAATCTCGTGGCGCTCATTCTTTGCTTACTTTATATCCGCATCCAAAATTGTTGGTACTACGAATTGAAGGATGTTTTGCTGCTGTTTGGCGATGTCATTTTACTTTCTTTCTTCGGCACCGCTTTGGCTTCCGTAGTAAACTTTGGTCTCAAAACTCAAGGTCAACTCAGTGCTGTGGCGAATATCGTGAGCGCTGGTTATGGTTTTATTTGTGGGGCTTATATGCCGATTTCTAATTTCTCTGTCTTGCTGCGTGATATCATTATGTTTCTACCAAGTACTTATTTTATGTCGCTAATTAAAAATCATGCTCTCACCGCTCCGTTCCAGGAAATGGCTAAAACCGAAATCCCAGCCCAAGCTATCGACGCCGTCAAAACCGCCTTCGACTATAAAATCTCCTTTTTCAATCACGAAGTCCCACTTAACATGATGTATCTCATCGCCCTAACTTCAATCATTGGATTGGTCATCATCTTTGTTTTGCAGAATAAATTCAAGAAACAGGCTTAAATAAAAGGCATGCGACATTCTTCCTTTAACTAATCTGATTTTTTTGTTATAATTATTTATTCAGAAGGAACAAACATGCTAAAATCATTCAAATATTTAAAACCTTATTTTTGGCAATGCCTTTTAATTGTCTTAGGCGTCGCACTTCAAGTTTATACTGCTCTTGAACTCCCAGCTCTAAGTTCAGATATTATGAATAAAGGCGTAGCCGAATCTAATATGAGCTTTATTTTTCAAACCGGCCTACTCATGCTCGGTATTACCGCACTGGGTTCACTTGGTAGCATTGTTTCATCTTATTTTTCCGCCAAAGTAAGTAGTCGCGTCGCTATGGATATGCGCAAGGATATCTTCACTAAGGTGATGTCGCTTTCTTTTACTGACGTCGAGAAATTCTCTACCGCTTCACTCATTACTCGTACCACCGCCGATATCTGGACCGTCCAGCGTACTCTGATTATGAGTCTCACCATGATGGTGCGCGTGCCATTTATGGCAATCGGGGCGATTATTCAGGCTTTTCGTACTGCGCCGAACATGACTTGGATTATTGCGGTATCTGTCGCCATCCTCTTTATTCAGGCGGCTATCTTAATTAGTCTTGCCATTCCAAAGTTCAAGGTTTACCAAAAAATCTTGGATAAAATCAATTCTATTACGCGTGAAAATCTCACTGGTATCAAGGTGATTCGTGCGCTTAATAAGCAGAAATACGAAGAAAATAAATTTGAGCGCAGCAACGAAAAATTAAAGACTACGGATATCTACATTTCTAAAGTTATGGCTTTTCAGCAGCCAGTAGTGAATCTAGTTTTTAATCTTTCCGCGGTTCTCATTCTTTACGTCGGTGTTTCTAGCTTACGCACCGATATGAGTTATCTCGGTCGCATGCTTGCTTTCGCACAATATTCTGCGCAGGTTCTTATGTCCTTCCTCTTCTTAACTTTTCTTTTTGTTATGATCCCTCGCGGTAATGTTTCAAGTAAGCGTATTTCTGAGGTGCTCGAAACTAAGAGCCAAATCACTTTTAAGGACCAAATGACTGGAACGCCTAGCGAGGTTCCTTCCGTGGAATTTAAGCATGTAACTTTTTCTTATGGCAAAAAATCTGAAGCCATCATCGAGGATATTTCTTTTGTGGCTAAAGCTGGGCAAACTACTGCCTTCATTGGTTCCACCGGCTCTGGTAAGTCCACCTTAATTAATCTCGTGCCACGTTTCTTCGACGCTACTG
>CAUTXE010000060.1:0-5085 GCA_963542185.1 uncultured Candidatus Saccharibacteria bacterium | reverse complement strand
CCTCGCTAAACTGAATCCAGACAGCAATGAAGAACTCTGGATTCAAATCCTTACGCGCCCAGTCGCCGATTCCTGGCACCAAAAAACCGACGCTTGGGTTAAAGCTCAAAAAAATCCCGCTTCTTCTCTTAAATTATTTAATATCGATTGGACTTGGCTAGCCGAACTTCTTTCCGCACTTTCCACCCCACCAAGTGGTGGCTCTGGCAGTCCAAAACCAGCCGTCGAGCTTTCTGAGCGTGTCAAATCACAAATTTCCGCTGCCGAAACCAAGGCTACTAAGCTGGGCTATCAGGTCAAAATTCGCCTCGCCTACCTCGGTGACAGCGAGATTAACGCCCAGCTCGATATGCAAGCTCTAGTCGGCACCTTCAAGCAATATAACTCCACCAACCTCAATGGCTTCAAATCCATCGGTGGTAGCTTCAATAGAGAAGATCTCGAAGCCTACAAGCTCCGTCAATTTACCGACGAGGGCTTCATTCTCAATATTTCTGAGCTCGCCTCTGTTTATCATTTGCCACACACCTCAGTCGAAACCCCAAATATCGTCTGGGCCACTTCTAAAACTGCCGAACCACCAGCCAAACTCCCTCTCATCACCGGCATCGCCAGTAATGACGAAAATATTTCTGCTTTCGGTCTAACCAATTTCCGTGGTATCAATCATCAGTTCGGCATGCTACGCCGCGACCGTTCTCGTCATATTTACATCATCGGTCAAACCGGTGCAGGTAAATCTGGTCTGCTCGAACTTTTCGCCCTTTCTGACGTTTTCTATAATCAGGGGTACTGTATTATCGATCCGCACGGTGATTTTGCGGTCAATAACCTCCGTTTCGTGCCCGCTTCCCGTGTGAAAGATGTCATTTATTTCAACCCAGCGGATACTCAATTCCCAGTCGGTTTCAACCCACTCGAAGTCTCTGATGCCTCGAAGAAGCCGAATGTTTGTTCTGAGGTAATCGGCGTTTTGAAGCGTATGTTTGGTGATTCTTGGGGTCCACGTCTCGAGCATATCTTGCGCTACACCCTACTTGCCCTTCTCGATCGCCCAGAGACTACCCTACTCGACATTTCACGCCTCCTCACTGATAAAGAATTCCGCAAAGAGACTCTCGATTACTGTACCGACGTCACAGTCTTACAATTCTGGAAACACGAATTCGGTCAGTGGAATGACAAACAGATTAACGAATCCATCGCGCCAGTCTTAAACAAGGTCGGTGCATTCACTGCCAACCCAATTATCCGCAATATTATCGGCCAACCAAAATCCACTTTCAACGTCCGTAAAATCATGGACGAGGGAAAGATCTTGGTGGTCAACCTCTCTAAGGGCCTCATCGGTGAAGATAATGCCGGTATTCTCGGCGCCTTCTTGGTTACCAAAATCCAGCTTGCCGCCATGTCTCGCTCTGATATTCCAGAAGTGGAGAATCGCCGCCCATTTTACCTCTATGTCGATGAGTTCCAAAACTTTGCCACCGATTCTTTTGCTGTAATCCTTTCCGAGGCTCGTAAGTACGGTCTCAACCTCACCGTTGCCAACCAATATATCTCTCAGATGACCGAGAATGTGCGCAACGCCGTCTTCGGTAACGTCGGTACCACGATTTCATTCCGTGTTTCTGCCGACGACGCGCCGATTCTCTCTAAGCAATTCACCCCAGTTTTCGATGAATCTGATTTGATTCAAATGAATAATCGCCACTTCGTGATTTCCATGATTATCGGTGGGGAAAAGGTGCCAGCTTTCTCTGCTACCACCCTTAATATTCCGCACAGTCCACACGATAATTTCGATCAAATTGTTGCCCACTCTCGTGAATACTATTCCCACCCACGTGCCGAGATTGAGCGCCAAATTCGTGAGACGATTGAACAGAGTGAAAAATATAAGCAAGAACTCTCAAATTCCGGCCGCCAACCAGCCGATAAAGCTCCTCGCGAGAATCTTCCGACTTTGACGTTTATCAATGGCAAGCCTTCGATGTCCGCTAAGCCTTTCGATATTAAAAAGTTTTCACCAAACTCTGTTACCAATCAAGCCAAACCTGGGCTCAAAGACCTTAAAGAGATTCTAGAAGCCAAGACCTCCGCGCAGACTCATTCCGAACCTCAAGGCCAATCTACAGCCCAAAGCCAAGAACAGGGAAATACTCCCCTTTTCGTTAATCATGGTGATTCTGCCCCTGTAATCACCCAGAACTCTACCCCCGCATCAACCAAAAACCCTATCCCTACCTCTACACCTACCTCTACACCTGTTTCCACCTCTGTTAATTCCCCTGTTACTAGTTCAAATACGGCAGATACTGCACCAGAGACCTCAGAACAGGCCTCACAGCCAAATACGGCCAATCAACCAGATTCTACCGGAAACCACGCCCAAGCGTCTGAAAATGCCTTAAACTCAGTTCCATCCACATTATCACAAAACCCAAACAGTGGCATCCACGAATCTCACGCTAAGCCACAAGGGAATCGTAGCTTCAAAAATCGCAATTTCCGTAACCGCAACAACTTCAAGAAAAAGGGAAATAAACCGACTTCCGTCTCCGGCCCGAAACCTACCCCAATCAACTAAAAATAAGCCCTAAAAAGGGCTTATTTTTCTTCCTTACACTTCTCCACCCCTGTTTGACCTCTATACTAACCCCTATTTCACATCTGTTTTCACCCACTTTTACCCATGTTTGACCCCTATTTCAACCACATTTTATCTCTGTTTTACCCCTGTTATTTCTCTGTTTTATCACTATAACCCCCTCAGACCACCTGAAACATAGTCTTTTAACCTCTATTACTATCTTTAAATACCACCGTCACACCACCTTCATCCGACATTTCCCTCTCTGTTAGCTAGAATTTTTTATCTAATATAAAATAAAAAATCTGCACTAGTTGATCAAAATCCAAATACCGCAGGGGAATTACTCTAAATTTAAAATCAGGCCATATCAGCCTTTATATGAGCCTTTTCTCTGCAGGACATAAAAATACCCGTCCAAGGACCCAGAACCGCATCTACGACCGTCTAGAAGCCTTCAAACCACTAATTTAGCATAAGCGGGATATTTTATAAGTTAATTTAGACGATAGTTTACCCATCTTTTTCTTAGATTCTTAATGTCGCACAATAACTATTTTGCGACAATAAAGAGGCGAATCCACCTATATATAAATAATCATGTATATCCACCAGTTTTCTATCCGAAGACAGAGAATCATTAAATATTTTTGCCCAACTCACCTCCACTGGCTCAGATTTCAATCAAATACTCCTAAAATAGCCCCCAAAGCTCTTCTAAAGACCTGGGAATTGCTCCGCGCGTGTTCGATAATCCACCTAAATTATCATTTAACAGAGGTAAATTCATCTATCATATATCAAAATACACAGGTTAATTCTGATAATTCTGAGACTCTAGAGAAGAGCTCCAGAATTGCTCCAACCGCACCACCCCTGTTAGGCGCCTTGACTTTAAATAAATCTTCTTGTGAAATATGTATTTTGCGCCAATTTTCACAAAAAATTTTAATTTTTGCGTTTCCCCCTCTCTAGTTTTTTCTTCTCTGTTCCCGGCTAATTCCCGGCCCACTCTCCCCTTATACTTGATTTTGCAATATTATTGAAAAATCAAGCTCTTCTCTACTTCTACCCCAAAACCGAACAAAAACCGAACTAGAACATTTTCGACCCAATCATCAAACTTGACATCCATGATCAATATTTTAAGTTCGATCCCCCACTCATCATCTAATTAAGAAACTAGCTTTTCCTCGTAAAGTAACCTTGCACCCCAGGGCGGTCTACGCGGAGCCAAGTCTTATCGGCAGTCGATGGATCAGAAAGATATGAACCATTCCCTCCCCTGAGCCTATTTCGCCTAATAAACGCATTTGTTGAAGAAGTTAATTTCGAGGTATCAAAATCCTGATTTACATAAATCTTCTCAAGGTTATCCGAAAAACCCGGATCAATTGCAAACATACTTCCAGCATTTTCAAGACTTGGTGTTTCAAAATTTGAAATATCCAAAATTGTCAAACCAGACATTTGCGAGAACATACTAATCATTGATTTAACTTTTCTCGTATTAAAATGCGATAAGTCTAAATTCAC
The DNA here is from genome assembly GCA_963542185.1 of uncultured Candidatus Saccharibacteria bacterium. Taxonomy (GTDB): domain Bacteria; phylum Patescibacteriota; class Saccharimonadia; order Saccharimonadales; family Saccharimonadaceae; genus Nanosyncoccus. Next base: position 956 of record CAUTXE010000060.1, on the reverse strand, counting down.
TAGACTCGTAGACTGATAAAACATACCCGTCATATCCGTCACATTACTAGTGTCAAAATTTGCTCCAAAATTAATCTGCGTCAGAGATGTCATTAGGCTAAACATATCATTCATTGCTGTTACATTTCCAGTATTAAAATGTGATAAATCTAACTGCTGAATTGAGCTCGTTCTGGAAAACATCCTTCCCATATTTGTCACGTTCCTAGTATTGAAATTCGTGCCAAATTTTATCTCACTAACATCAGTCATTGCATCAAACATGCCATACATGTTAGTGACCCTACTTGTATCAAAATTTGTAAGGTTCAATTTTTTCAATTTATTCAATCCAAAGAACATCCATTTCATATCGGTAACATTCGAGGTATCAAAATTCGATAAATTTAACTCTTCAATCACACCAGTTTGATCAAACATCGAATTCATATCATTTACTCTTGAAGTATTAAATTTAGAAACATCAATATTTTTTAAACTATTCATCATATAAAACATCGTGTTCATCGAAGTCACGTCACTCGTATCAAAGCTGACCAGGTCAATTGTTTCCATCTTCGTAAACCACATAAACATTCCTCTCGAATTCTCATTCAAAAACACCACATTCGGCTCCGCATAATAATAGACCGCTTGATCCGCAGTATTATACCAAGCTTTAATTTCATAATCAGATGTGTCTGGGTCTTCGATATTAATCGCCAAAACCGAACTTGCCGGCGCCACCGTACTTCGTTTAAAAGCCTTGATGCTCGGCTTAGTTAGCATCGAACCAGGACCAGAATAATAAGCTGGATTCGGATCTAAATTCCCTACTCTAGTATTAAAATCCGGACCGTTCGTCATCACAGCACGCATCGTGTATGGGTTTGAGACAAAAGAAAAGATTAGTTTGTTCGTATAATTCCCTGATTCGAGATTATCGGCTAATTTCATACCAATACTCAGCTGGTTTT
>CAUTXE010000059.1:0-5214 GCA_963542185.1 uncultured Candidatus Saccharibacteria bacterium | reverse complement strand
ACTGATTTTTCGCCAACTAATATCGCACGCATGGTTCGCGAAGTACGCAATTCTAAATTGCCAGATCCAGAAAAAATCGCCAGCGCTGGTAGTTTCTTCAAGAATATTTACCTCACTGACGAAGAAGCCGACGAGGCCGAGGCACGTGGTATCGAAGTTTGGCGCAATGCTAAAGAAGCTGGTCCAGATTCTCCAGAAAAACGCACTAACTTAGTCAACTCTGGTTGGCTTCTCGAACATGCTGGTCTTAAAGGTCAGGTCTTCCATGGTATGAAAGTCAGTGAAAAGGCCGCTCTAATTTTGATTAACGAATCTGCCGAAACCTATGCCGACCTTGCCGCCGCTCGTGCCGAAATTGCCAAAATTGTCTTCGATAAATTTGGCTTAAAGATTGAGCAAGAACCAGACGAAATTAAGTAAGGAGTCTCATGGTTAAAGAATTAAACGGTCGTGAATTAGTCGGATTCATTAAGGAACGCCAAGCTCATCAGGTAAAGGCTCTCCGCTCACGTAAAATCCATCCGAAATTAGTCATTATTCGTGATTCGAATAATCCTGTCATCGAAAAATATGTCAGCCTCAAGAAAGCCTACGGGGAAGATATCGAGATTGAAGTAATTGATCAAGTAGTAAATCCTACCAAGGAAGCTATTCAATCCGCTATCGAATCCGCTAATCAAGACAGTTCTGTTTCATCGATAATTTTGCAGCTTCCACTGCAAAATCCCGAGTGGACTGAGGAGCTGGTCTCCCTGATCGCCCCCGAAAAAGACGTCGATGGTTTGACTGGTAAAAGTCGCTTCGATAGCGCTACGGCTACAGCGATTAACTGGCTGCTCACTGGCTACGGCATCGAACTGAATAATAAATCTATCGCCATCGTCGGTCGTGGCCGCTTGGTCGGTGAACCGCTCATTCGTATGTTTACGAATTCCAATCTTCACGTTTCGGTTTTTCATCGTGGCTCTGATTTTTCTGAACTCAAAAATCACGATGTCATTATCACCGCCACAGGTAATCCTCACCTCATTACTTCTGAAATGATTCGCGAAGGTGCGGTGATTGTCGATGCTGGTACCGCTAGTGAAGGTGGAGTGATTCTCGGTGATATTAACGATGAAATTCGCGCACGTACTGATATTTCCGCTATTACTCCAAAAATCGGTGGCGTAGGTCCACTCACTATTGGCGTCCTATTCGAAAATGTCCTGGCCTCTGCTGCCGAAAATCAAACGCATTAATCAAAAATTAAAAAGGGTGAGTCATGCAAGCAAAATCAAAGAAAAATTATAGCGGTCCAGTCGTCCTTGTGGTGATGGACGGGGTGGGTATCCGTCAGGAAATCGAAGGTAACGCCGTGGCGTTAGCCTACACTGAATTTTTACATCAATTGGAGCAAAATTATCCGAAATTAGCCCTTCAAGCTTCCGGTAAGGCGGTGGGCATTTTGGCTGGTCAAATGGGGAATTCCGAAGTTGGACATAACGCCCTCGGTAGTGGCCAAATTATTAAGCAAGGTATCGCTAAAATCAACCAAGCTTTTACCACTGGAGAGATCTGGCAATCTCAAGCCTGGCAGGGGATTATCGAAAATCTCAAAACCCACCAGTCCACCCTACATTTTTCCGGGATTTTCTCTGATGGTGGGGTACACAGTGAGTTATCTCATCTATTTGCTATGTTAAGACGCGCCGCCGAATCTGGCATCAAAACCATGCGTATACACGCAGTCTTCGATGGTCGCGATGTCGCTCCGCAGTCAGCTGAGAAATATCTCACGATGTTCGATCAAGCTGTATCAAAAATTAAAAATGATTTCGACGTCGATATTCAAATCGCCTCTGGCGGTGGTCGCATGGTCTTCATTGCTGACCGTTATCAAACTGATTGGTCGATGGTGGAACGTGGTTGGCGGGCCTTAGTTCATGGCCAGGCCGAGTATTATTTTAATTCTGCAGACGCGGCAATTCAGTATTTTCGTGAATCTGAACCTAGTCTCCAAGATCAGTATCTTCCAGCTTTCGCGGTAACGGATGAGGCGAAGCATCCAATTGGTCTAGTCCAGCCACACGATAGTTTTATCTACTTTGATTTTCGTGCCGATCGCGCCCTTGAAATTGCCGAAGCTTTTTGTCTCGATGATTTTCAAGGCTTCAATCGTGGGACCGAACAGAATCAGAAACTTCCGATTTACTTTGCCAGTCTCACTGAGTATGATGTGGATCGTCATTTTCCGGAGCATACCTTAGTCGCTCCAGTCGAAATCAAACACACTCTGCATGAATATTTGGCAGCCAAAAATCTTACCCAGCTAGCCTGTTCCGAAACTGCCAAGTTCGGTCATATCACCTACTATTTTAATGGCAATAGTTATGAGCCGCTCGCTGGCGAAGAATTTCTCGAGATTAAATCCGATACGCGCCCCTATAACGAACGTCCTTGGATGAAATCCGCGGAAATTACCGACGCCGTGCTTGAAAAAATATCTGAATTTGATTTTGTCCGAATTAATTTTGCCGGCGGCGACATGGTGGGGCATTTTGGTGAACTTGAATCAACCGTAGTTGCCATGGAAGCGATAGATCTACAACTTCAACGTCTCGCCAAAAAGGTTGATGAACTGGGCGGCATGATGTTAATTACCGCTGATCACGGCAATGCGGAAGAGCTTTTTGATACTACCACCCACCAAGCCAAGACCTCACACACCACCAATCTCGTCCCTTGCTATTTCTATGACAACACCGAGTTTAGCCAGCACTATCGACTAAATAATTTGCCAGATGCTGGGTTAACTAACATCGCGGCCACGCTTGCTGACCTCTTGATTAGCGAACATTCCGAGTATTGGCGCGATTCTTTGATTGAGCTAAAATAGCCACCAGAGGTTACCACTGAGTAAAATATGGTATAATTCAGAAAAGGAGAAAAAATGCAGAAAATTACCAAAGCCATTATTCCTGTGGCCGGATGGGGCACCCGTCGTCTACCGATTACTAAAGTTATTGAAAAATCCATGTTACCAGTTGGCAACCGTCCACTCGTCGACTACTCTGTGCAAGAACTCATTGAAGCAGGTGTTACTGATATCTATATGGTAGTCAGCAATACTGAACCTTGCCAAGTTCGTGAATTTTACTCGGATAATATTGTACTAAATGATTATTTGATTTCTCGCGGTAAGGCTGATCGTGTCGCTCTCACCAAGACTCTTCCAGAGCACGTTAAAATTCATTACATCGCTCAAGATGCCAATAGTAAATATGGTACCGCCGTCCCTGTTGCTATGGCTGCCGAAGAGTATAATCTTAACGAACCCGTGATTGTTTATATGGGTGATGACTTCATCTGGAATCCAGAGGGCGAATCTGCTGCCACTTCTCTGATTAATTCTCTTCAGTCTGAAACTGACTCGGCTATTCTAGGTGTCGAAATTCCTAAGGAAAAAGTTGATAAATATGGTGTACTCGAGGTTCAGGATGGCAAGCTCACTAATGTGGTCGAAAAACCATCTGTCGAAGAAGCCCCATCTAACCTGATTAATGTCAGTAAATATATTCTTTCTGCGGATCTCTTGCAAAAAATTGTCGCTTATGTCAATGAACACGATTTTGGTCCAACCGATCAGGAATACATGATCACCGACCCAATTTATGATTACATTAAGCAAGGTCAAAACATGCGTGTCGCTTCCACCTCTGGTCAATATCTTGACGGTGGTTCTGTCGAAGGTTGGGTGCACGCTAATAATGTCGTTTGTGGCATTAAAGAAGCCTAAAATCTGAAAAATTCTCCGAATAAGGCCTCGTCTAGGAGGTCTTATTTTATTTTCAAAATATACCATCCATGATATAATATTTATGGTTTATTAGGAAAGGCTCTTATGAAACAAAAAACTTATCAAGAAGAAATCGGCGCTATTATTACCAATCTTCGCCGTGAAAAAGGCATCACTCAGGGCGAACTCGCGAAGATGATTGGCACCTCGCAGTCTGCCGTTCATCGCATCGAAAAGGGTGATCAAAATACTTCTCTCGAAATGATTAAGAAAATTTCCTCCGCGCTCGGTCATCAAATTTTAGCCGTCAGCGACTCTTCTTTTCAGTCTTATCGTATCAATGGTGGCAAGACGCTCAGCGGTTCTATTACGATTAATTCTTCCAAAAATGCCGGTGTGGCTCTACTTTGCGCTGCACTACTTAATCATGGTCGCACTACGCTGAAAAAACTCGCCCGTATCGAAGAAGTTTTTCGTATTATCGAAGTGCTTGAGTCGATCGGTGTGAAGTGTCGCTGGGTCAATCGTCAAAAAGATTTGGAAATCACTCCTCCTCGTGAACTTAAGCTTGATGAAATGGATCTCGCTGCCGCCCGCAAGACTCGTTCGGTTCTCATGTTGATGGGGCCACTCCTCCATTTTTATCAAGAATTTGCCCTACCTTATGCTGGTGGTTGTTCTCTCGGCACCCGTACCGTTGAACCGCATTTACGTGCTCTTTCAGTCTTTGGTCTAAATGTCGACGCCACTACTCATACTGGTTTTTATGAGGCTAAGGTGGATCAAAAAATTCTTCGTGACGAATCAGGCAAACGCATCGTCCTTATTGAGCGTGGCGATACAGTGACAGAGAATATTCTTATGGCGGCTGCGCTTTATCCAGGGCGAACTACCATTGTGGGTGCTTCGCCGAATTACATGGTGCAAGATGTTTGTTTCTTCTTGCAGGACCTCGGGGTTGAAATTGAGGGGATTGGCACTACTACACTTGTGGTGCGTGGCCAAAAGTGCATTGATAAGGATGTGGAATATTATCCTAGCGAAGATCCGATCGAGGCTATGTCTTTCTTGGCGGCCGGTTTGGTCACTAAATCTGAAATTACCATCACGCGCGCCCCGATTGAATTCCTCGAAATTGAGCTCGAGGTCTTGCGTTCTATGCACGCCAAAATTGAGCGTTCTGAGGAATACTTCTCTTATAATGGCCGCACGCGCCTAGTTGATTTGCATATTCTAAAATCTAATCTGGTGGCTCCAGCTGATAAAATTCATCCCATGCCTTTCCCAGGTCTTAATATCGATAATCTCCCATTTTTCACCGTGATTGCCGCCATGGCCGAAGGTCGTACCTTGATTCATGACTGGGTTTTTGAAAACCGTGCGATTTATTCCACTTACCTCACCAACCTAAACGCCAAGGTCGAATTGCTCGACGC
>CAUTXE010000058.1:0-5310 GCA_963542185.1 uncultured Candidatus Saccharibacteria bacterium | reverse complement strand
ATCGGAGTCGAGACTGGATTGACTGTTGCGGCTGGAGTTGGGTTGGGATTAATTGGCGCGGTCGGTATGCTTTGTGCATTTGGTATAGTTGACGAAGCTGGTGTGTTTTGAGCTGGAGTAGCGCTGTTCTGTAGGAATGGATTGGACTGCATGGCTGATGCTGCAGGAGTTATCGGAGCTGCAGGTGTGGATGATGCGGTTGGCTCAGTTGGAGCTGGCGCTGGCGTTTGAACCGGCATAGTCGACGCTGTTGGCGTCTGTGCTGGCGCTGGTGTTTGAATAGGCGCGTTCGTCATTGTTGGTGTAGTCGCTGGCTCCCGAGTTGGTATAGTCGACACTGTTGGTGCTTGCATAGGTGCTTCAGTTTGCATTGGTGTATTCATTGTTGTCGATACAGGCGTTGCTACTGGGGTAGGCGCGGTTATCTCGGTCGAAAACTGCATTGGCGCCGGGGTTTGATTTTCATTAGGTGTAAAGGTGTTGGGAATGGAAGCAATAGAATTTTGCGGCGTCATTGCCTGAGTATTGGCTTCGATTTGTTTGCGACGGAGATATTCCTCGTAGGTAAGACGAGGGAAGGCCACGTAGAAAGTCGAGCCTTCACCGAAGGTGCTTTCCACCCAAGTCGAACCGCTCATCGCTTCCACGCGTTCCTTCACAATATAAAGACCAAGGCCAGTGCCGCCGATGGTGCGAGTTTCCGAATTATCCGCACGATAAAATTTCTGAAAAACATGTTTGCTGTCTTCTGGAGAAATGCCAATACCGGTATCAGTCACATTAATCAAAACACGGTCGCCATCGCCGCGCACATTTACCCAAATTCCACCCCCGTTATTGGTATATTTAATCGCGTTTTCGATCAAATTATTAATAATCTCACGCAGAAAATCTACATCGACCGCCGCAAAAACTTCTTGATTAATCACGCGTCCACCATTCATATTGGCGGAAGAGGAAGAACCAAAAGTAAAATGAATATTTTTCTCACTCATCTTCGGAATTTGACCTTCGGCAATCGAGCGGACCGTCGAGGTTACCTCAATAGGCAGGAGGTGCGCCTTGATTCTTTTATCATCAAGTTTTGTCACATCTAATAGATCTCTGAATAATTTACCGAGATGTTGAGAAGATTTATGCGCCTCTTCCAAATATTTTTTCGCGCGCTCGTCAATCGTGGCGGTTTTTGGATTTAAAGCCAATCCCAGATACCCCTCAATCGACGCTACTGGTGTGCGCATTTCATGAGAAGCTGTCGAAATAAACTCGGTCTGCTCACTCTCAGCCTCAAGTTCGGAAGTAATATCATAAAAAGTCACGATACGTTCATTTTTTGGTGAATGCGCGGTAATAATTTTAAAGGCCACTGGTTTTTTCTGGCCCTGAAGATTCACTAGGAAATACTCCCTAGTGGTATAATTTTGGCCGTTATTCACCGCATAGAAAACTAGGTTATTTTGTGCTGGAATCGCTACGCCTTGGCCGTTTTCAAGTTTCAAAATATCTTCTAATTTAGCGCCCAAGAAATTTTGTGCCATTTGTCCACCCAGCAAACTCACTGCTGCTGGATTGATGTATTCGATTACTCCAGTTGGCAACACAATAATTACGCCACTATCAATCGTATTTAGTACTAGATTGGCTAAAATTTCCGCACTCTCCGCACCGGCCACGGCGCCGCCAGAACTGTTCGCGCCCATCTGTGCGCCCGGTCCTTTTTTAATAAAATCAAAGATACTCATTAAGCTTATTTTAGCATAAACTTATTGGTTCAGTGCAAATATATGTTAAAATCGATGTATGAATAAGGACACTTTTTACATCGAGCCCGAGGATGATATTACTGATATTATCAACCATATCAAAGCTTCCAAACAGAAAATTATTGCACTTGTTCCACCGAAAAAGTTGAACGTTTTGCGCAGCTCTATTAATTTAAAACTAATCGCTCGCACCGCAAAAATGCACGACAAAGCCATCGTGGTGGTCACTACTGATCCGACCCTCATGAAAATGGCGGCGCTTTCTAGTCTGCCTTTTGCCAAGAATTTGAGTTCACGCCCGACTCTGCCTTCCGAATTTAACGAAGCTGATCTGGAATATCCAGCCAAGACTAAGAAAGCAAGTCCGAGTGATGAAATCGAAATTAACGAAAAAGCCGCTTCGTCCGGTAGTGTTTCTCGTGTCCGCACTACTAATGATGACGCCTTTAATCGTGCGAATACCACCTCGAATCTGACGAAAAATTCGACTATGAATCTGGATTCCGAAGAAGTCGCGAAGAATCCTGAAGATGAAGAGGCGGATAATCAGCCGAAAAAGATTCTTACTCTCGATTCCTTGAAAAATCGTATCATTATTGGTGTGGTGGCTGCGATTCTTTTGATCGGAAGCTTCATCTGGGCCTTTATTTTGGCACCTGCCGCCAAGATTTCCGTCAAAATTAAGACCATCGCTGAGAATTTCTCCGAAAATGTTTCTTTTGTGACTGATGCCAAGCAAGCTGTCTCGAAAGATGGTAAATTCTTCCTCGAAACCGCGAGTCTCGAGAAGAACTCTGAGGTTGAATTTGAAGCTACTGGCGAGAAAAACGTTGGCGATAAGGCCACGGGTGAATTACGTCTCATTGCTACCTTCGACATGTCGACTACTACGGCTACGGCTTCTAGGCCAGATGTTGCGACTGTTCCTCAAGGTTCCGCCTTTGCCTACCGCAATCTCAATTTCTTAACCAACCAAGAGGTAAAAATTTCTTGGGATGGCTCAATCTCGAATTGTGACGCCGGTCGCCACAGTGGTAAATGTCAGGTGGCCAAAACTGTGAAAGCTACCGCGATCGAAGGTGGTGCGAAATATAATATTGAAGCTGTTAGCTCCGGTTGGCAATCTTCTGTGGCTGGGGTTGAAGGTTACGCAAATTCAGAATTCAAGGGTGGTACGGATAAGATTCAAAAAATTGTCACCGCTTCTGACATTACCAAAGCTAAGGAAAAATTAACCGAAGCTGATGGGGTAAAAGAGGAATTATTCGAAAAAGTACCTTCTGACGATATTAAAATTGAAGATAGCTACAAAAAAGTTACCGCCGATCCGACTTCCAGCCCTGCCGTCGACCAGCCGACAGAGAATGGAAAAGCCAAGCTCACAGCCAAAACTACCTATAGTGTAAATTATGTCGATAAGGCGGCAATTGAAGAATATGTTAAATCTGTGGTCTCTACTCGTCTGGGTGGCGATCAGAAGATTTACGAAACTGGCAATATTTTCATTGAAAAATTCCAAAACAATAATAATTCCGTAACTGCTAAGATTAAAGCTACCTTGAAAACTGGTCCAGAAGTCACCGAACAATCTGTACTCGAAAAATCTCTCGGCAAAAAAGTTGGCGAAGTGACTACTTTGATTAAATCTATCAATGGCGTTTCTGATGTTGAAGTGAATACTTCCTTCCCATGGGTCCGTCAAATTCCAAACGACGCCAATAAAGTATCAATTAAGATTACGGTAGAGAACTAATGCGCATTATTGGTTTAGATGTGGGCACCAAGCGTATCGGCGTAGCGAAAGCGGACACTTCTGTTCGCATCGCTATTCCGAACGGCTATGTCTTGGTGAATGGTCAGGAAATTCCGGAAATTCTCCGTATTGCCAGACTAAATGATACTAATTTCTTCGTCGTGGGTCTACCTCGCAGTAATGACGGCAATGAAACTGCTCAGTCTGCCTATGCCCGCAAATTTGCCGATACTCTCGCCGCATCTATGCCAGGCGCTCGTATTTATTTCCAAGACGAATCTCTCACTTCCGTAGTAGCTGAGGAACGTCTGAAAAAACGCAAAAAGAATTTTGAAAAAGGTGAAATTGATGCCGAGGCTGCCAGTATTATCTTGCAAGATTTTATTGAGCATTATGCCGCTAAGCTCGCCCAAAATGCCGCCAGTAAAATTCCTAACCAGCTAGTCAATCCGGTCGCCGAGATGAATCCGTCCTTTAGTCCTGCTTCCACGCTCGGTTCACCAGAAGTTCAATCTATTATTAATGAGCCTACCAAATCGGAGGCTGAATCTACGGAGTCTCCCAGGCCAGATAGAAGTTTAGAAAAACCTATGAAAAAAGTTAAACGTATTTTACTTTCACTCTTTATTTTACTATTTCTCGCTGGGCTATTTGGTGGTGGGTATTATTGGTATTCCTTGCAACCAGTTTCTTCCGCTAATTGTCGTTTTGATTCGGCTAAGGCCGCCTCTGAATCCAACGAAAAAGAGGCAGATTCTAATTGTGAGTATCAGACCATTGAGGTGACCGCTGGGGAATCAGTTAAAGAAATAGCTAGTAGTCTCAAGCAAGCCGATTTAATTAGAAATCCTCATGCCTTTGAGCTTTATGCTCGCATTAATAATCTCCATGCCAAGCTAAAAGCTGGTAAATATAGTTTCCGTAAAACCATGTCGGCTCGTGCCATCGCTAAACAATTAGTGAATGGTGTGGTTTCTTCTGATGTTTTTAATCTAACAATCCTACCAGGCACAAACTTGCTTGGCGATAAAGGTAAATCACAAACTGGCATCATTCATCAGTTCCGCACTCTCGGCTATTCCGAAGAGGAAATTAACCAGGCCCTCACTAAGCACTATGACAACCCTGTTTTGAAGGGTCTCTATGCTGACGAAACTAAACTTTCTAACCCAGAAATTCCTGTAAAGTTGGCACTTGAGGGGTATCTCTATGGCGAAACCTATCAATTTTATAACCATGAAAAGCTCGAAAATGTCATTACTACGATTTTGAACCAATTTAATGACGTAGTGATATCTAATCAGTTAGAAGAAAAGTTTAAGGCTCGCGGCTTTACCTTACGTGAAGGTATCACTCTTGCTTCCATTATCCAGAAAGAAGCTCGCACCGAAGATATGCCGGGCGTCTCGATGGTTTTTCAGAACCGTTTAAGGCAGGGGATTGCCTTGGGGTCTGATGTGACTGCGACTTATGCTGCCGATATTACTGGTATCGATCGTGCCAATGCTACCAATGCCGATATTTTAGCCGTCAATAGTCTTTATAATACTCGTAAGTTTCCGGGTCTACCTCCAGGCCCCATCGCGGTTCCTTCCAAGGCAGCACTTCTCGCGGTAGCTGAACCAGATAGCTCGAAAGCCTCTATGCTTTATTTCTTGACAGGCGACGACGGTTTAATGTATTATAGTAGCACCGACGCTGAGCACAATCAGAAGATTCGCGACCACTGTCAGAAACTCTGTAAGGTGCAAATTTAGGGGCAGCGACCGGCTAATTATGACAAAGAAAAAACGA
>CAUTXE010000057.1:0-5420 GCA_963542185.1 uncultured Candidatus Saccharibacteria bacterium | reverse complement strand
CGCTCCATTTCCTTATAAATCATTCCCCCGAAGTAAACTTTTGGCACGCCTTTTTTGGTCAAAAAATCCACCACCACCGATTTACCCGAACCGCTCATCCCCACTACCGCTAAAATTTTCACATCATTTTTTTCGCTCATTTTTGCTCCCAGTTATTAAAAAATTCTACAAATCGCTCTCGCATTTTTGCCTGACTCATATAAATCAGCACCGGATTCCCCTCCACATCCGTCAAAGTCCCCAAACTTTTACTTGGCACATAAAATGTTGTGCGATGCTTCGCCGAAAGTCGCATCAAAATCCGCTCATACCATTTCTCCGTTTGATCATAAATTTCAAAACGCTCGATAAAACTCCGGTATTTCTTTTTCGCTACATCCTTCGGATAAAAAACAAACACTTCACCAAATCGCGTCAGGTCCGCATCTACTTTCATCAGCACCAAACACCGAATCTCCGGACTAAACCCCACTAGCAAATTTGTGTAAATCGCCTCCGTCACCGTACGCGTCGCCAGCTCCTCGTTCTCATCATAAAATTCCCGCGTCTTAGTATCCTCATCAATATGATAGCCAGCTACCAATAAAAATTGCTCCGGTAAAAGCACCCGCTCCGCCTCCTCGCTCACTGGACGGCAAGCCTCATCACGCACCGGATGTGCTATCCCGTCATAAGGCGCCCCGCCCCCCATCTCATCGAACTCACCCCTAATCCCAGCACCGCTTTCCAGGTTATATTTTTCCAGCCCCGCCATGAAAATCCGCGCCATTTTCAACTGATTTTCCGCCACCCATTCCCTATCCACTTCCGGCTGACTTTTCGCAAAGAAAAATTCAAAAATCCCCCGACCTTTGTTTGTTTTTACACCTAATTGCACCATTACTTTTATCTTATCACAGGTTAAGACGGATTAAAACTCACACCCCTACGGTTTTCGCGTAAAGTAACCCTTCACTCCAGCGCGGTCAATCCTTAATCCATCAAAATTCGCATCACCTGGATTAGTCCAATATGATCCCATCGCGCCGCGCAGTAATGGTTGTTTATGAAAAATATCCAAATTCGAAGTCGGATTACTTGCCTTATAGATCTTCGCACTAGTCAAATCAAAATCATTATTCACATAGATTTTTTCTAGCATCCCCACGCCCGAAGTACAGCCAAATACCGAAAACATTGCATCAAAATCATTTACTTTCGCCGTATCGAATACCGCTCCCGAAAGGTCCAATTCCCGCATCCTACAAAGCGTACCAAACATACCATACATATCCGTCACATTCTTTGTATTAAAACTACTACCGAATTTAATACTCGTCACCGATTCCAAATAACCAAACATTTCACGCATATTTGTCACCTTTTCCGTATTGAACATCGACACATCTAAACTCGTTAAGCTTTTCGAATTATAGAACATATATCCCATATCGGTCACATTCGAAGTATTAAAGGTTGCAGGCAGTTGTAATTGTTTTAACTTATGCATACTCGAAAACATATGGTTCATGTTCGTCACATTTCGCGTATCGAAATTCGACACATTAATATTTTCAATATTTACCATGCCATAAAATAGCGAATCCATGTTCGTCACTTTCGAAGTGTCAAAAGAGCCAATATCCAAGCTCGTCAGACTCGACAATCCATAAAACATCTTGTCCATATTCGTCAAACTCTGTGTATCAAAATTCGATAAATCAAGTGAGGTTAGCTTCTCATCACCAAAAAACATATTCCCCATTCCCTTGACTTTCGAAGTGTCAAAACTCGAAACATCTAAAGAAGTTAAATTCACTAAGCTATGAAACATTGCATTGCTGTCGACATTTAAAATAATTTTTTCTGCATCGGTGTAATAATATACCATCTTCGTCGCCGCATCATACCAAGCCTTAATTTCATAATCCGAATTAACCTCATCCTCAAGACTTACGGTATTTATGCCAGAGCTCGGGGCTGTCATACTTCGCGAAATATGTTCAATCCTATTTTCGCCCGTTTCAAAAGTTTTAATTTTTGTATTAAAATCAATCCCCGTCGTCATTAATGCATGCATCGCGTATGGATTTGAAACAAAAGAGAGGATTAGTTTATTCGTATAATTTCCTGATTCCAAATTATCCGCTAATTTCATACCAATGCTAAGCTGGTTCGATTCATTTCCATTGGTCTTTCCTGTAGTTTGGAGAATTTGAGTCGGCGTAGATAAGGCTGGAATCGGTGCAAAATTTGCAGAGCCACCAAACTTATAGCCCCAAGTATTACTCGGTAAATTATTTAGTGTCAAGTTTGTATTTATGGAATCGATTTTCGTCCCGACCGCAGACCCAGTATTAATTAGTGCTGTATTTTCGGTTTCGGAACTTAATGTCGCCGTATATCCGGTACGATTATTCGTATTTACAATGAAATTAAATGGAATTTCCGTGGTTTTATCCGTGGATTTTATCACCTGATTCCCGTTCACTTGCAGGTTCGCTTGATCAACCGAAGCCGAAAGCGTCGGGACATATAAAGCAAAAGAATTATGGCTAAAAACTAAATTAGAAAAAGAAATTAAAACCAAAAATAGTCCGAGAATCTTTAATTCCCGTTTAAACCACCCCCCCCGTGAGGGTGGGACAAATGTGATTTTTGACCTTGCATATAGTTTTATTTTACCATAAACGTAATAGCTTTATGTTTTTAAAAGAATGTCGTCTTGCCTTTTGAGGACATAGGCTTGGGCAAGCGCCCTTGAGCGGTCCGATAAAAGGCATGCGACATTCTTCCCTACGGTTTACGCGTAAAGTAACCCTGTACTCCCAGACGATCCACACGGAGCCAAGAAAGGTCTGCCGTATTTGGGTCTGCCAAGAATGAACCATTCCCGCCGCGGAGTTTTTTACGGTTCCCGAAAACATTACTATAGTTAGTAATTTTAGTAGTATTAAAATCATTACTTACATATATTTTTTCCAACTTATCCTTACTTATGTCAGAAGAGTTAATATAAAACATCGAATCTATCGTTTGAACATTACTAGTATCAAATGATGATAAGTCCAATTCCGTCAAATTATAGGTATAACTAAACATATCACCCATATAAACAACATTCCTCGTATTAAACGATGAAATATTTAAGTTTCTTAATTCTTTCATAGAACTAAACATGGCTGCCATATTGGTAACCTTTTCCGTATTAAAATGTGAAAGATTTAAAGAGTTTAATTTTGAAACCCATCTAAACATCTGCACCATATTAGTCACGTTACGTGTATCAAAGGAGCTAATATTTAAATCCGTCAATTCACTCATCGCACAGAACATACTGCTCATATCTGTTACTTTTGAAGTATTAAAACTAGACAGATTTAAAGTTGTCAATTTATTAGTATACTCAAACATATTATTCATTCTCGTCACTTCACTCGTATTAAACGATGAGACATTTAAATCTAGAACATTACTCATCCCTCTAAGCATATAACTCATATCTCTCACCTTTGAGGTGTCAAAACTAGAAAGATCCAAGCTAGTAATCTTACTCATGTTATAAAACATACTACTCATATCCGTCACATTACTAGTTTTAAAATTCGCCAAATTAAGCACTGGTAGGTTGGACGCATCCCTAAACATACTAGACATTGATATAACATTTTCAGTATTGAATGATGACACATTGAGTTCAGTCAATGCGGCCATTTCCTGAAACATATTATTCATCCATTTTACTTTTGAAGTATCAAAGTGTGAAAGATTTAAGTTTGTAATTTTACTACAACTCCAAAACATGCCGATCATATTCGTCACATTGCCGGTATTGAAGCTCGAAATATTCAAATTCGTAAGTCCATTCATGCCGTTGAACATATAACTCATGTCTTTTACTTTTGAAGTATCAAAGTGTAAAAGATCTAGGTTTGTGATTTTGCTCACAGACCCAAACATACCAGACATATTCTCTACATTTCGCGTATCGAAAGAACCTATATTTAAATTTACAAGGTTACCCATATTGTTAAACATATATCGCATACTAGTTACTTTTGAAGTATCAAAATGTGAAAGATTCAAAGAATTTAATTTTGAAACACTACTAAACATTTGGGACATATCGGTTACCTGACTAGTATCAAAACTCGATATATTCAAATCACTAAGTTGGGACATACTAGAAAACATATTCACCATATTCGTTACTTTTGAAGTATCAAAACTAGTTAAATCCAAGCTAGTAATATTATTTATGCCATAAAACATACTACTCATATCCGTCACGTTATGTGTATTAAAATTAGAAATATTTAAACTCGTAAGCGAACTCATATTTGAAAACATATTATTCATATTAGTTACTCTACTAGTATCGAACATCGATATATCCAAATTACTTATCTTGGATAAACCATAAAACATCCCGCGCATATTCACTACATTACGAGTATCGAATCCACTAAAATTAATTGAGCTTAATTTTTTCGAATTAGAGAACATAAAATTCATATCTGTTACATTTTTTGTGTTAAAGTATGATAAATCAAGACTCTCTATACTTGCCATATCACTAAACATACTACTCATATTTGTCACCTCAGTCATATCGAGATCTCTCATAAAATCAATATTTGTCAGATTCTTAAATCTCACGAACATACTACTACAATCTTTATTTAGAAATATCTTCTGTTCTGCAGAATAAAAATAAACTGTTTGATCCGCAGAATTATACCAAGCTAAAATCGAGTAATCTGAATCATCCGCTGAAATATCTTTAGCTTGTATCGATTCATCGGGCGCCGTATCGCTTTTTTTGATATGGTGTGCAAAATCTTTATATCGATAGCTCCCATAACGTTCCTGATGACTATCCAAATCTGCTATCCTATCATTAAAATCATAACCTTTTGCCATTATAGCTTTTGGCTCATAAGAATTTGATACGACCGAAAAAATTAATTTATTTGTATATTTTCCGCTATCTAAATTATTCCCTATTCTGATTCCTACCTGAATATTTTTCTCTTCATCACTCCGACCATAACTTGAAGAAGATATCAGTGTTTTTGGGGCTGAAGTCCCTGGAATTGGACTAAAATTAGCCTCGTCTCTAATCTTGTACCCCCAACTATTCTCCGTAAAATTATTTATATTTTCCTCATGATCAATCGAATTAATTTTAGTCGAACCGCCATTCTCTTCATTCACAAGTGCCGTATCATCCGTTTCCGTGCTCAAAGTCGCCACATAGCCACTTTTTAGGTTACGTCTAACTTGAAATCTAAAATCAAAACTTCTCGCACCATTAGTATACGTCAACATACTCTTTCCATTAGCGGAAGCCTCAGTTTTATCCACCGATACAGAAAGTGTCGGCACAAATGCAGCCGACACTCTTTCCCCACCCCAAATCATAAAACCTAAATTCACCA
>CAUTXE010000056.1:0-5467 GCA_963542185.1 uncultured Candidatus Saccharibacteria bacterium | reverse complement strand
CCCTAAAAAATAGGGTAAAAAAGAGTTTGGAAAAGATCCGTTATACCGAAGAAGGAGGGAGGTATAGCCTTGTCAATACTTACGATAGCACCAAGAAAGGACTTCTTCGTACTCTATTCTTAATATACAATATTGAATTTATTCTACAAAAGAAAGCCACCTATTATCGCTTCCCCTTTGACCTGTTCAAGAGAGAAAAGTGGGACATTGAGCATGTCTCTTCTCAAACCGAAAATCTTCTGAAAGAAAAAGAATCGCAGGAAGAGTGGCTAAAGACAGCTTGTGAGTCATTACAGGAGAATGAAATAGAAGAGTACAAAGAATTTGAGAATAAAAGTTTTGATGAGAAATGGAAATGGATTATTAGTAAAGTGGGGGAAGATCGTATAGATGACTTGAAGAATTCTATAGGCAATCTTACACTGCTTAATGCAGAAATCAATAGGAGCTACGGCAACAACATCTTTCCAGCCAAGCGAAAGATAATCATGAAGAAAGACCAAGAGGGTGCTTTTATCCCAATCTGTACTAAAAATGTATTCTTGAAGTATCATACTGGGGGAAATAACCTGAGATGGAGCGAACAAGACATTCTCAATTCTATGCACCATATTGTTGAAATATTAAAGAATTACTTAGCTAAATCCAACGAATAGTTATGAGCAAGTATAGTTTTAAGTCTCTATTTGATGAGGCCTTCGATCTAGGGGACGGTGGGAAAGCAACTATCAAAAAAGTAGTCATCCCACGAATACAACGCGACTACGCTCAAGGAAGGAAAAAACGTAGTGAAGACGACTGTCTTAATGACCAGGGAAGACGCTTTATAGACAACATTTTTACTCACCTCGAGGAGGGAAACTCCATGGAGATGGACTTTATCTATGGAGCTATAGAGAACGGGAAACTCCTCCCATTGGATGGACAGCAAAGGCTCACGACACTCTATCTTCTCTATTGGTATTTTGGTATCCGAGAGCTAAAAAACAAGGACGATCTGTACGCTCTATTGAAGAAGTTTAGCTATGAAACGAGAGCTTCTGCCCGACAATTTTGCGAGAAGTTATCGAGTGAGATAGAACTGGACTTTGATGCGGGGCTATCTATATCCGAGCAACTGAGAGACTTTTCATGGTACTCAAGGCGGTACGACCAAGACCCCACTATAGTGGCGATGATGAATATGATGGATGAAATTCATAAACGCTACTGTAACTTAGAACAATCTTGCTACTACGAACACTTGGACAAGTTCACATTCAGCCTTCTACCACTTAATCGCTTTCACCTTACTGATGAACTCTACATCAAGATGAATGCTCGCGGAAAGCAACTAACTAATTTCGAAAACCTAAAGGCAGACCTAACCAATTGGATGACGAAATGTGAGGGCCTCTCGGAATTTATAAAATATAATGACAGAGAAATGCCTCATCACATGGTTTTCTCCAATAAGTTGGACAATGAATGGACGAATACAGTATGGGAACTTTCCAAGAAAATCGATAATACAACTATAGACGAGTCATTTCTTTCCCTATTTTATCGGTGGTTTCTCTTTGAGTATATCTTTGAATCGGAATCTACCAATAAGGAGATGTATAAGGATATAGTATTCAAGTTTTTCGAAGCGGAAAGTGAGTATGCAGATTTAAAACCTTTTGAATCACTCCTTACTTTGAAGCGCATAAAACGCTTGGAGAAAGCATTGGATCTCTTCTCGGATAATCAAGAGAGCATTCTTCAGGATGCGATTCCTTCTTGGGAAGAATCGATTCCCACTTACATGTTTAAGAATGGGATAACATTACCTCAGAGAGTAGTGCTTTATGGAGTCTGGAGATATTTGGATCGGATTCAAGACCAGAACTTTTGTGCAACAAAGTTCAAGCAATGGATGCGTGTGGTTTGGAATATTGTCGAAAATACAGACATCGATAGCTGGAGAAGTGCAATCGGTGTTTTGAAATTGCTCAAAGAGCTGGGTGAATTCTCTGATGACATTTATAATAGATACCCTGAAACTCTAAATGCTACATCTTCAGCCGCGGATGAAGAGAGACGAAAGGTGCTTTTCATCAACGAAAATCCTTCATGGGAAGAAGCCTTTATAAAAGCCGAGAAACATCCTTTCTTAAGAGGTGGAATTGGCTTTATGGTTAAAGGGAAGATGGAGATTAAGGAGTTTCAGAACCGTGCCGAGATGGCTTATGAGGTTTTTGATAAGAATGGTATTAAAGACACTTATCGTATAGAAGAGAAAGAAGAGCATTTACTACTTCGTGCCATCATTAGCAAATACTCCTCCTTTGAACAACTAAAGAATAGAAACTTTACAGATGCCGATGATAAGGAACATTACCTTAAGAAAATGTTGGCTGGTGACGAAGTCGTAAAAGAGGCTATCTGCGAATGGCTGTCCCTAGAGAGTGAAGAGAGTCTTAAGCAGCAACTTCAAGCAGCAGTAGCTGAGGATTCCCGGATGCAGGATATTCGTTTTGAGAAAAAGATGCATGAAGAGCTTTATAAGGAACCAAACCTTCAGAAATGGATGCAAGCTAATAAAGCCTTCAGATTTTCAAATCATTATTCTGGGAGCTGTTTCGTCTCAAGACCTGGAGCTTGGTATGATTGGGTAATGTTGGATAGCTATAGAGATGAAATAATCAATGAGATAGCGCATCGCTACTCTTTAGCTCAACCTAATCTAATTCCCGAAACGAAATACCACAAAGGGAAAAGTCTTGAACTAAAGAGAGAAGTGCAGCTGAACGAAGATCAAAAGGTTACTTTCATTTACATCTTTCATGAAGATGGATTCTTGCGAGTTGGAGTAAAAGAGCAATTAGCTGAGAATAACCATTGTTTAGATAAACTCTTCGATGTAAAATTTGGCGAGGATGATAAAGCAAGTGGTTGGATATGTCGGAAGAAGTACAACTACAAGGAAGTGACCGACCCCAATAATGTAGAGTCTTTTTTACAAAAGATCGAAGAAGAGGTCTTTAACCCAAATAATTCTTCCTCACTTATATCGCAGATATTCCCCTAATACTTAATTCTAACATAGTAAAGAAACAAGGGGGTGAGTCAAAGTAGTAACTCTGATTCACCTTCTTGCTAGTATATGTATTGAAGCAGACCCTTGCTAATTTGAGTAAATATCTGCCAGATTTCACGAAGTATTTTCTTCTCCTGCCAGATTATCTATATCAACCGCGACTTGTTCCCTTATTGCTGGTTCATCAAGGCTTCAGCCGACGGTTGACTTTAGAATAGGGAGATGAGGTCGCTTGTATGCTTGAATAGAAAAAGAATGAGCGAGATACCATCGGAGGATGATATCTCGCTCAAAGTGTCTTTGGAGACGAATAAGGACTAATCCGATGTGGGGATTAGAACATCTTTTCGGGGTAAACACCATCGGCACCGAGTTTGGCAAACTTGGCCACGACTTCGGGACGATCTTCGGGATAGGTGACGCCGAACCACTTAGAAGTGGTGTCGAGTACCTCGCAAGTGGCTTGACCCTTGCGGATGAGGTGGTCGACCATGAGGGGGATGAAGAATTCGCTCTTGAGGTTCTCCATGTTCTTGGGATCGGAGAGGAATGCCTTGAAGAACTCGTTAGAGTGAGCGAAGTAGTCGGGGGTGAAGCCCCAGAAGTTCATCGAAACGGGGGTGGTGTCGGGGATGGAAACCCACTCTTCGTTTTCGTTGAGGTACTGAACCGTGCCGTCGTGCCGTTCGATCTTGGTGCGTTCAACTACCGAAGTGAGAAGGTTCTTTTCGTCGACTTCGCACACACCGCGGCTTACGGTACCGCTCTCAGAGAGGGTGTTGCCTACGCGGAAACCAACCATGGCATAGCGGCCGGTGCTGCCTTCGGGGAGCGAAGAGAGGAATTTGCCCATCACTTGGAAGGCGTCGCGATCGTAGAAGTCGTCGCAGTTGAGCACGGCGAAGGGTTCTTTGATCACGTCTTGTCCCATCATCACAGCGTGATTCGTACCCCAGGGCTTTTGGCGGTCGGCGGGGCAGGTGAAACCTTCGGGAAGTGCGTCGAGCGATTGGAAGACGAGTTCGCAGGGGATCTTGTCTTGGTATTTGGTGAGGACGATTTTGCGGAAGTCGTCTTCGAAGTCTTTGCGGATGACAAACACGAGCTTACCGAAGCCGGCGTTGATGGCATCGTAGATCGAGTAGTCCATGATGGTTTGTCCTTGGGGGCCGAGCGTGTCGAGCTGCTTCAGGCCACCGTAGCGGCTGCCCATACCGGCAGCGAGCAGGAAAAGAGTGGGTTTCATGATGAAGTGAGATTGAATTGCTGGCGCAAAGATAACAAATCTCGACGAAACGCGCCAAAGGGATTGGGTGTTTTGTCAAGTATGCGTGACAAAAAAGTTTTGTTCGGTGGAGGAAGGGGCAAAACGCGATGAGTGGGCGTCGGAATGCGCCGCTCGGTGATCAGTAGGCGTTCTTGCTGCGGATGGTGAGCACGGTTTGGATCATGATCCAGAGATCGAGGGCAAAATTCCAGTGCTCGATGTACCAAATGTCTTTTTTCACGCGCCCTTCCATTTGCCACAACTCTTTGGTCTCGCCGCGGAAGCCGGTGACTTGTGCCCAACCGGTGATGCCGGGGCGCACGAAGTGACGCATCATATATTTGTCGATGAGTGCGCTGTATTCCTCGGTGTGCTTGAGCATGTGTGGTCGAGGCCCGACGAGCGACATATCGCCGAGGAAAACATTGATCAGTTGCGGGAGTTCGTCGATATTGGTGCGACGCATGAAGTCGCCGATGCGCGTTTTGCGGGGATCGTGCTCTGTGGCCTGCTTGCTGTCGCTGTCTGCATTGACACGCATGGAGCGGAATTTGTAGCAGTCGAACTCTTTACCGTTGAGTCCGCTGCGCTTTTGGCGGAAGAAAATGGGCCCCGGGCTGGAGAGTTTGATCAGTGTGCCGAAGATGAGAAAGACAAAGGGGAAGACGAATATGAGCAGTCCCGCAGATACGATGAGATCGCAGCCGCGTTTGAGGGCGGCATTGTCGAAATCTTCGAGAGGCGAGGTTTGGAGCGTGACGGCTGAGGTGCCATCGATCGAAAGCATCTTGACGCGGTGCGAGATGAACGAATAGGTGGAGGGTAGGCCGATGAAACTCAACAAATGGTTGTCGCAATAGTCGACCAATTGGCGAATGCGCGGTTGATCGGCCGAAGAGAGGGTGCAAAAGACTTCGACGATGTGATCATGGGTGTCGAGATAGCCTTCGAAATCCTCGTAACGGCCAAGATGCGGCACAAGAGGATCGTTTTTTTCCGAGGCCGTGTCGGCGAAATAGCCTACAAGGCTGTAGCCGGTGCCTTTGTCTTTGGCAAGTTTCATCAGCAGCGGATGGATATCATCGATGGGGCCGACCATGACGACGCCTCTGCGTTGCACTAGCCGCGCGCGATAGTGT
>CAUTXE010000055.1:0-5633 GCA_963542185.1 uncultured Candidatus Saccharibacteria bacterium | reverse complement strand
TGTCGCTGATTTTGAGACAAATCTTCATTTTTTTAAGTTCGTATTGCTTTTCACGAGCTTTTTTACTATTTTTAGCCTCTTCTTTCATCTTTTGGTATTGATATTTACCCCAATCGATGATTTTAACGACCGGAGGGGTGGCATTACCTGCGATTTCGACGAGGTCGACACCTTGCTCCCGGGCCAGAACCTGAGCTTCTTTGCTTGACATGATGCCAAGCTGCTCTCCATTAGTGCCAATAACGCGTACCTGTTCATAGCGGATTTCTCCATTGATTTTGGTGCGTGAAGTTTTAGTACTAATGTTGATTCCTTTCTTTTTAACCTTAGGGTAAATTATAACAAAATTTTTAGGGATTTTCAAGGGGTAAATCAGGGTGAAAAGGTAGTAAAGCAGATAGCTTCTTTGAGGTGCTCGAGTCTGATTTCTGGCGATTCATCAAAATCGGCAATCGTACGGCTAAGTTTGATAATTTTAATGATGGCGCGAGAAGAGAGTTTTAGGGTTTCAGTGGCGTGTTTTAATTCGGTTTTTAGGGCTGAGCTTAGGTGAATATATTGAGAAATTTCAGCAGACGTGAGCGTGCCGTTGAATTTTTCAGTAGAATGATAACGCTCAGCTTGAAGTTGGGTGATGCGGAGAATTTTATCTCGGTAAAAATTAAGATTTTTAGCAGAATCTTCAGGCGGAGATTTGGTGGCGAGATGATCGATGAGAAGATTTTGATCAAGATAGGGAAGATGAAGCTTAATGTCGATGCGATCAAAAATTGGACCACTGAGATGTTTGGTGTAATTATGAATTTGAGTGGAAGTGCAGGTGCAGGGTTTAATATGTGATCCGTAGTAGCCACAAGGGCAGGGGTTCATGGTTGCGAAGAGCGTGAAATTGGCGGGAAAAGTAGCGCGTTCTTTGGCGCGAGAAATTGAAATTAAATGATCCTCAAGGGGTTGGCGCAGGGCTTCAAGTACGGACCTAGGGAATTCGGGTAGTTCATCGAGAAATAGGACGCCATGATGCGCAAGGGAGATTTCGCCAGGGAGAATGGGGTTGCCGCCACCAATGATAGAACAGGCGGAACTACTGTGGTGGGGCTGACGAAAGGGGCGTTTTTTAGGAATTTGGTCAAGTTCGGCGGTGAGACCGTGAATTTTATA
Source organism: uncultured Candidatus Saccharibacteria bacterium (assembly GCA_963542185.1). Classification (GTDB taxonomy): domain Bacteria; phylum Patescibacteriota; class Saccharimonadia; order Saccharimonadales; family Saccharimonadaceae; genus Nanosyncoccus. The sequence goes on along the minus strand of CAUTXE010000055.1, from coordinate 4,475 downwards.
AATTGAGATAAGTTCGTCTGGGCTAGGTGGCGGAAGAAGATCTTTGGCTGCACTCGCGAGCAAAGTTTTACCACTACCTGGTGGCCCAGAAAGAAGTAGATTGTGATGTCCGGCAATAGCGAGAATGAGGGCGCGCTTGGCAAAATCGAGACCTTGTATTTGATCATGAGTGCAGAAATAATAGTTAGGTAAATAAATGTGTGTGTAACTAGAGTTCTTTTCTAAAATAGACGTGAGGTCTGGAGGGGAAATTTGACTTGAACTGCCAAGTGGCGAGATCGAACTTTGGTGTTTAAGATGAAGGAATAGCTGCTTAAGGGTGCGTACGGGGTAAATTTCAACTCCTTGGATAAGGGTGGAACTAGCGGCTGAGGTGGCAGGAAGAAAGATTTGTTTAAAGCCGTGATTTTTAGCAGTTTCAATAATATTAAGGATGCCTTTGACTGGCTTAAGACTGCCATCGAGAGATAATTCGCCGGTAAAAAAGAGGCCTTTAATATCATCTTCACGAAGTTGTTTGGCGAGAATTAGAATATTGATGGCGATAGGTAAATCTAGAGAAGAGCCACTCTTAATGAGGTCAGCGGGGGCGAGATTGATAGTGATCTTGTGTTTCGGAAAAGAGAAATCTGAATTCATGATGGCACTGCGAACGCGTTCTCTAGATTCAAGAATGGTTTTATCGCCCATACCCACGAGATTAAAACTCGGGAGACCTTTGTTGGTGGTGCCCTCAACTTCAATAAGTTGCCCAGAGTAGCCGGTAGGGATGGCGGTAAAAACTTTAACATTCATATTTTTATAATGAATCGTTTTGTTAAAAATGCCAAGAAAATGAGAATTTTGGTGATTCTTAAAACAAATTTTGAGTAGGGATTTAAGAGGTAGGAGATAAATAAATAAGTTAAATCATAACTTGCTTATGCTTTTAATAACTTGCTTATGCTTAGGATTTTTTGCAGAATGAACGTGGGGTAGGCTAATTAGGGCAAGATTGGGGGAGAATAGGGTATGATCGATCTTTTTATGATATAATTAAACTAGTTGGGGCTGACAAAGCTTAGACGGATTATTAACAGATATCAGGCATGACGATTGATACCGTAAGTATTGAAAAAGTGAAGAAAATACTTCCAAGCACGTGCTTTATGCACCTGCTTTCGCCTAATTTAATATAGGATGGTCTAACTCCAAGTTCTCGTAGTAGTTAGATTATTAGATTTACGAGAATAGATTTCGGACGGCGACGAGGCTGAAGTCGAAAATTAGTCATGGTAATCTATAGTTTTGTTATTTGTCGCTATAGATATAAACCAAGATGAAATAAATAACTATGCATGTAGAATGATATCATGAAGATTCTTCGGACCCGGAGGCAGTATCCGGCAGCTCCACCAATCGATTTTTAATGGCCTTTTTCGAGGCTATTTTTTATGTTTTTAAATAAATAAATGCCTGAGAAATGATTTTGTTTGAATTTAAAAAATGTAAAATGATACGTAACAGGGGTGAGCGATATAAAATAGCTCAAAATAATAAAATATGTGTTCAATTAAAACTAAAATTGTTCAATAATAGTGAACAGAGTTAACAGGGGTAGATGTGGAAAACTAAAAAATAAGCAAAAATTGTAAAATAATTATTCAAAAATATGTTGACATTAGCGTTTTGAAGCGGTATTATAGAGGTAGCTTTTGAATAACAAAATTGTTCACAAGCCAAAAACAAACAATATAGCCAAAAAACTCCACACTCTACAAAAGAAATCGGTATTCCTCGCAGTTTGACCGATTTCTTTTTTTATTTTGAGTATTTCGATGGTTTTATTATTGGATTTTTATGACACATTGCGGCGTGTCTTTTTTTGTAACTAAAAAAATAGTTTTTGGTCTTAATATAGAATTAATATGTAGCTAAGAAAATATGCCAAAAAATATTTTTAGATTTTTATAAAGTTTTAATGGTTTCTAAAATTATTTGTTTCTAAAATATAAATGATTTTTATGACAACTAGGATCTTTTATTTGTTAGACGTTTTTTAGACGTTATTTTTTTGTGAGTTTTTGTCGGTTGGTACATGGAAGCATTTTTGATCAGAAAAAAGAAAAGGGAATAGTAAAGGTTTTTTGGTTCAGCAATATAAAAAGGGGGAATTATTTAAATTTTAGTATGATTAAAGTTAGGGTGATTTTCTATAGTATTTAGAATGAGATTTTAGGTAATTTTCTATGAATATTGTTGTATTTTGTTAAATTTTTAATTACAACATGTATGGTTTTTGGCTATTTTGTAGTAATTTATACAATTATAGATGTTTGATATTTTAGATATTTAACAGGTTATTATGCTATTATGTTGTATTTATTACTTAAATATTTAATGAAAAAGGCTTGCATAAATTAGACACCCATGATACTATAAGAATGTCGAAAGACAAAAATACAAATAAACAACACATTAACAATTAGGAGAAAGACCAATGTAGCGACTAAGACTACGTTAGCCAGATTTTCTGGCGTATCAGCTGAGGCTGATCTTTTGCCCCACTAAAAGTGGAGCGGTCAATTTCAAGCGGTGATGGTTGTGGCTTATAGTTATGTTTTTTGCCAGATAACCACCCGCTTGACTATGGTATTTTCCATCGTACATTAGAAAAATTTATGGAAAAATCAAAGCATTTAGGAATATTTCTGGGAGGGAATAGGAAATTGCTTTATAATAGTCTTATGGTTAATCTTTTGATTGGAATTTCAAGCTTAATTTCTTTGGTTATTTTGGTAGTTATGCTCTTCACTACTACGCCAATGATGGTCGGCCCGCTAGGGATTATGCTGGCTTTTGTTTTGCTTTATGTTCTGGTTTTTGGAATTATTACCTGGGTGATGAACCTATTTTTGAAGGTAGTTTTTCTAAAAAACAGAACCACGCAAACAGACTATTTTAAAGCGGGAATTATTGCGATGTATCCGATTATGTTGTTGATTTTAGTGGCTTCAAGTGTGACAAATTTGCTGGTTTTGATTTTCTTACCGGCAATTTTTGTTGGTTTGTTATTTTTTGTGTTCACCAAGATGGTGAAATAGTATTTTTTTCAAAGTCTTTATGTTAAAATAGAGACATGGATCAGAAAAATATTGGGCAGGTTTCTGGAGTAAATGATCGAGAACGACAGGATTTTTCTGGCTTAAATTCTTTAGGGGTGGAACAGGTACCGGATGGGGTGGGACAGATGCCTTCGGGTGGTTTTGGGGCAGAACAGGTTCCAACTGGGATGACGCAAGATGAAGCTATGGCGAGATTGAATCAAATGTTTGAAGCTCAGGGAATGCCTGGGGCGAACGGTTTTGACAGAGGACAGATGGCGATGGGCCAGATGGCGATGCAGGCGCAGATGAACGGTGTGCCAGAACAAACGCAGATGAATGGTGTGTTAAATCAGGCGCAGATGAATAGTGTGCCAGGGCAGGGGCAGTTTGAACAGATAAACCCAATGCAATTTCGTTCAGAGCAAATACAAGGCTTTGAAAATGTAAATTCACAGATTGAACAAGAAAAAAATCTGGAGACAGAGCGAGCGGAGGTCGAACAGGGGGAGGAATTCAGTGATGAGGGGGTGCCAAAAAGTGATTTGGGCAAGATTGTAACGGTGGGGACGCTCACTTTTGAGGATGGAAAATTAATTGGAACGGATCTACCGAAGGCGCGAGATCGCGACGGGCTTGAGGAAGAAATCTTGAAAGAGGTTGAAAAAATCAAGAAAATTAAAAGTCCAACAATGCAGTATCGGCAAGAAAAGATGTTGAGCAAGAAACTTTTAAAGGATCGTTACGGGAGAACCCCCGGGCAAGAGAATTAAAATTATGGGACAAGATAGTTAAGATCTTGGGCAAGAGAATTAAAATGCTTGGACGAGAGAATTAAGGGAAATTTAGTTAAAACTAAGGCGAATTTAGTTAAAACAGGGATAAAAAGTATTAGAACCCAAAAAATAAGACAAAAGAAGAGACAAAAATGAGCGAAAATCCGGTGGAAAATATCATTATGCGAAAGAATGCGGCGGGGACGCCGGCGGATTCTGGTGCGGCAAGTGCCGCCCCGAAAAATGCGCAGAATGAACAAAAAAATAGTTCAATTTTTACCCCAAAGCAGGGGGCGGATTTTTCGAAAATTTTCTCCAATAATGTCGTAATAGGTGTACAAATTTTTATCTTATTTTTGGTAGCGGCGCTCTTTGTGGGGGTGAAAATTTTAGCCAAAAAACGTAAGGCGAAGGAATATGAGCGTTCACTAAAATTAATTCCACTTTTGATTCATTTACCTCCTGCTACTGATGATATTCAGGGCGGCGGAAGAGATGAGCGCGATGTGAATGAAGAGGCGATTTCGCAGTCGACAATTATGTATTCAATCATCGCTTCGACGCTGAAGAAAGAAAGTTTTAATACGAAATTATACGGTCAGAAATATTTTTCATT
>CAUTXE010000054.1:0-5644 GCA_963542185.1 uncultured Candidatus Saccharibacteria bacterium | reverse complement strand
ACGGTTTCAGCAGCGAAGCGACCAGCAATACGCTGAGCAAATTCAATACCAGTGTGTTCAGTTTCGGATTTGAAGATTTCGAAACCTGGATCATCGTTTGGCTTATCAACGGTAAAGACATCCTGGGCCACATCGACAAGACGACGAGTGAGGTAACCAGAGTCAGCAGTACGAAGAGCGGTCGAGACCATACCCTGACGAGCACCACGGGTAGCGATGAAGGATTCAAGGGTGTTAAGACCCTTCTTGTAGCTAGACTTAACTGGAAGCTCAATTTCACGGTTGAAGATATCCACCATGATACCGATTTCAGCGGAAGCAATCTTAATACCAGAGACAGAACCACGAGCACCAGAGTTGGTCATCACAGCAATGTCGGTATCCATAGTTGCAAGCTTAGCCTTGAGGAAGTTAGAGATTTCGGTATCGATTTCACGCCAGTTAGCCACGGTCAAAGAGTAACGTTCGTCATCGGTGAGGAGACCTTGGTTGTACTGATCCTGGATAAGAGCAGTCTTGGCGTCACCCTTAGCGATGAAGTCTTGGATTTCTGGGTAGGTCGGGTAGTCATCCTTACAGGTCGAGATAGAAGCGATAGTTTCGTACTCGAAGGAGAGAGCCTTGAGTTCGTCAGCAATACGAACCGTTTCATCGGCACCGTAAAGATTGAAGATGTCAGCCATTACCTTCTTCAAGTGCTTAGAAGTTTGAATGCCATTATCAAATGGGTAATCTTCTGGCAAGATTTCGTTGAAGAAAACGCGACCGAGAGTAGTATTTCGAATAGCTTTCTTAGCGAAGACACGAATCGGAGTCTGAAGGGCAATATCACCAGCTTCGTAAGCCATTTCGGCTTCATAGACTGAGCTATAAGCGCGTGGAGTTTCAGATTCGGTACCTGGCTTATCGTAAGTGAGGTAGTATGCACCAAGTACGATATCCTGGTAAATCGAAAGCACTGGAGAACCATCAGCTGGCTTCAAGAGGTTGCTGGCAGCCGACATCAAAGTCTTAGCTTCCTGCTGAGCTTCATCAGAGAGAGGAAGGTGAACGGCCATTTGGTCACCATCGTAGTCAGCGTTAAAGCCGGAAGCTACGAGTGGGTGAAGCTTGAGAGCCATACCGTCGACGAGCTTTGGTTGGAAAGCTTGGATAGAAAGACGGTGAAGAGACGGAGCACGGTTCAAGAGTACGTAGCGACCTTGAATAACCTCGTCGAGAGCATCCCAAACTACAGATTCTTTGGCGTCAATCATGCGAGAAGCGGCGCGAGAGTTGGCAGCGTATTCGTGAGAAAGTAACCAAGAAACTACGAAAGGTTTGAAGAGCTCAAGAGCCATGAGTTTTGGCAAACCACATTCATTAAGCTTGAGTTCAGGACCAATGACGATCACCGAACGACCGGAGTAGTCGACACGCTTACCGAGAAGGTTTTGACGGAAGCGACCCTGCTTACCCTTGAGAAGGTCAGAGAGGGATTTGAGCTTACGGCGACCATTTTGGGAGCTAGCTTGACGGCCATGATTGGCATTATTATCGATCAAAGCATCAACGGCTTCTTGGAGCATGCGCATTTCGTTGTGGATAATCACTTCTGGCGCATTGAGGTCGAGCAATTTCTTCAAACGGTTATTACGGTTAATCACGCGACGGTAAAGATCGTTAAGGTCAGAAGTTGCGAAACGACCACCAGGAAGTGAAATCATTGGACGGAGGTCTGGTGGGATGACTGGAATCACAGTCAAGACGAGATCGACTGGCTTGATATTGGAATTCTTCATACCTTCAAGCAATTTAATACGCTTGATAAGTTTACGTTCCTTTTGACCCTTAGCATCTTCAGCTTGCACAGAAAGATCTTCGATCATGGCATCAAGATCAATCTCTTCGAGCAATTCACGAATGGCTTGAGCACCCATCTTGACGGTGACAAGTTCTTCGTATTCTTCTGGGAGGTTACGGTAATCAATTTCAGAAATGACGGCACCCTTTTTCAAACCTTCAAGAATATTCTTGCGAGAATAGAAGTCAGCATCCAAGGCTTCAAGCTCTTTGGCTTCTTCATTAGCCAAGGTTTCAGCGTTAGCACCTTCAGCCTTAGCAGCTTCAGAGTAACGAATCTTGATAGCCTGAATTGCGGCATCGTGCTGAGCAATCAAATCGCCTTTAACTTGTTCAATCTTAGCGTCATCAGCACTGATGATGAGATAAGAAGCGACGTAGACAACTTTTTCAATTGACTTGACGGTAAGGTCAAGCAAAAGACTCAATGCAGATGGGGTGCCACGCATAAACCAGATGTGGGCAACTGGCGCAGCGAGTTTGATGTGGCCCATGCGTTCGCGACGAGCGATAGATTTGGTAACCAAGTTACCTTCCTTATCGACGGCAGCTTCACGAGAGCGGACACCTTTAAGTTTGCTATCATGTGGGTTGATATCTTTGACTGGACCAAAGATACGCTCACAGAATAAGCCATCACGCTCAGGTTTCTGAGTACGATAATTGATGGTTTCTGGCTTCAATACTTCACCATAACTCCAGCTCAAGATGTCTTCGGCGCTTGCTACGCAAAGACGAATCGAATCGAAGTCGCTGGCTGAGATATAATTATCCATCCAAGCCATATTTTAGAGCTCCTCTCCGAGATCGACGCTTTCGTCGTCTCCTTCTGTTATTGATATTCCATCTTCAGTTAATGCTTCTTCAGTTTCTTCTTCAGTAAGATCGATGGTATCGTTACTGTCATCTTCAATGTGAACATTGTGTCTAGCGTAAATTTGGCGATCATCTTGTGCGCGTTCAATTTCACGAGAAGTATCTTCGATTACAGAGTCAGCATCGCGTGCTTCCCCATTATCGAGAAGATCAACCTTAAGACCGAGACCCTGAAGTTCCTTGACTAAGACGTTGAAGCCTTCTGGAAGCTTAGGACCTTGGATTGGTTCGTTCTTAATAATGGATTCGTAAGCCTTAGCACGACCATAGACGTCATCGGACTTGATTGTGAGCATTTCTTGAAGGATGCTGGCAGCACCGTAAGCTTCAAGCGCCCAAACTTCCATTTCTCCGAAACGCTGACCACCGTTTTGAGCCTTACCACCGAGAGGTTGTTGAGTAACCATAGTGTAAGGACCAGTTGAACGAGCGTGAATTTTGTCTTCGACCATGTGGTGAAGCTTAATCATGTGCATCACGCCAACTGCGGTCTTCTCGTGGAATGGTTCACCAGTGAGACCATCGTAAAGTTGGGTACGACCATTGCTATCGATACCAGCTTTTTCAAGCTCCTTAGAAATAACTTCATCAGGAATACCGTTGAAGGATGGGGTTGCAACCTTGTAGCCAAGAATGCGAGCAGCCATACCAATGTGAATTTCATAAAGCTGACCGAGGTTCATACGAGAAGGCACACCCATTGGGGAAAGTAAGACATCGATTGGGGTACCATCAGCCATAAATGGCATATCTTCGACGTTAAGCACGCGGGAAACTACACCCTTGTTACCGTAACGACCGGCCATCTTATCTCCGACCTGAATCTTACGCATTTCAGCGACGTAGATTTTAATCTGCATGAGAACGCCAGCCTTAAGTTCATGACCTTGTTCACGAGTGTAAATGCGGACGCCGATAACTTTACCGGAAGTACCACCACTCATACGAACTGAGGTGTCACGGACATCTTTGGCTTTTTCACCGAAGATAGCACGAAGAAGACGTTCTTCAGAGCTGAGTTCCTGTTCACCCTTAGGGGTAATCTTACCAACGAGAATGTCGCCGTTTTTCACTTCAGAACCAACGGTCACGATACCGTCTTCACCGAGGTGGCGCAGAGCGTGTTCGGAAACGTTAGGGATATCACGAGTAACCTGTTCTGGACCAAGTTTGGTTTCACGAACTTCTACGTCGAAATCTTTAATATTAATAGAGGTCAAAGTATCATCTTCGACAAGCTTGCGAGAGATCACGATGGCGTCATCCATGTTGTAACCACGCCATGGCATGAAAGCAACGAGAAGGTTGCGGCCGAGAGCGAGTTCATTATTTTCAAGAGAGGCACCTTCGATAAGAGTGTCACCGGCCTTAACTTTTTGACCACGCACCGCCACACAGCGTTGGTTGTAACATTGATCAGAGTTGGTTTGTTCGAAATGCTCAACAATGTATTCCTTAGAAGTTTTGTCAGCATATTTCACGATCACGGATTGACCGTCGGCCTTTTCGACTACACCATCACCTTCGGCGACGATAAGTTGAGAAGTGGCGCGAGCGATATCATTTTCAATACCGGTACCAACAGTTGGGGCTTGATTACGGAGAAGAGGCACAGCCTGTTTCTGCATGGCGCAGCCCATGAGTGCACGGTCGACACGGTTCTTTTCCACGAATGGAATTAGAGCGGCAGAGATACCAAGAATTTCCTTGTGAGCGGCATCGACGTGAGTAACCTTGGATGATTCAACCTGAACTGGCTGACCATTCACACGAGCGGAGACCCATTCGTCTTCAAATTCGCCTTTAGCGTTCAATTTTACAGAGGTATCGGCGATTACCATATCACGTTCGACACTAGCGTCGACGTAAATAACTTCGTCGGTAACTTTACCGTTTTTCACTACGACATATGGAGCTTCGATGAAGCCATATTCGTTAATACGAGCATAGGTAGCAAGGTTCAAGACGAGACCCACGTTACCACCTTCTGGGGTTTCTACAGTACAGATGCGACCGTAGTGGGTAGGGTGAGTATCACGCACATCGAAACCGGCGCGTTCACGAGTGAGACCACCAGGACCCATAGAAGATAGACGGCGCTTGTGAGCAAGCTCGCCAAATGGGTTGTAAGAGTCCATCAGCTGAGAAAGCTGGGAAGTACTAAAGAATTCACGAACTGCAGCCACCACTGGACGTGGGTTAAGAAGCTGAGATGGTGTGACTTTTTCTTTAGCGTCAACCATAGACATACGGTCTAGGATATTACGTTGCAAACGAAGCATACCAAGGCGGAATTGACGTTGGACAAGCTCACCAACCATGCGTACACGGCGGTTAGAGAGTGAATCGATATCGTCAGCTGGTTCTTGAGTATTATTCAAACGAATAATTTCGGCAATAATCGCTACAAGATCATCCATTTGCAAAGTACGGTGAGTACTGTCGTTAGGGGTATCAAAACCTAAGCGTTGGTTAATCTTGAAACGACCGACACGAGAGTAATCGTAACGCTTGTAGTCGAAGAAGGTACGTTCAACCATGGAACGAGCGTTTTCGACGGTAGCTAAGTCACCTGGGCGGAGACGACGGTAAACTTCGAGAAGGGCAGCAGCTTGAGAGCTGGTAGTATCCTTATCGATAGTAGAATCGATGTAGTTAATCGCACCAGTGTCGACATTTTCGAATTTCGCCTTAATATCGGCATCTTTCACGACGCCAAGAGCGCGAAGTAAAGTGGTGACTGGGATTTTACGACGGCGGTCGATCTTCACATAAATACAACCATTTGGCGCGGTCTCGAATTCGAGCCATGCACCACGACCTGGAATCACCTTAGCACCGTAATAGCGCTTCATCCCAATGGTTTCGGCGGTGAAAAAGACACCAGCTGAACGAATCAACTGAGAGACGATTACACGCTCAGTAC
>CAUTXE010000053.1:0-6029 GCA_963542185.1 uncultured Candidatus Saccharibacteria bacterium | reverse complement strand
TGAAAAGCACAACGTTTCTCGCTTGGTGGGTGCTCCCGCTGGCTATGTGGGTTATGACGATGGTGGCAAATTGACCGAATCGGTGCGCCGTCATCCATATTCCGTGGTGCTCTTTGACGAGATTGAAAAAGCTCACCCAGATGTTTTCAATATGCTGCTGCAAATTCTCGAAGACGGTGTTCTCACCGACGGTCAAGGTAATCGTGTGAAGTTCAATAATACCATCGTGATTCTGACTTCCAACCTCGGTTCCGACGAAATGTATAACGATCAGGCTTTCGGTTTTTCCAGTCATCAAAAAACCAAGGACCAATTTATTGCCGAAGATTACGAAGCCAGTAAAAATGCCGCGATGAAAGCTTTGAAGAAGTCTATGCGCCCAGAGCTCATTAATCGTCTCGATGCTATCGAAGTCTTCCATGCGCTTTCTCGTAAGCAAGTCGAAGAAATCTTTGATAATATGATTGAAGATTTGAAAAAGCGTCTTGCTGAAAAAGCTATCGGCTTGAAGCTCGACGCCAAGGTTCGTGACTTCCTTATCGAAAAAGGTTTTGATCCAAAAAATGGTGCCAGGCCATTACGCCGTGCTATCGAAGATAATTTGGAAACCTTACTCTCTGACGCGATTATTGCGGAAGAAATTTTGCCAGGACAAATCGCCCAAATTAGCCTAAAAGGTGATAAGCTTAAATTAAAGATCGAAAGCACTGAAAAATAATATGGAAAATTCACCGTCAGAAGTCTCCGTTCAGTCTCGTCGGCGTAGTCTAACGCTCGCCGACTTGCTTAGCGGTCTTGTGATTTTTGGCACACTTTTCGCCGGTGCTTTTGCCTTTATCTGTTTGCAAGATGATATTAAGGGGTACGATTTTCAAATTTCTGACACCTTGAAGCCTTATGTCCAGAAGCTTGATCTTACGGAAAAAGCTTCGAAAACCTTGCTTGCTACTCATCCAGCCTTGCAAGAAAAACAGGCCTTCAATCAGAGTTGTCATTCGCATAATCATGAAGTCTATGTTCTGGGCTGTTATGTCCATGATAGTGATCGCATTTATCTCTACCATGTCGAATCGAACGATCTTCCAGGAGTAATCGAGGTGACTACGGCTCACGAAATGCTTCACGCCGCCTATCAACGTGTTCCCTTCTGGGAAAAAGATCGTCTGAATGAAGAAATCAAAAAAGCCTACGATAAGCTCCCGGCTGATCATGAAATCCGCACCTCGATTAAGAGCTATTCTGAGGATGACTTCTATGATGAATTGCATTCACGTCTCGGTACCGAAGTCGCTGAGTTGTCGGAATATCTCGAAAAACATTACGCCGCCTATTTCCAGCACCGCCAAACTATCACGGATTTTAATCAGCAATATCACTCTGTTTTTCAAAAGCTTAATGACAAACTCACTTCACTAAAATCTGAAATTGACGCCAAGCAGGCTACTATTAATCAGCAAACTGAGGCCTACAATAATGAAACCAATGCCTTAAATCAATTAATTCTCGATTTTAATCGACGCGTCGAATCCGGTAGTATTTCTGGTTGGCGCTATCAAAATGAACGTGCTACTCTGGAAGCACGTATCAGTCGTCATGAGGCTACTTATCAGAGTATCCAGCAATCTATCGATGCCATTAATCAGCAAATTGCCGAATATAATAACCATGTACTTTTCGAAAATCAGCTGATGAATCAGATTAATTCTAACGCCGTTTCTAACAACCTCGAATCTCAAAAATAAGGAAAGGAAAATTCTATGCAAACTAACCTAAATCCCAAAAATTATCTCGTCCCAACCGTCATTGAAACCACCAATCGTGGTGAACGTTCTTATGACATCTACTCTAGGCTCTTAAATGACCGCATTATCTTCCTCGCTCACGAAGACCCAAAGAAAGACATTAAGCTCTATATCAATTCTCCAGGTGGCTCCGTTTATGATGGTCTTGCCATTATTGATACGATGAATTACATTGAGCCAGATGTTCAAACTATTGGTATCGGCCTTCAGGCCTCCATGGGCGCCATGTTACTCAGCTGTGGTGCCAAAGGTAAGCGTTTTGCCTTGCCGAATGCTCGTGTGATGATTCATCAACCAAGTTCTGGCACTCAGGGTAAGATTACCGATCAGGAAATTATGCTCAAAGAAGGTATTTTCTTGAAGAAACGCCTCGCTGAAATTCTCGCTAAGAACACCGGCAAAAAAGTCGACCAAATCATTAAAGATATGGATCGTGATAACTGGATGTCTGCCGACGAAGCCAAGGATTACGGCATCATCGACGAAGTCATTGTCAGATAATCTTATGAAATACTCGATGCTCATCCGGTGGGCGTCTGGCAATCTAGTAGTCTAATAGTAATCTAATAATAATCTAATAATAATCTAAAATCGGTGCATCAAAGAGTGGGTGATGGCGGCGGCCAAAGCGTCTGCCGCATCATCCGGTTTCGGTACACTGGTTAAATCCAGATGCAGTTTTACCATTTCCTGCATCTGTTTTTTATCGGCCGAACCATAACCCGTCATGGTCTTTTTGATTTCGTTTGGCGTATATTCAAAAGTTGGCAGTTCGTGTTGTTTGCAAACCAAAAGCACCACCCCTCTGGCCTCTGCCACCGAAATACCGGTCGTTACGTTTTTGGTGAAGAAAAGTTTTTCGATACTCACGCAATCCGGCTTGTTTAATTTAATAATCTCATGCATCGACTCATAAATATCGAGTAGGCGTTCTGAAAGTGGGGTATGTGGCGGCGTAGCAATCACACCGTTGTCAATCATTTTGGCGCGACCAGTTTGTTTTACTTCGATCACACCAAAGCCACAAATTCCTGTACCTGGGTCAATTCCTAAAATTCTCATCTAACCCTATTCATTCACATATTTAATTAAAGTGGTGCGCAAATCTTTGACTGGAATCACGAATTTATCATGAATTGTTGCGGGTGCAATCGCATGTTTGAAGCCCAATTTTTTTGCTTCAGCAATTCTTTGATCTGGTCGAAAAGCCGAGCGGATTTCTCCACCCAGACCCACCTCGCCGAACACTACATATTCTTCACTGAGCTTGCGTCCTGCCGCCGCCGAAGCAATCGCAAGGCATACTGCGAGATCGGCAGCCGAATCCTTAATTTTAATCCCACCCACCACGTTTAGGAAGATATCTTTATCATCTAATTTTAGTTTAGTGCGTTGCTCAATCACTGCAATTAATAAGTTTAATCGATTCAGGTCGAAGCCCGAAGCCGCACGTTTTGGGTAGCCAAAATTTGTGGTCGAAACTAGGGCTTGAATTTCTACCAGCAGTGGCCTGGTGCCTTCCAGAGTTGCTAAAATAATTGAACCATCCGTGTTTTGTCTTTCTGCCAGCAGTGCTGCCGAAGGGTTTTGTACTTCCTGCAAGCCCTTTTCTGTCATTTCGAAAATCGCCGCCTCACTAGTCGAACCAAAGCGGTTTTTAATCGCTCGAATAGTCTTAAAACCGCCGTAGCGATCGCCTTCAAAATTTAACACCACATCAACTAGGTGTTCCAAAACTTTCGGTCCCGCCAAGGTACCTTCCTTCGTCACGTGCCCCACGATGATCACCGCCGTATCGGTCTTTTTTGCGGCCTGAATTATTAGATTACCCGCATTGGTAATTTGTGAAACCGTTCCCGGCGCCGAAGAAATTTCATTAATCGCCAAAGTCTGAATCGAGTCGACAATCACTAATTCGAATTCGCCATCAGCAATTGTTTTAGCGATATCGTTACCAGAAGTTGAAGCCGCGAAGCTTAAAGTTTCTGAATTTGCTCCTAATCTCACCGCTCGCATTTTGACCTGTCCAGCCGATTCCTCGCCGGAAACATAGAGCACTTTGTGACCGTTGGCAATCTTCGCACAAATCTGCATCAAAATCGTCGATTTACCAATGCCCGGCTGCCCAGCAAAGAGAATCACTGAACCGCGCAAAATCCCACCACCCAGCACCTCATTTAGGGAACTAAACTCGGTTTTCAGCCGCTCTTTTTCGTCCGAAGCGGCAATCTCTTTGATGCTGGAAAAACTCAAAGTTTTTCCGCTACTCTTGGCCTGTGCCAAAGCAAATTTACCCGTACTAGAACCATCCTCAACTACTAAATCCTCCACGATGGTATTCCACGCATCGCAGTTATTGCAGTGGCCAGCCCACTTACTATAGCGCGCACCGCAGTTTTGACAGACATATTGTTTAGTAGCTTTCATATTGAAATTATATCAATCTCTCGGCGAAAACCCAAAATTCCATGTATAATGTAAATATGAATAAAACAGTCAAAAAATCTGGTTTCACTCTTATTGAACTCGTGGTAGTTTTAGTTTTTGTTTCTATCGCCTTGGTGCTTTTCTTCCTCCAGAAGCAAAATCTCGACGCCATGCATCGCGATGAGCAACGCAAGGAAGCGATCAATGCTATGTATTATGCCCTCGAAGAAGGTTTTTATGCTAAGAATGGCTATTATCCAGAAACCATCACTGATGAAAATCTCACGGTTATGGACCCTAAATTATTCACCGACCCGAATGGTGTTTATATTAATGGTGAAGGTGGTTCGCTTAATTATATTTCCGCCGATTGTAATAATGGTAAATGTCGGGAATACACGCTTCGCGCTAGATTAGAAAAAGAAGACGACTACATCAAGAAAAATCGTCATAATTAAGGGTGAGAATGTCGCATGCCTTTTGTCGGACCGCTCAAGGGCGCTTGCCCAAGCCTATGTCCTCAAAAGGCAAGACGACATTCTCTTCTAAAAAAGAAGCACAAACTGCTTCTTTTTTCTGATCTGAATTTTTATGTAATCCTGTTAAGTAAAAAGCTGGAAGAGTGTTTATTATTTTTTTAACTTCGAATTTGTGTGCTACTTTACTTTTTTGGGCAGCTAAAAGCTCACTTGCTATTTTTTATGGCTTTGAGGTTGTGTGTAGTTTTTTCAATAAAAAAATGAAGCCTATTTGCTTTTTGAGGACATAAGCTTGGGCAAGCGCCCTTGAGCGGTCCGAACAAAAGTAAATAGGTTCATTTTTTAACTACTTTTAGTAATTAATTGCACGCAATTCAAAGTAGGCTTGTGGATGTGCACATACTGGGCAAACCTCAGGTGCATCATTACCGACAAAGGTGTAACCACAGTTACGGCACTTCCAGACGGTAACTTTTTCAGACTTAAAGACTACATCGTCATCGATATTCTTGATCAATTTGCGGTAGCGTTCTTCGTGCTCTTTTTCAATTGCGCCGACGCCATCAAACTTATCGGCGATTTCATCAAAACCTTCTTCGCGTGCGATACGAGCGAACTCTTTGTACATGTCAGTCCATTCGTAATCTTCACCAGCGGCGGCAATTTCGAGGTTGTTTCTGGTGTCAGCTACAGCGCCGTCATTGAGGTACTTGTACCAAAGTTTGGCGTGCTCTTTTTCGTTATCAGAAGTTTCGGTAAAGATTTCAGCAATTTGTTCGTAACCATCCTTTTTGGCACGAGAAGCAAAGAACTGGTATTTTACACGAGCTTGGGATTCTCCAGCGAAAGCGGTTTTTAGATTATCATAGGTCTTACTATTTTTAAAATTGGATTTATCAATATCAGACATTTAACTCCTTTCTTAATGGTATAATCTATTATAACGCATTTAAGCAAAAGACGGAGGATTATGGCAATCGAGCGAGTTATCGATAATATATCGCACGAGGAGGATCAGGAAGAGCAAGCAGTAGAAGTCAGTCTTCGCCCAACCAATTTTGCCGAGTATATCGGCCAGGAACGCTTGAAAAAGAATCTGAAGATCGCTATCGCAGCGGTGAAAAAACGTAATGACGGGACTACTTTGGACCACGTCCTACTTTATGGTCCACCAGGTCTCGGTAAAACCACCATGGCGAATGTCATCGCCCACGAACTTGGTTCCAATCTGCGCGTCACCTCTGGTCCGGCTATCGAACGCGCTGGCGATCTTGCCTCTATTCTTACTAATCTCCAAAACGGTGATGTGCTATTTATTGAT
>CAUTXE010000052.1:0-6031 GCA_963542185.1 uncultured Candidatus Saccharibacteria bacterium | reverse complement strand
CGTGTTTGAATTCAAGACCTTTAGATTTATGAGCGGAAATTAGAGTGACAGCGTTTTGGTCATCGGAAAAAATTGCAGATTTTTGGATGGCAGTATTGGTGGCTTGATACTTGTCGAGAAAATCGATATAGTCGGCAAGCTTTGGATGATCAGCCTTGGTGAAATTGTAAAATTCCTCTTTCAAGGTGGCGAGATTTTGGTAAAAATCTACCATCTGGCGAACTTCCTTGGAGGTGAGTTGTTTGGCTAGGGTTTCCGGATTTTCATAATCAAGATTTGGCAAAAATGGTGAAATATAGAGAGATTTTTCGGAGAAATTGGTAGATTCTGCGTTGGTCTCGAATGGATCAATGATGGCGGACCCAGGATTTACTTCTGAAGTTTCAAGATTAAGATAAATTGGTTTTAAGTTGATGAGGAAATTTATCATGTCTTCGACAGACGAGGTGAGAGATTTTTTGGCAAGTTCAGCGAGGAATTTGGCGAAATTTCGTACGGCGGGAAGTTTTTGATATCCGAGCAAATAATCAAGAAAATGACGATGGTCGTGATATCCAGTGTGAACTAGTTGCACAAAATCAAGTGGATTAAGTCCGAGATAGTCGGCGCTCATAATTTCTGAAAGTAAATCAAGGGGGTCTTGACCAGATGCGAGCTGATGAACGACACGAAGTAAGTCATGAAGTTCTTTGATTTTGGCATCTTCAAGAATATTTTCTTTTCGCTCGTAAGTGACGTTAATATTGTCGTATTTGCGAAGATATGGCAGTATTGCCTTCAAGATATCGTGTTTGCGGGCGATAATGGCAATATTTTTTTGCTCTTCCCCACTTTGGATAAGATTATGAATGGTTTCGGCGACCCACTGATACTCAGAAATGGTGTCGCTGAAGTGATGACGAGAAATACGAGTGTTTGGGTGGTTGATTGGTTGAAGCGCCTGATCGTCACTAGTGATTTTTGATAATTCTGAGTTTCTGGCGGCATGAAGATTTTTGGTGAAGTCACCGGAAGTTTCACCTAGGCTGGTTAGGACGGACTCGGATTTAATAAAGCTATCAGGGATTTGGTCGGCAATTTTACGTGACAAAGCAAGAATTTCGCTAGTCGAACGATAATTTTCTTTAAGAATGATAATCTTGGCGTGATAATGCTGATAAAAATCGACGAGATTAGAAGAAAGTGCTCCTTGGAATTCATAAATGGTCTGGTCGTCATCGCCTACGGCCATAATTTCTGGTTTATCGTAGTCGGTGATGAGTTGGATTAAACGAACTTGCGCCGGATTGGAATCCTGAAACTCATCGAGCATAATATATTGAAATTGCTCAGCCATCATGGCTTTAAAATCTGCATCAGTTTCTAGATGCTTGATTGCCTCAAGAATCATATCAGCATAGTCAATCAAGCGATTTTCGGCAAGATAGGTTTGGTATTTTTGGCAAAAATCTAGAATGGTGGAAAATTTAACGATATCGTTAGTTTGTTTATAATAACAAACCCCGCTAGTGTTTAAAGTGAAATGACTATCGGTAAATTTTTTTAGGGTCGCAATAGAAGGTTTATCTTTGGCGATTTCTAACTGATAAAGGTCAAGCATTTGACGATAAAGCTCGCTAGAAATATACGGCACGTTCGGCAAGATATTTTGATCATGAGAAGAACTGACTTGGCCTAGTACGGTAAGGATCGGAAAATAGCGTTCCTTGCATTTACTTTCAAAATTACCACTACTGGCTTTACCGATGGTGGTGGCAGCGAGCGCTTGATTGAGGTTCTCTATATCTTTTTGATTGGCTTCCTGGATGGTAGTTAAGTCGGCGATGGAGAGATTGGCATTTTTAAGTTTATTGATTAACCCGGATACTTCGCTAGCTTTATTAGCTCGCAATGGATTAGTAATCGGTAGCTCGTCAAGAAGTTGCTGGAAGAAATTCTCCGCTTCGACGGGACTAATATTTTTTTCGGATAAACGTTCAATTTCGGTGGCATAATTCTGGTAGCGACCAATGATGGTTTTGCCGAAGGAGTGATAGGTCATGATGTTCAATTCATCAGCGGAGTTACCGATCACGGTGCGTAGACGGTCGCGCATGTTGGTGGCGGCGGCGTCAGTAAAAGTGAGACAAAGGATGTTGCTTGGGTTGGTCTGGGTGACGTTCAAGATGTGAGCGACGCGCTGAGAAATAATTTGCGTCTTACCGGTACCTGGACCAGCTAAGACCAGAAGTGGTCCGCCTAGATATTCAATGGCGGCTTGCTGTTCTTTATTCGGTCTCATCCTTGTTCTCCTTTTTGGCCTTTGGCGATAGATTACGTTTGGTTTGAATGGATTCTTTTAAGAAGATTATACCAGTAATTATCTGCCAAGTGGTAATAGGATAAACCGTGAGACGTTCGTAGATGGCGGCTACCTCAGTTAGCTTATTTGTGATGGCGTATTGAAGAAGAAATGCAAAACTAATGCCAATAATTGAAAGTAAGGTAGCGGTTAGGCGATAGATTTTATGATTTGGTTTTAGAAAGATTCCGGTGAGAAGCAGGGTAAGATTACCCATGAGGAATGATAATCTGGCTCCAATGCCATGTAAGGAAGCTTGGTTGGGGACACCGCCTTGAAAAAGCCCAACCAGGAGGCTACCAATGCTGAATAGTGTGGCCACCATCATTAAACTGCAGGCTAGTTTGGTGTTTCTATCTTTAAATTTTGGATATAGTAATAAGGCATAACTAATAGAAAAACCAAAAGCGGTGACGATGAAGCCCAGATTCATTACTATGGCAAGGGGTGAAAAATTGTTTGGTACGCCATCGGCGATTTGCCCAGGATACACTCCCAGTGCACTGATGAATTGCTTAGAATAGACATATCCTAGATCTTGGTTAGTGCCAAGAGCTGCAATAAATTCGGCAATAAGGTAAATGGCGGCATTAAGAATAAATCCGATAGCACCATATTTTACAAGGCGGTTACGCATTCGTCGATAAGTGATTGGGGTAGATTTAATCTTTTTTGAATTGCTTGGGGGATAATTTTGCATATTTTCCTTTAATTAGAGGGCTGTTATAAAAGCGAGAAATCCCAGAATAACACCAAAAGCATTTGGAATAATTAGAATGTAATCTTTTTTCGGCTCTTTAGTCCAGCCGTAAATTACCCAAATTAGGCACGAGAAAGCGGCCATAGCTGGCTGCCAAGGTTGACCTTTGGATCCACTGATGTTTGCAATAATCTGTGGAATATAAGCAATGAAAACAAAGATACCAATAAAGGCTCCGATTGACCCCACAATAGTATTGATTTTATTTTTAATATTATTCGACTTCATAAAATAGCCTCCTTTTTAAATTAAACATAAACGATAATAAAGGAATATCGTGAAAACTGTCAAGTAATAATTTTATTTGCGCTCTAGCAAGACTAAGCATTCAATGTGTGGTGTGTGTGGGAAGAAATTGTAGCCAGTAACACTCTTGATCTCATAGTGATTTAACAGGCCATCAAGGTCGCGCACTTGGGTGATAGGATTGCAGGATAGGTAGACAAGTTTTTCTGGAAGCTTTTGATTGATCGTGTCAATAAGTTTAGAGTCGCAGCCAGAGCGTGGTGGATCAACGATGACGGTTGAGTCATGGGTGATATGATTGTAGATGGTCTCAGATTTGGCAAGTATGCCAGTGATACTTAAATTGCCAGTGCTAGATTTTACGGTTTCAATATTGTTTAATAATTCGCCATGAGCAAATTTATCAACTTCAACAAGGGTAAGATTTTTATCTCCGGCAACAGTTAATCCGATGGTGCCAACGCCGGAGTAAAGGTCAACGACTTTGTTTTGGTCTTTGATAAAATCTTTAATTTTTCGTAAAACTTTTTCATATTCTGGAAGATTGATCTGGAAAAATCCGTTCGGAGAGTAAGAAAATTCATAGCCTAAGATTTTGTCAGTAAGATTTTTGAAGGTGGGGTGTGGTTGGTAGTTCTCATAGAGACCGCCACTTACTTCGCCTTGACGATTGCAACGGAGAAGAAGGGATTGATATTTTCTAGAATCCTCTTGCTTAGTATTTAACTCCTCGATAATCTCCATGGCACGTTGATAGATGGCTGGATTTTCAAGTGAAGAGGTAAGGATAGGGATTTTATGATGCGACCCACGACGATGGATAGCTGGGTGAATTTTGGCAGTCTCATGATCGTAATAGAGAGAATATTCCATTTTATTGCGATAGAAATATTCATTATCGCTGGCTTCAAATGTAATTTCCGGTGTTTCAAGTTTAGAAAATAACTCTTCGATAATATGTTTTTTGACGGAATTCTCATAGTTGATATCCAGAATTTGCCATGGCGAATTAGAGAGATAGTGCTCGTCGCGCGGTAATGCGCGGTGTGGGTTAGGGTTTTCAAATTTTAGGGCGACGGCTTCGGTGAGATGAGATTTTTGTTTTAAAATTTGATACTCGGTGACTTTTTCTCCCGGCAGAGCGTTCCATAGGAAGATTTTTTTGCCATCTGAATTGGTCGCAATTCCCTGTCCGGTTGTGGCAAAATTGGTAACTTCCAGTGGGTTCCCTGGGCTGATAATTGGATTTTTCTGCTTCATCTTAATATCTAGCATAAAGTAAATAGAAAATTTCGCAAGTTTTTAAACATCGAAATTGATAATAAGTTGAGATTTTATATCTGGTGAGTTTGGATTTTTTATTTTTTTAATAACTTGCTTATGCTTTGAAAATTAGATTTTAATAACTTGCTTATGCTTAAGATTTTTTAATCTGAAAAATGTTGTTTTATTTAAAAATTACTTGCCAAAATGCAAAAGTTTTTCTATGTTGAGCTTGGAGGTTGTAAATGAAAATACGCATAGAAAATTTATTTATGATGAGCCTGATTTTAATTGCGGCTGGACGAGTTTTCTGTCGGTCTCCTGATTTATTTATTGCCGGTAATGAACCCAAGACGAATTTTATAAGAGCAAGAAACGAAAAGGTGCATACACAGCGAAAATTCGTCGCTTTGTTAAAGGAGAGGCTTTTAAAATATTCCGAGCATGACGAACTGGCCCTTGGTATTAGCTATTTAACTGGAAACAAGGATGAATTAACGGCGCTACAAAAAGATAATATGGTAAATGTTGGAGTAATGCATTTAATTGCGGTTTCTGGGACTCACCTTGCAATAATTGCTGGAATTTTGAGTTTGGTTTTTAAGCATTTTTCGATCATTAGTAAAACCTATTTTGTGCTAATCTTCTGCTTCATCTATGCAATGATGATTGGTTTTAGTCCGTCTATTTTGCGCGCGTTAGTCGGGTTGGCTTTAATGATGACGATTAAATACTTTGGCCGAAACGTTTCGGTTTATCGAACAACAGTGGTAATTGTGAGTATTTGCTTGATAATTCGACCAGAATTTGTAAAGCAAATTGGTTTCTGGCTTTCAGTATTAGCTTATTTTGCCATAGTAAAAATAGTGCCGTTAGTTACATGCTATTTTTATGGGACTAAGGATGAGTTAAAGGATCTTTATCGAAGGCCGGGATTTTTGGCAAAATCTTTAACTTCATCAATTGTAATCTCTGTAATAACATTGCCAATCAGCCTATATTTCTTTGGTAAATTTACTTGGCTTTCGATTCTGGCGAATATGGTACTATTGCCGAGTTTATCCATTGTTATGGGTTCGGTGGGATTGATTGCGGTATTGGGTGATTTATTGATATTTGGGATCAGTTTAGAAAAAATACTAATTTGGCCATTGAAAATTCATACACACGTAATAAATGTTTTGGCTGAACAGGAATCTTCTATTTTAGATTTTCCGAAGAAAAAATGGTGGTATTTTTTGATATGGTTAGTGGTTTTTATATTAATTCGATTTGCTGAGAAGAATATCAAGGTAGGCTACGATAATAGCAAAAAGCAAGAGCGAGGGGCGCACGATGGCGATGAAGTTCAAAAGCTGGATACTTATATCATCAAATGGTATGAGGAGATTGATCTTGGCGGCGCAAATGGAGACCAAAAG
>CAUTXE010000051.1:0-6125 GCA_963542185.1 uncultured Candidatus Saccharibacteria bacterium | reverse complement strand
GCGGTGAAAAAACGTAATGATGGGACTACTTTGGATCACGTCCTACTTTATGGTCCACCGGGTCTTGGTAAGACTACTATGGCCAATGTGATCGCGCATGAACTCGGTTCTAATTTACGCGTCACCTCTGGTCCAGCTATTGAACGTGCCGGTGACCTCGCTTCCATCCTAACCAATCTTCAAAATGGCGATGTCCTATTCATCGATGAAATTCATCGTCTTCGTCGCGCCGTGGAGGAAATCCTTTATTCCGCCATGGAAGATTACAAACTCGATATCGTCATCGGTAAGGGTCCGGCTGCCCGCTCGGTGCGTCTCGACCTGCCACATTTTACTGTAATCGGCGCGACTACCCGTACCGGTTCTTTGGCTGGTCCACTTCGTGATCGTTTCGGGATCACACATCGTCTGGAATATTACAATGAATCAGAAATCGGTCAAATTATTGCTCGCACCGCCAATATTCTCGGCACGGAAATTTCTGAAGAGGCCACTGCTACCTTGGCCGCTCGCTCTCGTCTCACCCCGCGTATCGCTAATCGTCTGATGAAGCGCGTACGGGATTTTGCTGACGTTCATGGTGATGGCTCGGTCGACCTGGACATTGCTACACGGGCTCTCGGTCTCATGGAAA
Organism: uncultured Candidatus Saccharibacteria bacterium; assembly: GCA_963542185.1. Lineage (GTDB taxonomy): Bacteria > Patescibacteriota > Saccharimonadia > Saccharimonadales > Saccharimonadaceae > Nanosyncoccus. The sequence goes on along the minus strand of CAUTXE010000051.1, from coordinate 5,491 downwards.
TTGACTCCCTTGGCCTTGATCCGGCTGACCGTAATATGTTGCAGCTAATGCTCGATAATTATGGCAATCGTCCAGTCGGTCTCACTACTATTGCCGCCCTGACCGGTGATGAAGCTACCACGATTGAAGATTATTACGAGCCATTTTTGATCCAACTTGGTTTCATCGAAAAGACTCCACGTGGTCGCATTGTCACTGAAAAAGCCAAGCGTCACCTCTCTTCTCTCTAATCACCTAAAAATATGTTATAATATAACTAATTTAACAGGGAAGCGTATGAAGCAGAAAAATTATAATCCAAAATTGGGCATTTCTCTTGAGACTGGCGAGCGAATTGTTCTCGAAATTAAACGTACTAAAATTATTCCAATTTTAATCTTTGCCGGGGCTTGTCTAGCCAGTATTTTGCTTTTTGCTCTCTATATTTTGATCAATGCGGGAAATTCTTTTGTCTTTGCCCTCGATACTAATGGGCGCGCTTTCTTCCTCTTGGTTATCGCGATTGTGCTTGGCACCGTCTGGATTGCGACCTTGATTAGCCTTAATGTTTATACCACCAACAAGCTTTTTGTTACTAATAAGCGCCTCATTCAACGTGTCGCCAATTCACTTTTTGATACTGCGATGAATGTAATCGACCTAGTCTCTGTGGAAGATGTTTCCTTTAAGCAGGCCGGTCTTTTCGAGCATCTCTTCGAGGTGGGTACACTTCGCATGTCGACTATCGGTGATGAAACTACCTATATTTTTAAATATCTCGATACCCCTACCGACGAGCTTGAAACTATCACTCATTATGTTCATATCGAGAAGGGTGAAATTCCTGCCGACGATGAATGCGAAGTCCCAGCTGATATTGATAAGAAATCGCTCTCTGAAATCCTAGCCGCTAACAAAAATCAAAAATCTGAAGCCAAGTCAGAGACTGCCACTTCACACACCATTCATATTGATCATCGCACCCGTCAAGTTAAAGAAACTTCATCTGAAGAGATTGACGCTTCGTCCGAAGAGTCCGACACTTCACCTGAGAAAACTGACCCCGCTTCTGTTCCGGCCGATACTTCTTCTGATACTCTAAATGTACCAAATCTGGAAAAATAGATCTCACATCAAATTTCTAATAAAAATAGTTCCAGCTAGGAACTATTTTTTTCTAATAATTTTTCACTTCAATGGCTTTTGTTTTCGATATTTTTTGCACTCACCTCTGTGTTAACGATTTTTTAACGCCAGGCGAATCTGATCTTCCACTGGTAAATCTGCATCAATTTCTTTGAGTGCTTCAGTGGCTTCCTTTAGGTTAAAGCCTAGCGCCATCAGGGCATCGAGCGCTTCATTATTTTCCGGTTTCTTCACCTGAATCTCTGCGCCCGTGTAATGACTTGGCAAACCCACCTTGTCCTTTAGGTCCACAATTACGCGCTCCGCTGATTTTTTACCTACACCACTCGCCTTGCTAATAAAACCGCTATCCGCATTAGCGATGGCGTTACGTACTTCTTCTGGCGTCCCCAGAGAGAGAATTGCCATGCCAGCCTTCGGGCCAATTCCGTTCACCGAAATTAGCATCTCAAAAATTTTCTTGGCCATTAGAGTGGTAAAACCATAGAGATCCTCTGAAGTCTCGCGCACTGCGTGATAAGTATAGAACTTCTTGGTTTCCCCCACATTAATCTCTTCAAAATCAATTGCTGAAAGATTCACTTCATAACCCACACCATGCACATCCACAATAATCTGCCCGGTGAATTTTTCTACAATCGTACCTTCTACGTGTGCTATCATGTAACCATTTTAACATAAGAAAAAACGGCTCATCGCCGTTCCATAATTTCTTTTGGTAGTACCGACTGGGATTGAACCAGTGACCTTAGGCTTATGAGTCCTACGCTCTAACCAGCTGAGCTACGGTACCACTTTCTGGCGGAAGGGACAGGATTCGAACCTGCGAAGCGTTAACTTGCCGGTTTTCAAGACCGGTGCCATCAACCACTCGGCCACCCTTCCATTTACTATCATAACAGAAAATATCCTCCCCGTAAAGTGAAAAATTATCCTCTAAAAATCAATCAAAAACTAACAAAAAATCTGCTAAAACTCCAGAAAAAAATAATCCATTAAGATTCCCACAAAAAAAGGAGCCCGCGAAGGCTCCTTCTAAAATTAAGCTGCATTAGTGAAGACGTTAATCACATCGTCAAGGTCATCTACCGCATCGAGTAATTTGTCGACCTTCTCTGCGTCCGTCTCATCGACCTCGACGGTATTGTTTGGTAGGTACTTTAATTCTGCTGAATCTACTGTAAGTCCAGCATCAATTAGGTTCTTGCGCACCTTCATCAAATCGGTTGGTTCGGTAATAATTTCGATGCCATCTTCCGTTTCGTTGGCGTCTTCTGCGCCAGCATCCAAAGCGGCCATTAGCGCGTCTTCACCCTTATCTTCGATGAAAATCACACCCTTACGTGCGAATTGAAACATCACAGATCCAGGATCAGCCATGCGGCCGCCGTTCTTCGAAAGCGCATTGCGTACTTCTGGCATGGTACGATTCTTGTTATCGGTAGCAATTTCGATAATCAAACCAATACCGGCCGGGCCGTAAGCCTCGTAGGTTTCTTCAATCAAAGCTGCGGCGTTTTTATCGGCGGCACGAGCAATCGCACGTTCAATGTTTGCCTTTGGCATGTTAGCCTTGCGAGCTTTTTCTAGTACCATCGCAAGAGATGGATTCATGGATGGGTCGGCACCAGCACGCGCAGCAATCGCGATTTGGTTACCAATTTTGGTGAAGGCTGCACCACGCTTTGCGTCCACGATTGCTTTTTGGCGCTTAGTGGTAGCCCATTTACTGTGTCCAGACATAATAACCCCTTATTTTTCCTAATAATAACTTTGTATTATTATAACATTTTTTCAAAAAAGCAAAAGGGGCGCAAATCTTGCGTCCCTTAAATTTCCTAGCCTGCTTCGCTTTCTTGAATTAAGTTATCTCTTAGTTCTTCAAATTTCGCCCTTACCGTTGGAATTTTGGTCTCTGTTGCCACTGGTTCAAAATTTCGCATCGGCCAAAACCTCTCCAGAGTCTCCCGAAATAATTTAGTAGTAGTATTAAAACTTTCGATATAGTTATCGAACTCTTCAATCGTCCACGCAATCGATTCGGTGCTGTGATAAGTTTTTTGCACCCGATGACTATGCATAGTGGATTGACATTGATTGAGAAGACCTCTCGCCATATCATTAATTAATCTTAGGATATTACTCTGATAGGAATTACCCTTTTCATCCTGACCAATCAGTACACACTGAGCTTTTACTACAATCGTCATTCTGTCGATTCTTTCATTCAGCGTCAGCGTGATTTCATCGGACATTTTTTGTAATTTACATCTGTCAAAATACATAATTTCCCCCTCTTTCTGTAAAATAAACAGGCTACCCCTATATTATATCACATTTTGTAATTTTTTACCTCTTTTGCACCATATTCCATTAGTTTGTCAAAATCATGATATTCATAATAATACTCTCGCAATTTATCTCTTAATGCTTGAAATTCCGGATAGCTTGCATCCGGTAGAGTCATAATTGGTTTCCAAGATTCATCAAGTAATGCGGTTAGAGATTCTTTCAGAATATAATATTCTCCCCTCGAAAGATTAGAAACCACAGAGTCTGGATTTTCCCGATAATAGTGATTCGTTTGAAAATGCATTAATTCATGCAAAATTCCATCGAGTGGCATCCCCCAAAGTTCATGATCGATTTTTGCATAGGTAAAAATCACACCTTCTTCATAATAAACGATCATCGCTGGAAAAGTCGTAATCAAGAATAATAAATCCTCACTCGGCGATACTGCATCTGGTGAAATTTTATGAATTTCCTTAGCGCGATTTTTCGCACAATCTTTAATTGCTAGGGGATGCTCCGTCACTTCTTCGAGTCGTCTAATCGCTAACTCAAATTTTTTATCTAGTTCATCGCTCATGATTTGCCTAAATCGCTCTGGTGTCATCTCGATTCGTGCATTTCTTTCTTCGAGGTAGGGAATCAGAATCTTCTTCGCTTCCGAAAAATTTAGCCCCATAATCTTTTCTGCTACCTCAATATCCTGAGTATCTTTTAACTTTTTTATTCCACCAAAATTATTCAGGGAGTTATACCAGTTATAGGCGTCTTGCGTAATGTCATAAATTATCTTGTAGGTAACCATCTATTAACCCTAATATATCCTAGTCTATTTATTCCGTCTACCGATTTTTCTCTCCCTTGCATTATTCCTCAAAATCGCTAAAATGAAACTAAAAAGGAGAGTTATTATGCCAATTTTAATCTTAATTCTTATCGCTCTATTCGTGATAATTCCAGGAATCCGCGTGGTAAATCAATACGAGCGCGGTGTGGTCCAGCGCCTTGGCCGTTTTCGTCGCATTATGGAGCCGGGTCTACATGTGATCATTCCGTACATTGATACTATGCGCACGGTTGATGTTCGTACTACCCCGATGGATGTGCCTAAGCAGGAAGTTATTACCAAGGACAACGTCACGGTGAATGTCGATGCAGTGGTTTATTTCCGTGTCATTGACGCCAAGAAGGCGGTCTTTGAAACTACTAATTATGCTTACGCCACCTCAACTTTTGCGCAAACTGCCTTGCGTGATGTTACCGGTAACTTTGATCTTGATGAATTACTCTCTAAACGTGACAAAATTTCCAGCCAAATCAAGGAAATCGTTGACACCCAAACCGATAAATGGGGTATCGATATTGAAAGTGTGAAGCTCCAAAACATCGAACTTCCTTCCGATATGAAGCGTGCTATGGCTAAACAAGCTGAAGCTGAACGTGAACGCCGTGCTGCAATTATTTCGGCTGAAGGTGAAAAGGCCTCAGCTGCCGCAGTGGCCGAAGCCGCCAGTCTGCTGGCTCAAACTCCAGGCGGTCTCAATATTCGTACTCTCCAAACTCTCGAAAAAATCAGTACCGACCCATCCCAAAAGACCGTCATTCTTCTACCTTCCGATCTCGCTGGTGGCCTGAAAAATCTATTCAAGTAATTCATCTCCTCCTTTTATTCCTTTTATGCTAAAATAAAAATATCATGGAGAGGGAAAAGTCTAATATCTTAAGCCGTAGACCGGAAAGTATTATTTTTATGTTTCTTATCGGTCTTATTTCAGTTTTATTAAATTTTACATTTAGCCAGAATTCCTTTGCAGAATACAAGGCTACACTTTCAGCTTCCGTCAATGAAGATACTGCGGCTATTGATGGTACTGAAGTTATTGAATCTAGCTCCGAAACTACTGAACATGCAATTAATCTCAAGGTGAAAACTACTAATAAGACTGGCTATACCGCCACTCTTAGTACTAAGACTGATGAAACTGCTCTATTAAATACTAACCCTGCCATTACCACAAAAATTAGCTCCATCTCTTCAGTGTCTTCTCTCTCTAATCTTCCCGCTAATACCTGG
>CAUTXE010000050.1:0-6404 GCA_963542185.1 uncultured Candidatus Saccharibacteria bacterium | reverse complement strand
AGCCGTTTTTAGAAGGTAATCAACAGATTGGAGCGTTGCTTTTTGTGGTCTATTTGTCAGTGAACTTCTTTCAGTTGAATGAACAGGGGGAGACGAAGCTCTCTGATCGAGCTTTGACGGCTTTGGTGCTTTTGATTGCGGAAAGTCAGCCGGAAGAGAAGGAATTGATGCTGAATTTGATTTGTAAATTGCTTGATAAATAAAAATGGTATAATAAGAGGAATGAAAGAATTAATTGCGACTTTTAAGGAAGCCTATCAGAAGGAACGTAGCCTGGTAATTTTTCAGGTAATACTTCTGATTCTATCTTTGGCTTTTCTGATTTTTTCGGCATTGAATTTGCAACCAAATGCCTCAATTGTAAAAATTAGCTATGGGGATATTGGACGTTATCAGGGTGGAGAATGGTCTTCGATGGCAAATTCGGGCGGTTATCATGACGGCTCATGGCAGGCGATGTTGATTTTTCCGATTTTAGCTTTAACTTTGGGTGTTTTACATAATTTGCTTGCGCTTCGAATTTTCGAAAAAAAGGGCGCGGCGGTGGCAAAAATGTTTATTTGTATTTCACTCGGTATTTTAGTGCTGGGATTTTTGGTTTTCATTAGATTACTAGGTGAAAGTTAATTAATTCGGATATGACTAGAATGAAAAAACAGCAAAAAGTGCAGAAGAAAGCACAACGAAATACAGAGAAATCGGTTTGGGATAGTTTAGATTTGCCACAGGGAAAGCGCACGAAGCTTTATCGCTTTTTTGAGATTCTACCGGGTTTTACTTCATATATGATTTTGCTGCTACTCGTGATTTTTTCATTGATTAGTCCAGTGCTGGGTTCTTATTATCTGTTATTTATTATTGCGACGACGCTAGTGAAGGCAGTGGGGATTACTTATCGCACGATACAGGGTTATCAGGCTTCAAAGGCCTCAGAAAAAGTAGATTGGCGTCAGAGATTTTTGGATTTGTATGATCCACACGCAGCTTATGAAAAATATTATCGCAAAAAGAGTACCGAATTTGGTTTCGATAAGCATGTGAGGAACCTGAAGATGTTGGCGACCGGCCGTGATTTGGTGGTGTCGGAAAAGATGCTAGATGAAAATGGCAAAGTATTAAAGGTGGAATTTCCAAAACCAGGAGATATTTATCATGCGGTGATCATGGTGGCTTACAATGAAGGTCTTGAAACTTTGATTCCGACGGTAGAGGCAGTGAAAAATACTACCTTTGATAATAAAAAAATAATTTTAGTGTTCGGCTACGAAGAGCGCGGTGGGGAAGCGATGAAAGAGAACGCGAAGCAGTTGTATGAGAAGTTTAAAGACGATTTTTATGCTTTTATTCCGGTGATGCATCCGAAAGATTTGAAGGGGGAGATTCAGGGTAAGGGGCCAAACTTGGATTATGCCGCAGAGGAATTAGCGAAGTTCTTGCGTAAAGAGAAGATTGATTTTGCGAACGTGATTGCGACTTCTTTAGACTCTGATAATAAGATGCATAAATCATATCTAGATAACGTGGCTTACGAATTTGTGGTGCATCCAAATCGTCAACATTTGAGTTATCAGCCAGTTTCGTTGTTTACTAATAACATCTGGGAAACGCCGGCGCCGATGCGAATTATCGCAGTGTCGAACTCATTTTTTAACATTATTTCTTCGATGCGCGTGCATACTTTGAAGAATTTCGCTTCACATTCGCAACCATTTTTGGCGTTATCGAATATGGGTTACTGGAGTAAATTGACGATTGTGGAAGATGGCCACCAGTATTGGCGCTCACTATTTTACTTCAAGGGCGATTACAGTGTGAAGCCGATTCATATTCCGATTTATCAGGATGCGGTGCTGGAAAATGGTTTATGGAAGACCCTGAAAGCGCAATTTATTCAGCTTCGACGCTGGGATTATGGGGCTTCAGATGTGGCTTATGTGGGGGTGAGGACTTTTTCGAAAGACCGCATGGAGCGTACCGGGATGAAATTCTGGCCATTGTTTGTAAAATTTGCCAGACTCCTTGAAGGTCACGTAACTTTAGCTTCGATCTCACCGATGGTGGCGTTTGGTGGTTGGGTACCAAAATTACTCAACGCTTCCTCGAAGGAACTCTTAACCTTTAACTTGCCAAATACAATTTCTTATGTGCAATTATTCGCTTCGATTGGTTTAATGGCGACGATCTTACTATCATTTGGCATGCTACCTAAGCGACCAGCTCATATTAAGAAACCAAAGATTTTTATGCTGTTACAATGGCTTTTGATGCCAGTGGTGGCGATTATTTATCAATCTTTTACGGCGTTTTATTCGCAGACACGTTTGATGGTGGGGAATTATATGGAAAAATTCGACGTTACGAAGAAGGTAGTGAAGAAATAAAAAAAGACGGATGTGAAATCCGTTTTTTGATTAACTAAATCTGGTGGGTCGCGAGGGATTCGAACCCCCGACTTCCTCCGTGTAAAGGAGACACTCTAGCCAGCTGAGTTAGCGACCCATAGATGTATTTTACCATAAAATATGTTAAAATAAAAGAAATATTTTGAGTAATTAGAAAGAAGGCAGAATGTGTAACCTATGTGGTGAAGATGAGCAAAATGTAATGAAAATGCGCCATACACTTAGTCATGTTTTAGCTGCCGCTTTGGTTGAAATGTATCCAGGAGTGCAGTTTGGCGTGGGTCCAGCGACGGCAACTGGTTTTTATTATGATATCGATCTTTCAGAAGTAAAAGATGCAGAGGGAAATGTGATGAAAATCACCGATGCTGATCTTCCGAAGATTCAGAAAAAAATGTATTCAATCATTAATAAAAAATTGGACCTAGTATACTCTGAAAAAAGTCGCGAGGAAGCTTTGGCTTGGGCGAAAGAGAATCACCAAAAATACAAGGTGGAACTAATCGAAGATTTGCCAGAATCAGAAATTATTTCTTTCTATCAATTAGGGGAATTTACGGATCTCTGTAAGGGGCCACACGTAGAAAATACCGGTAAGGTCGGTGCATTTAAGCTAATTAAGGTAGCGGGTGCGTACTGGCGTGGGGATGAAAAACGTGAAATGTTGACGCGTATTTACGGTGTAGCCTTTGAGACGGAAGAAGAATTAAAGGAATACTTGCAGCGCCTAGAAGAAGCTAAGGCGCGTGATCACCGCAAGCTGGGTAAGGAACTTGATTTGTTCAGTTTTTCAGAATTAGTGGGCGCAGGTTTGCCACTCTTTTCACCTCGTGGAACAGTACTGCGTGACGTTTTGACGAATTACTCATTATCTCTGCGCGCGAAACACGGTTTTGAGCGAGTTTGGACGCCACATATTACGAAGTTGGATCTCTATAAGGCTTCTGGTCACTATGCAAAGTTTGGCGCAGAGTTATTCTTGGTGCATTCTCAAGTAAATGGGGAAGAATTTGCTTTGAAACCAATGAACTGTCCGCACCATGCACAAATTTTTGCTAGTCGTCCACGTACGTATAAGGAAATGCCGGTGCGCTATATGGAGTCCACGACCGATTACCGTGATGAAAAGTCTGGTGAACTAGGTGGACTATCGCGTGTGCGCTCTTTGACTCAAGATGATACTCATGTCTTCTGTCGTAAAGAGCAAATTAAGGCGGAAATCCAGAACTTAGTCGGAATTGTGCGTGAACTCTATACTGTGGTGGGGATGAGTAAATTACGTGCTCGCCTTTCTTATCGTAACGATGAGGATAAATATCTCGGTGATAAATCACTTTGGGAAATGGCACAGGCGCAAATTAAAGAGGCGGCTATTGAAAATGGGCTGGATTACTTCGAAATGGAAGGGGAGGCAGCATTTTATGGTCCGAAAATTGATTTTATGGCCGAGGATGCAATCGGTCGTGAACACCAAGTGGCGACAATTCAGTTGGATTTCGTGCAACCGGAGCGTTTTGAGCTTTCATTTGTGAATGAGAATGGGGAAAAAGAACGTCCAGTGATGGTGCACCATGCAACTTTGGGTTCGATTGAGCGCTTTATGTCGGTATTTATTGAGCATACCTCTGGTTGGTTCCCATTCTGGTGTGCACCAGAACAGGTACGTATTTTGACGGTGAACGATCAAGTCTTAGATTATATAGAGAAAATTAAGCAGATCTTGAGTGAAGTGACATTAGAGACACCTTTGAAGCATAATGATTTGCGTTTTACTGCGGATGTATCTGATGAGTCGCTCGGAAAAAAGATTAAGCGCGCGGTTTCGATGAAGACGCCAGTGTTACTGATCGTCGGTGAGCGCGATAAAGAAAATGGTACGGTTTCAGTACGCGAAAAAGATGCGGAAAAAACGGTGGCACTAACGGAGCTTGTCGAATACTTACAAAATATTAAATAATGAGTTGTCTGGTCAGTGGAATTACAGGGGTGGTGCTGACCAGATTTTTATAGTAAAAAATTATCGTAAAAATGAACACTAAAATTATAGTAATCGTGGGACCGACGGCATCCGGAAAAACGGCGGTAGCGGTGGAGCTGGCGAAGCGTCTTAACGGTGAGATTATCAGCGCGGATTCGCGGACGATTTTTCAGGGGATGGATATCGGTACGGCGAAACCGGATCTTTTAGAGCGCGGTGATGTGCCACATTTTGGCTTCGATTTGGTGCGACCAGATGAGAGATTCACGGTGGTAGATTGGAAAAACTATGCGAAAGAGAAGATTTCTGAGATTTTAGCACGTGGTAAACAGCCGATTGTGGTGGGAGGAACGGGGCTTTATGTCGATGCATTGGTGTTTGACTATCAATTCTCAGAGGAAGCGAAGAAGGGGGAGCTTGATCGGAAAAAAATGGGGGATGAGTACGAAATTTATGGTATTTTAACTGACCGTGAAGAGCTTGGTAAGCGTATTAAAAAACGTGTTCAGTCGATGTTTAGTGAAGAGCTATATGAGGAATGTCGCAAACTGGCTTCCAAATATGACTTTGGACTTCCGGCGATGAAAAGCAATATTTATCGATACGTTTGGGATTATTTGAACGGAGTTTCAAGCCTGGAGGAGGCGATAAATTTAGCCTCGACCTCAGATTTTCAGTTGGCAAAACGCCAGATGACTTGGTTTAAGCGAAACCCGGAAATAAAATGGTACAAGCGTGAGGAGATTTTAAGAAAGATTTTGGTAGAGTTTCAGGCTGAACACTACTAAAATACAGCTTCTGGTGCTAAAATATAAGTAATATGGGCAAAGAAAATACAACTCCTTTAGAAAAATTGTTCGGCTCGAAAACGCGAACAAAATTATTATCATTATTTTTTAGCAACATCGAGCGTTCCTATTATGTCAGGGAAATGACCAGGGTGATTGATGAACAAATTAATTCTGTACGTCGTGAATTAAGTAATCTTGAATCAATTGGCGTGATTAAGAACGAAACCTATGATAATAAGGTTTATTATTCAGCGAACACTAAGCATCCATTTGCGAGAGCTTTAAATATGATGTTTTCGACTAAGGTAGATAAGGTCTTGGTAGAGACCGCAGTGAAAGATAGTACTTGGGATGAATATATCCGCCCAGTGAAGTCATATCTGAGTTTTCTATTTGTGACGAACCGCGTGCCAGGACAGGACGGAATTGATATGTTGGTCGTGGGGGATGATAGGACGAAAAAGCTTTCGCGTTGGGCGGAAGTAGTAGAGAAAAAAGAGGGGAAGCCATTAAATTATGTAATCATTTCGCGTGATGATTTTAAATATCGTTTGAGTGTAAAAGATAGATTCTTAAAAGAAATTATGGAAATGCAGCACATTGTCCAATATGATCCAGAAGGAATGTTGAATTAGTAAAATAGCAGGGTGGCCGAACAAATAAAGGAGGAAAATGTTTGAATTAGAAAGTAAAAGTCCAGAAACTATCACGATTAAGACTAGTACAAAGCAGATTACGATTAATTTTGTGGAGGGAACAATTGCAGCTGACCTTGGTGTAGGTGTGATTAGTGGCCCGGGTGAATATGAAATTGGGGAAGTATCCATCTTAGGTGTACCAGTAATGAATAATACAAAAACCATCTATGATGTGAGCGTCTCTGGGGTGCGTATCGGTATTTTGGGTGATATTGAAGAGGGGTTAGACGATATTGGTGTCTCAGATATCCTTTGTACTAGTTCAGTGCGCGCAATTAGGGAAATTGGACCTAAACTTATCGTAGCGACGGGGAATGTCGACGGTATGGTAGCGGAACTTAAATTAAGTGCTCGCACGGAAAAGAAACTTAAGGTTAAGCGTGTAGAAGATTTACCAACTACGCAAGAAGTAGTAGTAATTAATTAAAAAATGTGTTCAAAGAACTCGCGAAATAGCGAGTTTTTTGATGCAATGTAACAGGGCGGTGGGAAATTGTATAAAAAATGTGTTCAACGATAGATTTTGAGTAAAAAT
>CAUTXE010000049.1:0-6858 GCA_963542185.1 uncultured Candidatus Saccharibacteria bacterium | reverse complement strand
AACGATCACAATTTAGCTTAAATTACTTCCTCACCAAGATATTCCCGTACTTTGCTCTATCTGTTCTGATTTTTGGTGTGGCTTTTGTTGGTTCCAAAGATAAACAGCAGTCCGACGATAATTCCAGTCCTAATCTGGAATCCATTTCTAAAAAAGATTATGCGGTTTCTGCTGACCAACTTTCAGAATTCTATATGGTGTCTGAGCTCGCTGACACTATGAGTTTAGCCTCCTCTGATGTGCTTAACGTAAACTATAACTCTTTTACTGTACTTCAGCAGTCCGGCCAGGCTTCTGTTGAAAAAATGGAAAAGCCGACTACTTTGAACCTTGCAGCCTGTTCTAAGGTGGGCGTGATTAAGCACGTTATGGCTGAAGGCGAAACTCTCGATATTTTGGCGGCCAAATATGCCTCCTGTGGCGTAGATATTAATATGATTCGTTGGTCTAATAAATTTAAGGCCTCCTATGTGCCAAAAGTGGGTGAATCGATCTATATTCCATCTCGTGCTGGTATTGTTTATACGGTGAAATCTGGCGAAACCGTCGCTTCGATTGCCGAAAAATATAAATCTTCCGTCGATGAAATTATTACCTCAAATAACCTTGAGCTAGATCAGACTCTTGCTGAAGGTCAGGTTATTTTGTTGCCAAACGGTGAACTACCGGATAAGGAACGCCCAGACTATGTGGCGCCGGTTGTACGTTCCACTTCTTCTTATTCTGGCAGCTCGTCCTATTCAGTTTCTTCTTATCGTACTTATTCCACCTCGAGAAACCCAATGCCATGGGGTTGGTGTACTTGGTATACCTGGGAACGTCGTGCTGCTATGGGGTCAAGCCACATCCTGCCGGGTGGTCTTGGTAATGCTAATACTTGGGGCTACGCACTTTCTGGTCTCTTCCCAACTAGTCGTGGTACCAACCCGCAAGCTGGAGATATCTTCCAGACCAACAGTGGTTATTACGGTCACGTGGGTATCGTGGACTCGGTAAATGCCGATGGTACGATTACGATTTCTGATATGAATGGTCGTGCTGGTTGGGGCGTAGTCGGTTCTTATACTATTGGCCCAAGCGAATATGCTAAGTATCTATTTATTCACGGCCGCTAATTTTAACTACTAGCGCATAATCTCTGTTTTTTATCAAGCTACACTTTTATACCACTTATGCTATGATGAAAATGTATGGAGAGAAATTTAGTTAAAACTGCGAACCAAACTAGATTTTTGAAAGAAAATAAAATTCTATTTTCAGGATTAATCTATCTAGTTATTTTATTAATTATTAATATTTTTATTCTGTCGTTCAATAGTCACGCTATAGATCCGACATTGAGTGTTACCTTTGATCGGAATGAGTTTGATTATAATTTTTATAGCGTCGATGTGGTTAATACGTCAGAAAGATATAATTGGGCAAAGCTAACTGTAAAAACGAATGCTCCGGCCGGCTATACTACTACTATTAGCGCTAATTCCGATGAAACCGCTTTAAAACACATCGATAATACAATTAGTACTAAAATTTCTTCAATCACGAGTCCAATCGCACATGATGATTGGATCCCAAAAAATACCTGGGCCTATCAGTTGGGGAATCAAAATAACTATATGCCAATCCCCAAAGAATCAGAGCCAAAAGCTCTTGTTGCCACTAATAAGGCCTCCGATTCAGTACCAAGCGAAAATAATTTCAGGGTAGTAGTCCGTGCTAGCACGGATCTTATGCCTGGAATTTATCGAAGTAGTCTGATTCTCTCAACGGTAATTAATCCATTTGAGACTGCCGCCTATCTAACTACTGGCGATGACTTTCAGGCAAAGCTTAGCGAGCTTACTACTGATAAAACTAAGATTAAGTTAATTCGACGCGCTTCTGCTTTACCTGCCGCTAGTACTAATGTGATAAATATTAATGACACTACGAAGCCATTCTACGAAATTAAGGCTTGGTGGGATCCAGTTCTTCGTCATCTCTTTTTCTATACCACAGCCGATAAAATCTATTTCCATGAAGACAGTAAAAATACTTTTAAAGATCTGTCTGAGCTTAATCTTATAGATTTAGATAGTTTTGATGCCAAATATGTTAAAGATATGTCGTATATGTTTGCTGGCTTAAGGTCGTATAGTAACATTAAGACCGAAAACATCAACGCCCAGAGTGTCACAAACATGCGTGGGATCTTCCGGGATAACCACCGAATGTCCGATATCTCGATGGCAGGCTTTAATACGGAAAACGTGACTGATATGTCAGAAATGTTTGCCGGTAATTACGAAATTATTGGTCTAGATCTAAGTGCCATGAATACAAAAAATGTGAAGACCATGAAGGGGATGTTCAAGGGTATTAATAAACTTGGCGTATTAAAGATAAGTAATTTCGACACCAGTAATGTCACTGATATGTCAGAAATGTTTTCTGGTATGAGTAAAGTGATAAATATTATGCTAGATAATTTTGACACCGGAAATGTCGAGAATATGAGCGAGATGTTTAAAGACTGTTCTGTAATTAAGCTCCTAGATTTAAGTCATTTTAACACCGCCAAGGTCACCAATATGAACTCTATGTTTAGTGGCGCAAATGAATTGAGGGTTCTCAATATTTCGAATTTTGACACTAGCAAGGTTACGGATATGGCCTATATGTTCTATCAGGTTCACGGTATTACCAGTCTTAGTTTAGGGAATTTTAATACCGAGAATGTTACTACTATGGAGGGTATGTTCGCGGAGATGAAGGGTATTGTCGATATTTATCTAACTAATTTTAAAACTCCGAAGCTCACTAATGTTAGTAGAATGTTCCAGAGGTTTAATCCTAGTAGTATCGCTATTAGGTCAGGCGAGGATAATCTTAAGCATATTTATGCCAAAAATGATTTCGATATCTCAAATATTACTGAAGAAGGTGGTAAACTGATCTTCGATAAGCGTCGAGCTCTCAGGGGTGGTAAGAACTCCTTTATGATTATTCCAGCCAATGCTGGTAAGGAATGGCTCCGTATCGACAATGGCAGCTCCGCCAAAGGCTACTTCACTAAGTTGTAATAATAATTTTATTATTAAAATTCAAAAATCGCATTATTCTTATGTTAAAATAGAATGATGTTGAGCCAAAAATCACTTTTTAAACCAAATATTTTGTTGGGAAAATATTTGATTCTCCCACTTGTAATATCTCTTTCCTTTATACTAATTAATTTTAATTCGAAAAACGTTAGTGCTTTATTTAAGCCAAATCTTTCTGTTTCAATTTCGGACCCTCAAGTCAATATTAATGGTAACCAGATAATTAATTCAGCCTCGCAAACCTCAGAATTACCGATCCGTGTTACCGTGAATACTAATAATAAAACTGGCTATACTACGACCTTAAATACCGAAACCAATGAAACAGCCTTGATAAATACTGCATCGACAAACGGTATGAAAATTGAATCTATCGATGCAAGTAAAGCACTTGAGAATTTTTCGGAAAATACTTGGGGATTTTTAAGCCCTACTGGTGGAGATTATCAGCCGGTCCCGAGTCTTCTTAGTCCAGAGAATCTTTTAAGAACTACCACAAAAACTTCAGGTAATGATAATTTTAATTTTAAAATCGGCATGAAATTATCTAGTAATCTAGAAAGTGGAAGTTATGCAAATAAGTTGGTGGTTTCGATAATTTCTAATCCATACACGCCAATTGCCATTATGACAGAGGGGCCGGACTTTAATGCAAAGCTAAAAAGCCTAGAAGACTTTGATAACCGAATCGAGCACTTTAAGAAAAGTTTAGTGGCGCCAGCCGCTTCCATAAATGCCGTGAATATAGAAGACGAAGAGTCCGATTATGAAATTAAGCTCTGGCTAGACTCAACTGATAATACTGTCTATTATTATACAGAAGCCGAGAAGGCGTATTTAAATATGGATAGTAATAATATGTTCTATTTTCTGCCTGACCTGATTAGCCTTGACCTATCGAGTTTCGACACCTCTCAGGTGACAGACATGAGATATATGTTTTCTGAGTTATCTATGCTCGCCGATCTCAATCTCTCTAATTTTGATACGTCCAAGGTGACAAATATGGAAGGTATGTTCTCTGAGGTATCTAAGCTCACTAATCTCGATCTCTCTAGCTTCGACACTTCCCGTGTGACAAATATGGGTCTTATGTTTTCATTTACATCTAAACTCGTGAGTCTCAATCTTTCTAACTTTAACACTTCCCAGGTGACAGTAATGAATAGGATGTTCGCCAATATGTCTAATCTGGCTAGTCTTAATCTGTCGAGTTTCGACACTTCTCAGGTGACAGAAATGAGTAATATGTTCTATAATACACCAAATCTAACTAGTCTTGATCTCTCTACTTTCGATACATCCAAGGTGACAGATATGAATAGTATATTCGCACTAGCAAATAGCTATGTGTCTAAAGATAAACTAGAAAAAATATATGTGAATAATGATTTTAATTTATCTAAGCTAAAAATATCCCCTCTAATGTTTAATAATCGTAAAAAACTCCGTGGTGGTAACGGCTCCTTCCTCGCCAGTCCATCTCAGGCCGATAAATCCTGGCTCCGTATCGACGATCCATCCAATAGCCGCCCAGGCTACTTCACTCGAAAACCTTAGTGAAGAATGTCGCATGCCTTTTTTCGGACCGCTCAAGGATAGAGAATGCCGCATACCCCGTTCCGGAGACACTCAAGGCCGTTCGGCCAAGCTTATGCTCCGTCAGAGGTAAGCGGCATTCTCTCTTTGAATAATTAAAAAGTAATACGATATTCTTTTTATGCTTATGTTAAAATATATGTATATGCAAAGCCAAAAATCACAACCACGGAACCTCACGGGGGGGGGGTGGTTTAGACGGGAATTAAAATTCCTCGGACTATTTTTGGCTTTAATCTCTTTTTCTAATATTATTCTAAGCAACAATACTTTTGCTCTTTTCGCTCCGACCCTATCGGCTTCGGTGGATCAAGCGAATTTGCAAGTGAATGGAAATCAGGTGATTAATTCCACGGATAAAACCATAGAAATCCCATTTAATTTTACCGTCAATACAAATAACCGCACCGGCTACACTGCTACATTAAATTCCGAAACTAATAACACTGCGCTAACTAATGCAGCTTCTACTGTTGGAGCGAAAATCGATTCAATCAGTACGAACTTGATGCTGAATAATTTGCCAAATAATACTTGGGGCTATAAGTTCGGTACTTCCACAAACTACGCACCGATTCCAGCTTTGTCTACGCCGGCACAAATTATCCAGACGTCAGGAAAAACAAACGGTAATGAATCTAGTCAGCTGAGTATCGGTATGAAATTAGCGGAAAATCTAGAGTCAGGGAACTATACGAATAAATTAATGCTTTCTTTTGTTTCGAATCCATATACCATGCGTGCTGTGATGACGAATGGTCCGGATTTTAATCAGCGCGTGGGTGCGCTTGATCTGAATCAAACCTGTCATATCGATCCAGTTACGGGGCAAAATTGTAATCTCAAAAATAAGGATAATGTTGAGCATATTAAGCGTAGCACTGCGGCGCCCGCAGTTTCAATGGCGGCAATTAATATCGAAAATCCAGATAACTCAGATTATGAAATTAAAGCCTGGTTTGATTCTTCCGAAAAGACCATTTATTATTATTCCGCCGCCGAAAAAATCCACCTCGCACCAGATTCATCCAGCATGTTCCTTTGGTTTACCAAGGTTAAGGATATTGATTTAGCTACGTTTGAAACTAGTGAAGTCACTGATATGTCTCAAATGTTCAAGTATTGTAAAGATTTAACTTCTTTAAATCTTTCTAATTTTGATACTACTAAAGTTACTAGTATGGCTCGTATGCTCGAAGCTTTACCAAGTCTTACTAGTCTAAATATTGCAAATTTCAATACAGAAAACGTGGAAGATATGCGCGATATGCTTGGTGGGTTGATTAATCTTCCCGCTCTCGATATCGCGAATTTTCGTACACCAAAAGTGCGTGATATGAGCGGTATGTTTTACAACCTAAAGCAAGTCCAAAACCTAGATATTTCAAGGTTCGATACTTCAAAAGTTACAGACTTCTCCCGAATGTTCCTTGGGAATTCAAATATTCAAAATTTAAATCTCTCGAATTTTAATACGCAAGTCGCCACGGATTTATCTTATATGTTTTACGGTATGTCTAATCTAAAAAATCTAAATATTCAAAGCTTTAACACTGAAAATGTTAAGGACATGAACAGTATGTTCGCGTTTACTTTGAGAATTCCTACATTGAATTTAAGTCACTTTGATACCGGAAGTGTCACGAATATGTCCGACATGTTTTATGGTTGTGGCTCTACTAATATTGATGTTTCGAATTTCAATACGCAAAATGTCGAAACTATGGCCGGTATGTTTGGTAGCGTTTCTAATGTTCAAATCTTAGACTTATCATCATTTACCACCCCCAAAGTTAAAGATTTTAGTCGAATGTTTTTATGTGATAATGGCCAAGTTTGCGAACTCCAAAAGATTTTCGCCTCTAATGATTTTGACGTAAGTGCAGCAAAACAATACAGCCAATCACATTTAACCGCTAATTATGAAATTTTTCATCGTAGGTTTAGTCTCCGAGGTGGTGAAGGTACCTACTGGGGAAACCCAGACCTCGTTAATCTAGACGGACTACGTATCGACGACCCAGCCAACGGCCGTCCAGGCTACTTTACTAGGAGGCCATAAATCAATAAAATAGAACATCGCATACTTCTTCTGATTTTTAAAAAAGAATGTCGTCTTGTCTTTTGAGGACATAGGCTTGGGCAAGCGCCCTTGAGCGGTCCGATAAAAGGCATG
>CAUTXE010000048.1:0-7202 GCA_963542185.1 uncultured Candidatus Saccharibacteria bacterium | reverse complement strand
TAATTTCCCTAAGTTAATATCTCAAGTGCAACACTAAGCAATAAAAAGAGACATCAATCGTTCTTAGTCCTGTTAAAATTAAATTTGTAACACTAACTTAAACAAGGAAAGACATTGATGTCTCTAAATAATTATACACAACTTTCGTATGAAGAACGAGTAATAATTAAAAATAGGTTAAAAAATAACGAAAGTATAAGATATATAGCTCAGAAAATAGATAGGAATCCTTCCACTACGATGCGAGAGATAAAAAGAAATGGCTTTAAAGCCACAACCAGCATTTTTACAGCTTTTTCTCTTGCAATTTCTATGTTCTTACCATTACAATACACCATAGGTAGATCTCCTATTTACGTTTGTTGTTATTCTTAAGTATGGATCTACCTATTTTTATTGGCAATACTTATTGCCTTTTTGTTGCAAAGGTCCTGGACCTTAACGGACATATTGACATATTAAGTTATTCGTGATATAATTCAAACATCGTTAAAAATAATGATAAATGACACTTATCAAAGTTGAAGTCACCTAGTCAAATAACTGGGGGATGAGAGCAACTAGATTAAAAAGTGGTAAGGAAAGATGTAGCGAAGAATCGCAATTAAGTTCTCAAAAAGTACATTAAAAATACATCTCCACGTGTCATTTCAAAATCCTTAAAAGGGGCAAATTACTAACTAAAGTTTTAATAAATCCAGTATTAGCTGGTGATAGTAAGTAAACTGAAGTGAAAAGATGGTTTCGAGGAATAGTAATCTGTGTTATATACAGATGAAATTAAAAGGTTAGTGCACAATCGCACGTAAATCTTACTAAAAGCACTTTTTAGCCTCCATCCTGTAATTTTAATAAACCTCATATGAGTCCCTAGTACATATTAACCCGCTGGAACATGCGGGTTTTTTCTTTTTATATGGAGTTTATCACAAGACTTCAATTTAAATCTCTTCAAAGAGATATTTTTCTGGAGCAGATAAAAAGGCCTCAAATGATTGGCCAGAGAAATGATGGTCCGCATTTGGCTGAATATATACAGTGCCTACTTCTTTGAATTTATCGATAAGCTTGAATGAAGGATCCTGCTCGCTAATTAGAAAAATGTTTGATCGCCTTGGGCGTTGGCTAAGATCGTCAAAAACATCATTATCAATCAAAGTTGCGGGATTAATAAGTAAAATTTTATCAATATAATCAAATATTAGCGACACAATACTAGTCATATAAGCACCAAGTGAATGTCCCATGATATAAAGAGTTTTCGTTGACAGATCATAAGTATTTTCAATAAACTCTAGGACTTCAAAAAGATTTCTAAGATGTAACCCAGCCATATTAGAGGGATTACTCATTCTAATTACGGTTGCGCCAAATCTGGAGTTAATATTTTCAGCAATGGTTTTATATTTATTTTTATAACCATCGACCGAGCCATCAATCCCGGGAACAATTAGCAAGATAATATCACTTTGACCTTCAACAGTGGAGACCTCAATATTAACCTCGTCATTAAAGTAATTACCTTCCTGAATATACTTGATAGTGATATTATGATGGTTCATAGATTATCATAAATTTATTATATTACACCCTTTATATAGTCAGTATACTCTGGGGAGTAGGAGACGGTGTCTTGAATTTTTTCTGGGTCAAATAGACCGATTTCAACATTATCCGATGGATGAAATATTGTGGTAGGATTTAGTTTTAATTCATAAACGATAAAAATCAGTGGCCTATTAGCAGTGCGGTCAATCATCTTGAAGATTTTTGGACCAGAAATAATTGAGAACTCGCTCACGCCAATTTCCTCAGTTAATTCCCTAGTCAAAGCTTCTTGAATTGTTTCAAAATGCTCAATACCACCACCTGGCAAATCCCACTTCTTTCCATCTTCTCTAACGAGGAGGGTTTTTTCGTTAAAGTTAATTTTCGCTTTAACGGAAACTCGGTAATAAGAGCTTTTGATTTGCATGGGTTTGACATTCTTTTATTAATAGAGTTTAGCTTCTTTTGGCAGCTTACTGCCTTCGAAAATATCCTTGAGATCCTCTTCTTCGAGGGTTTCTTTTTCGAGAAGTGCATTGGCTACGCGATCGAGAATTTCACGGTTGGCAAGCAAGACAGCTTCCGCGCGCTTAGCGGCTTCATCAGTGAAAGCGCGCATTTCTTGATCAATGAGCTCGGCAGTTTTTTCGGAATAAGGTTTGCCACTGGTGAGAGCGTAGTAAGACGATTCGTCGGATGGAAAAACTTGATTACGAGTCTTGGTGCCTAGGCCTTCGCGAAGAATCATATCCTTGCTGAGTTCAGCGATATGTTTCAAATCTGAAGCGGCGCCAGTAGTGACACGATCTTCACCGAAGATGATTTTTTCCGCGATACGACCACCCATTGCACGAGCCATCACATCCTTGAGTTCGTAAATATTTTTGTAGCTACGATCTTCTGGCGGCAAGAACCAAGTAACACCACCGGTATGACCACGAGGAATAATGGTGATTTTATGAACAGGATCAGAATCTGGCAAAACATGTCCGACCACGGCATGACCAGCTTCGTGATAGGCGGTGAGTTTCTTTTCTTCGTCGTTCATCACCTTAGATTTGCGTTCTGGACCAATCGCCACACGTTCGAAAGCCTCGGTGAGGTCCTTATTGGTAATTTCCTTGTGACCAACTCTCGCAGCAGTGATGGCGGCTTCGTTGGCAATATTGGCAAGATCAGCACCAGAGGAACCGGCAGTTTTCTTGGCGAGAGATTCAAGATCAATCGATTCGACGGCTGGTTTGTTCTTGAAATGTACCTTCAAAATTTCGAGACGATCCTTGCGCTCCGGCAAAGTTACCTCGACATGACGATCGAAACGACCTGGACGAAGAAGAGCCTTGTCGAGCATATCGATACGGTTAGTGGCGGCAATCACGATGACGCCGGATTCATTATCAAAACCATCCATCTCAACAAGAATTTGGTTCAAAGTTTGCTCGTCTTCACGGCCTGCTCCACCACGTGAGTCACGCTTGTGAGCTACAGCATCAATTTCATCGATGAAGATAATACTTGGGGCGTTTTTCTTCGCCTTACTAAAGAGGTCGCGGACACGAGAAGCACCGACACCCACGAACATTTCAGCAAATTCGGAACCAGAAATACTGAAGAAAGGAACGTTGGCTTCACCAGCTACGGCACGCGCCATCAAAGTTTTACCAGTACCTGGATCGCCAGCGAGCAAGACCCCACGAGGGATTTTGGCACCAAGTTTTTCGTATTTTTTAGGATTTTTCAAAAAATCGACAATTTCCGAGAGGTCCTGCTTAGCGGCTTCGTTACCAGCCACATCGGTGAAAAGGACGCGTTTTTTATCTGGGCCATAAAGTTTGGCACGAGATTTACCGAAGCTCATACTTTCTTTATTAACGCTTTGAGCTTGGCCGAGCATGCGACTAAAGAGGAAGACGGCGAGGGCGATTGGGATCACGAAGGAGGCAATATTGAGAATAATGCCGAGCAAATCTATATCATCGGAATAGGTGATATTTGGGTATTTTTTCAGACATTCTGCTGCTTCATTTCCGGTCTTATCGGTACATTTGACCGTGAGGCCCTGATCATAAAGGGTGCCAGCGCCATCCTTGCGGGAATATTTTTTGGCTTTTTGATCTTTATAGGTGATAGTGAGGTTATTGCCTGAGACATTGATTTCCTGAATTTTGCCATTTTCTTGATTGGCTTCGGCGATGACCTCAGAAAGTGGAACGTCCTTATGGGCGTTTTCACCATTACCGGTAACATAATTCCAAAAAGCAAGCGATAAAATAATTAATAAGAAGGTAGAAAAGAGCGAGCGAAAGGTGTTCGAAGGGCCATTTTTCTTCGATTTGTTATTATTTGATTTCACAAATTTGATTTTAGGACGATTCGAATCAGTATTTGAATTATTCATATCTATAATTTTAACATATTTATTGCATAATGAACGGAAATGTGGTAGATTAAAAGAGTAGTGTTTCGGGGCGTGGCACAGTTGGTAGCGCGCGGCGTTTGGGACGCTGAGGTCGCAAGTTCGAGTCTTGTCGCCCCGACCAGTATAAAAAGAAAAATGATCCTTTAGGGATTATTTTTATTTTTATACTTGTTGAAGCAAAAAAGGCGAGAACGTAGTTCGACTGGACGACGAAGCGAGTGAAAAATAAAAGCTTGCTTTTTATTTTTTTGAGCGAGGAGTACCAGAAGAATTTTTTGTAAAAAATCCTAGTCTTGTTAGATTTTGCGATAGCAAAAGCTTACCAGTATTATGTAACGACTAGCATATGGTCGTTTTTTTGTTTGTAAAATAAAATATATTTATACTGTTTTTATAAAGTTTTCCATTATATAATTTACTTACTTAATATATGGTTATATTTTTCTTTTAATCGCTCATAGAAAGGACAAAGATGTCAAATAAATTTTCTCCACTCGCCGAAGAATTATTTAATAAATCTTTCGCAAAAAAATCACTGGATGAAAAATCAAAAAAATATTATGTTTATGCCCTGGTCGATTCACGAGATAACAAGATTTTCTATATAGGCAAAGGAACCAAAGATCGAGTCTATAATCATGTGGACGAAGCGATTGATAATATTGATAAGAAAACTGCGAAGCTAGATTTAATTAGAGAAATAAAGAAAAGTGGAAATGAGGTTTTGCAATATATTATCAGAAGTTCATTAAGCGAGAAAGAAGCCCTTTTTCTAGAGTCAGCACTCATTGATACTCTAAGTTTTGAAAAATTTAATCTTAATACCGATTTATCAAATATCGTTTCAGGTCATCATAGTGAGGAAGAAAAATTATTGATTAGTCAATTTAAATCAACTATATTGACGACGACAGAAATAAATGATTTTTATTCCACTGAGCCAATCAAAGAATTTAAGCATAAAATTATGGCAATCAATATCAGTAAGATCTATAAAATTAATTCTGAACGACATCCTAATCTTTACGAGGCTGTCAGAAAGTCTTGGAAAATTAATTTAAATAAAGCCGAGCAAGCAGAATTAGTTTTAGCAGAATATAAAGGCGTGGTCCGTGGAGTTTTCAGGCCTATTAAATGGTATTCAGAAGACGGAAAAAGATACATGTTTGATGGTGAAGAAGTTTATGATAAGGAAATATTAGATTTGTATCTAAATAAAACTATTGAGCGATTACCAGGCAACATGAGTCCGGTGCGGTATTTTGGTTATTAAAATTACCATCTTATAAACATAAAGTGTAATATAATTCACTATATGGACGCCATTAAAAATATTCAATATTACATTGAAAAAACTATGCTCGAAGATGAGGATTTTTATTCAGCAGTAATACTTTATTTGAATGGAGAAAAAGATGATTATTCTGCACAAACGGTTTTATGGGAATTGAGTCATTCAAATGAAAATGGCATGTTTTTTGCTGGGCTCGATTTTGGGGAATTCAAGACAGCATTGGATATATTAAAAATACCTGGTGGCGGTCATGAAGAATAAAGCCTACGGTATGATGATTGGCTTGGTGGTTGGTGATATTTTGGGCGCACCAGTTCAGTTTGGGGTAAACAGTCAAGAAATCCGAGAAAATGTTGGAAAATTAAAAGATTTTCATGACAACCACGTATTGCCAAAGGGGGTTTATACCGACGACACATCCATGGCTTTATGTTTAGCCGATAGCTTGATTGAGGAGCAGGGATACGACTCTTATGACGTAATGAAAAAGTATAGCGACTGGGAAGCGCATGGATATAGAAGCTATTTTGATTACGGCTACGATGTAGGATCACAAACCGATAATGCAATTTCGGTTTTCGAAAAAAATCCAATTGTAGGAAAAAATTCAAAACGCGAATTCAATGCAGGTAATGGCTCAATTATGCGATTAGCACCAACTATTCTTGCGGCAGCAAAGAGGAACAGCTTAGCAAAAACAGTTGAGTTGGCTTGGATTTCTGGTCGGGAAACTCATTATTCAGAGGTTGCAGAAATGGGGACAGAGATATTTGCAAATTTTTTATATAGGGCATTGAGATTCAGAAATAAGAAAAAGATCATTTCCTTGGATAATCTTACTTTTACTTCCAAGATATTTGAAGAGTGTTTTCTTGAATTTGAACCGTTATTTTATTCAAGAATAAATTCCAATGGCGAATGCCTAAGAGATCTAGGAGGATATATTATAGACTCAATAACGATTGCGATTTGGGGTTTTGTCCATTCCAGAAATTTTGAAGATGGAATGCTAAAGGTTTTAATGCTGAGTGGAGACACCGATACAAATTGCGCAATTTATGGACAGCTCGCGGGGGCGTATTATGGATTAAGAAAGATCCCAAAACGATGGATTAATAATATGGCAATATCAGACGAGGCTATTCTAGAGTTAGTGGATAAGTTATTAAAAATGAAATCTTGCCCAATTATCCGAACAAGATTTGAAGAAGATATTTATTTTGAAAATCCAAAAGGAGGCCTATGAAAAAGCGATCTAAGCAGACTCTGGAAGAGAAACTTCTTAACCTTGAACAAGAGTTAAAAGTATCAGTTGCGCCCTATCATGATCAAAATTTTACCCTTACTTACGACCTCGAGATGCCTAGTCAGACAAAAATGGCAGGGGAATTTTTGAACGTTTTAGGAAAGTATTGTTCGAAAACAAAGAGTGAAAATTTGTTAAAGTTAATGAGGCAGAAAAAGCAGTTATCCGTAAGTGAAGTCCTGAGAGCGGTTAGCTTTAATGGTCGTGTTCCATACTATAGCGCAAATGATGATTTTGAGAATTTCCATAATTTTGTTACACGGTATTTGATAGAAAGTGGCTGGTTGATCGATTTTCCAAAGATTATTTTAAGAGTTCAAGGTATTGCAATGTTAAGATTGAGTATCTTTAAGTATATTTTAAAAAATTGGAACTGGATTATAGCTATTTATGATTTTAGAGTATTAGAAGAACTTGCAATTCATTATGGACAGGTTTCCTTAAAAAATTCTGCTATCGAAGAAGATGCATTGAGACGAGAATTTATTAGAAGAGTCTTAAAGCAAGAAATTGCAGAGCTGGAGCAAAAACTTGAAGAAAATATCTTAAAAATCATAGACAGTAGTGAACGAAATGATTTTTTTATAAAAAATAAGCTGACTACGAAAAATAGTCGCATAGCTAATAGAAGTAAT
>CAUTXE010000047.1:0-7206 GCA_963542185.1 uncultured Candidatus Saccharibacteria bacterium | reverse complement strand
TTGGTGGGCGAAGTGGGAATCGAACCCACACTCCATTGCTGGAACTAGATTTTGAGTCTGGCGCGTCTACCAATTCCGCCATTCGCCCATAGAGAAATTTTATCATATTTATAGAGTATTTCCAATAACTCTGTTATAATATTTTTATGAATTCTGTAACTGGTGGGCAATCTACAGAGGATAAGCAACGTCAAACCGTCGCTGATCTCGCTCGAAAAAAAGTCATGGAAGCCTTTCATCAAGGTGAAAATTCTGTTGCCAACCAAAATCTGACTAACGTCGCCCCTACGCGCGTGATTTCTTCTACCGAATATAATCAAAAACTCGCAAACACTCCACCAACCACTTCCGCCAACTCATCTACCGGTAAACAACCGAAAAATTCTTTATTTAATTTAATTTCCAAGGCACAGAAAAAACTAAAAGACCTCACTCAAACTACCGAAACTTACGCCAAAAATTCTTTTAAGCACCCCTCTACGAATACTTCAAATCCACAAACTTCCACTGGCGCCACATATAATCAATCCTCATCCGCTGCATCCAGCCAGTCATCATCCACCGATCGCCCAGTTTATCAAAATTTTGCCACCAAAAAATCTCCTGCTACAGGTAATCCTTTCCGCCGCACTTATCAAATTCAAACTGGCACCAACCGTTACAATCCTTATCAAAATCAAAGTTCAATTAGTCAAAATTTTAGTAGCCAAACTCCAACCAATTTAGGCAGCACCACAGGGAATTATGCGGCCGCCCATCAAACTTACGCCGTACAACCCAATACGCAATACAACGCACAAAATAACCCACAATACAATTATCAAACCCAGCCTACCGGGGGCGAAATCGGTTCACTCAAGCAAGCCCCGATTAATATAAATCAGAAAGTGGATTGGCAAAATTACCACAGTGCCTGGCAAAATTATTATCAAAAATATTACAGCGAATATTACGCCAAAGCCGCCAAGTCCTACGTTGAAACCGAAAAAACCGAACTAAATAATCAATACGAAAAACGCAATCAAATCGGTCAACTAGCTCTCGATAGTCAAAAGCGTCTAATCGAAAACCTCAAAAACCCAAAATCTAAAAGCCTCGAGATCACAGAACAAAATTCAGAAACCCCCCAAGCCAAATCCACCGAAACTCCCCCTTCGCTCGAATCAATTCACGTTAAAACCATCGAAGCTACACTAAAACAACGCATCCAGAAAAAAGCTAGTAGTAGCTTCCAGCTCTCTAAAAGACACCGTAAATTCATCCCGATTTTCGCCGGAGTTTTCACTGTTCTTTTTATCCTGTTCTTGCAATATAACCGCCTAATCTTTGCTCCAATTATGGCCTATATCGCTCCCGGAAATTCCAACGATACCGAAATCACCGCCATTGATCCGACCATCACAGCCGCCCCGACCGCCGAGCCAAAACTTATCATTCCGAAGCTCAATGTCGATGTACCAGCGCACTTTAACATTGCTAATGACACGGCCACTATTGATAACGCAATGAATCATGGTGTAGCCCAGTTTAAGATTCCGGGCGCCGATGCACTCCCAGGCCAAGTCGGAAATCTCGTCATTTCTGGCCACTCCGCCGGTGATATTTACAGTAACAACCAATACAAATTTATCTTCTCCGGCCTCGAACGCCTGCAAGATAATGACCTCATCTATGTCAATTACAATTCGGTTCGTTACACTTATAAAGTGACGAAGAAACAAACCGTTGAACCAACTGATGTGGCCGCATTAGTTTACCCGACTAGTAAACCGATTCTCACCCTCATCACCTGTACGCCACTCGGATCCGACCGTTACCGTTTACTAGTGACCGCCGAACAAGTTAGCCCTACCTACGAAGAAAAAGCCGTTTCTACTCCGACCAACACTGATTCTACCGCCGCCCTACCAGGGAATAATACTTCTTCCGAAATGCCAGCCAACGAGAAGCCATTCTTTCAAAAAATCTGGGGCTTCCTCACTAATAATCATTAGAGACTAACCAAAAAATAGATCCCCTCGGGTCTATTTTTAGCATCAGCATTATATTTAATTAAACCCAAAGAGCCCACCCATTTCATAAAAAATAGACCTGACTACAGGTCTATTTTTACTTAATCTTAGAACAACTTATCGCGTTTAATTTGCAAGCCACTATCATTCGTCCCCACATAGTAGAGATAACGGTTATTATGATTAATCACCGCATCGAAGCCATTCGCTACATTTTCCAAAATCGTACGCTGATTATCGTGATCAAAATCATAAACTTGCATCTTACCATCCACTACATCGAACATCAAATAATAATCCAATTGCCTGATCGTATTATTGTTATGTTCAAATTGCAAAAGCTCCATCAACTCCAAATTCACCAACATCACTTTATTGCCGCTCACCCCCATAAAGAATTCACCATTCGCGGAAGTATAAAATTCTGACGGCGCCGCCTCCAAAGTTTTCTCCAAAGCCAAATTCAAGTTAGTATTTTCACTATCATGATTTGGATAATCATCTGTATTATAAACACGCAAATTTTGCCCGATTACCGTATTAAGGTATTTTTCACCATAAAATTCGGTTAGATTAACAAAAATGTGACTCAATCCCACCGTTTCATCAACTTCATCAATCTTAATCTCACCCGTATCTTTCAATTTAAAAATACCAATTACGAATTTTTTCTCCACATTCAGCTTCTTCACAAAAGCCAGCTCCGAACCGTACATCGAAAACTTCGCCACGTCCGAAACCATCGTTTCGTAAATAACTTTATCACCTAAATTCACTTCACGAATCTTTCCATCGATCAGCATCATCAAACGCGTTGCCTGACCATCCGAAATTTGCACTTCCGAAATCACATAGCTATTTTTCGCTTTTTCAGTCTTAGTAAAATCCTCCGCTTCTTTAGCTTCCAACTTTTTTTCTTGCACAATTTTCTCAATATCTTTATCAGCAAAATTGTTAATTGTCTTAGTCAGATTCACACTCTTCGTAGCTTCTTTAAAATTCAACAACAACCACTCTGAAGCCTCACCCGAAACTAGATTCACTACCGCTTTTTCGCTATTTTCATTCCAAATAATTTTCTTTAAACTACCAGTAAATTTCCCGTTCGATACAAAACTCGTATAGTTCGTCACATCAAATTCCGAAGTAACAGTATCGCCTTCCAAATTCGTCACATATTTAAATTTTGGCGATTCCTTCAAACCGTAGAGAATCGCTCGATGATTCGTCGCCGTTTCAAAAAAACTCAAATCTTTTTCCGTTGCCAAAACTTCCGTCTCACGCGATTGTTTAAACAAACGTGGATATTTCAAACGCAAAAGCTTACCAGAAGTAATTGAAATTTTCTTACTCCAAGTGTCATATCCATCTTTTTTCAAAACAATTTCATGTTCGCCGGCCGAGAGTAGTTTCGAAATATTCGTCTCCGCAATTTCTCGCCCATCTGCGATTACTTTCGCGCCAGTCGGCAAAGATTCCGCCTGCACCATACCATATTGTTCGAATTCTAATTTTCGATTCAGGCGCCAGCCCTTCACTACCGCCACCAAAACAAACACCATGAAGATCACGGCAATAAATGAAATTACATCTACTATAACTACGCGAATTAATTGATTTCGTCTTTCTTTATCAAAGTCCATATTGTCAATATTATAACACACCAACCTCTATAAAAAATCAAACATAATCACTATTGATTTGCATAAGTATTATTATTATAATTAAACAAAATAAGCGAGGAAAAATGGAAAGAAATTTAACGAATCAGCGCGTTCAGAGTCGTGCCACCCATATTACTGTCAGAAACTCTGGCACCCTTAATCGTCACTTCGTTAAAGCTCCTCGTAAAATTGTCTTTTCTGATGAATTTTCTGCTGTCTCAGACATTCGTACTCCAGCCCCAGCCTCATATGCCACACCAGCCCCTACTGCCACCACGAAAAAAATGACCATTTCTTTTGATTCACTTCGCGAATCACTCAAAAATAATGCAACCATGCGTCCAACTTCAAGTACTCAAGCCATCTCCACTCCAAAATCTCGTCCTACCACTTCTCGCATCCAAATTTCTGCTCCGTTAGATATTTCTGCGCCAGCCCCAGTCACTACACCACTTAATTTCTCTACACCAGCTCCGGTTTCTAACCCACTCAATCTCTCTAAACCCGCCCCAGCTGCCAAGTCTACTCCTGTTTCCATTCCACACCCCCTCAATATTTCAGAACCAACATCCACCCCGATAAGCTTTACGTCCCCAGTGGCACCGGTTACGTCTGCTCTATTCACTAAACCAGTTGCTCCGGCTACACCAGTCATTCCGGCAGCTCAACCAACCCCAGCTCGCCCAGTGCGCGCCACTACTAAACCTCGTTCCACAGTTGCGCCTCTGCAATCTCTTGCCGAACGTCGTCGCGAAGCTGACACGATTTCACATTTCTCCGCCAAAAAACTCACGAATCGTGCTCGTCAAAATTCTAAGGCCCTAATATCTGCCATGAAAGAGGAGACGAAGCCAAAATCTGCTCCAATCATGGTTAAAAAACCAAAAGTTTCTAAAAAACATCTCATCTTTGCAGTCGCCAGCTCGATTTGCTGCATGGGCGTGCTCTATGCCACTCTCAAATTCAGCATGCCAGATATTAGTGCCAAAGTTGCCGCCGCTCAAAATGGCGCTTCCTACCCATCTTTTGTGCCACGCGACTTTACCGCCCGCAGCGCCTCTTTCCAGAAAAATACTTTTTCTCTTGAATTTGTCGGGCCAGACAAGACCCGCTTTACTCTTGATCAAGAAAAACTTCCTTGGGATAGCAATGCTCTCTTAAATAATTATGTCAAACCAACCTGGGGTGAGCAATACGATACTATCCGCGAGCAGGGCCTCACTATTTACATGTATCAATCCAACGCGGCCTGGGTAAATGGCGGAACTGTTTATAAGCTCAATACCACCTCAGGTAGTCTCAGTAAAAAACAGCTTAAAAACATCATCACCTCACTATAAACCACATCGCTCTTTCGGAACTTCAAAAAACTCAACTCCCCAGAATCTCAGCTAACCAAGCTGGGATTTTTCTTCTCTTGATGGTAGTGGTATAATTAAGCCATTATGAATAAGGAAATTAGAACTCGTTTTGCACCCAGCCCTACCGGCTATATTCACATCGGCAATGTTCGCAGTGCCATCTATCCATATCTGATCGCTAGACAAAATCACGGTCAGTTTATTTTGCGCATTGAGGATACCGACCAAAGTCGCTTCGTGGAAGGTGCCGCCGAACTAGTTTTTGATACCCTTAAATGGCTCGGACTAAACTGGGATGAAGGTCCAATAGTAGGTGGTCCAGATGAACCTTATTATCAAACCGAACGCAAGGATATTTATCTTGCCTGGGCTAAAAAACTACTTGAAAAAGGCCTAGCCTATGCCGACGATACTCCTTCCGAAAAAATTGAAGAATACAAAAAACTCGACAACGAGCAAAAAATTCCTTATCTTTACCGCAATCATCGCCCAGCCAATCCACCAGAATGGCGTGAAGGCCTACCAATTCGTTTCAAAACCACACCAAAACACTACGAGTGGCACGACGAAGTGATGGGTGATATGCAAACTGGCCCAGAAGTTCTCGATGATATTATTTTAATCAAAAAAGACGGTCTTCCTACTTATAATTTTGCTCACATTGTTGATGATACCTTAATGAAGATTACCTACATTACTCGTGGTGTCGAGTATCTCTCTAGCACACCGAATTATCTGGCCCTCTACGACGCTTTAGAATTACCTCGTCATCTTTTTGTTTCCATGCCACACATTCTAGCTCCTACCGGCAATAAAAAGCTCGGTAAACGCGATGGCGCCAAATCCGTCACTGAATATCGTGATGATGGTTTTCTACCGGAAGCCATGCTAAACTACCTCGCCTGCCTCGGTTGGAATGACGGCACTGAACAAGAAATTTACTCAATCGATGAAATGATTGAAAAATTTGAAATTTCCCGTATTCAAAACTCCGGCGCTCGTTTCGACGAAACTAAAATTCTTTGGATGAACGGTCAATGGATTCGTAAAATTGCCGACGAACAGGGAATTGATGCACTCTACGCCAAGACCTGTCTCGCTTCTGGCTCTGAAGATTTTTCGCGTTACCAAGTTTTCAAACCAATCAATTTTTGGCCAGAATCTGCCAGCCAAGAGACTGATGAGCATAAAAAATCCGTCCTCAGTATTATCTATGATCGCTTAAAGACACTCTCTGACTTGCGCACCACGACTACTTATTTCTTCGAAGAGCCAACTATTGATCTTGATTTGATTTATAATAATAAATTCCTCAAAAAACTTTCTGAGACCGAATATCGCGACCTACTTAAACTCACTATTGAAAAGCTCAACGAAGTCGAAGAAGAGGCTTGGACCGACGATAATTTGCAAGCGAAACTAAATGAGTTGCTTGCTGCCACCGGCAAAAAGCCTGCTGAATACTTCAGTCTAATTCGTATTGCGGTTAGCTTTGCGCCATTTAGTCCAGCCCTCCATCAAACCTTGCGCGTCCTCGGTAAAAATCGCACCCTAGCTCGCCTAAACCGCGTCCATACCGCAATCTCTCACGACTAAATCTATCAAAAATAAAACCCGTTCACTCCAAAAATTTTAGTGAGCGGGTTTTTACTTGACACATTTTTAAGCTTAAAACCTCACCCCCTAATACATCTTTACAAGCTTTAAAGGCTTTGCCATAATAGTAGAAAAGGAGTCGATTATGGCAAAATTTTATCAAAACGCGGGGGAACCAAACAGTAAAATGAACTGGGTTTCCGAAAAAGATAATCCAGACACCACAAACGATTCCTGGGACTCTGGTGCCTTCCAAAAAGATTTGCCAGACCACTATCAAAATTACGAAGAAAATGATCCATCCGACGACGATTACCTCGAAGACGAAGGTGACGAAAATGACCTTGGCGACATGTCTGACGAAGAATTTCGTTTACGCAACCGCACTACTAACTCCGACACCGACCCACATCTTTTTGATCCAATCGATGACTGTGAATGGAATGACGCCAGCTTCGATTGCGATTAATTAAGCTCTTGCGACTGTAACCAAAAAATGTTATTATTATTTCACGGTTCCGTCGTCTAGTGGTCCAGGACGTCTGGTTCTCATCCAGAAAATCGCGGGTTCGA
>CAUTXE010000046.1:0-7261 GCA_963542185.1 uncultured Candidatus Saccharibacteria bacterium | reverse complement strand
TCAACTTCACGTCATTCCCCCACAAGAAATTATTGATCGTTGGGGTAAAGATTACCCTGATGCCATTAAAAACTCTCGCAAGATTGCCGAACGTTGTGATGTCGACATGAAGCTTGGGCGCATCCTGATTCCGAAGTTTCCCGTGCCAGAAGGTGAGACTGATAAAACTTATCTCGATAAACTAGTTTTTCGTGGCCTAGCTTTTCGCTATGGTGGTAAAACTCAGGAAGAGGTACAAGATTGGTCGGTCGAAGAATGCCGAAAATTATTATCTCCAGAAATTCTCGAACGTATCGATTATGAATTAAGTGTTGTCGACCGCATGGGCTATAACGGTTACTTCTTAATCGTGCAAGACTTTATTATGTGGGGCAAGACTAAGCGTATTATTTATGGCCCAGGCCGTGGCTCTGCGGCTGGTTCCATTCTAGCCTACGCTTTGCGTATTACCGAGCTTGACCCGATGAAATATGGTCTTCTCTTCGAGCGTTTTTTGAATCCAGACCGTATCTCGATGCCGGATATCGATACCGACATTCAGGATACCCGTCGTGATGAGGTGATTGAGTATTGTACGGAAAAATACGGCAAGGATCGCGTGGCCAACATTGTGACTTTTGGTAAAATGATGGCTAAAAACGCCGTGCGTGACGTGGCGCGTGTACTCGAAGTGCCCTATGCCGAGGCTGACCGTATCGCCAAACTCGTGCCAGACCCGGTGATGGGGCACCATGTCAAATTAACTGACGCTATCAAAACCGCTCCCGATCTCAAGCATGAATATGAGCATAATCCGGTTGCTAAGCGCGTAATCGATTACGCTTCTAAACTCGAAGGTACCATTCGCTCTCACGGTGTTCACGCCTGTGGTGTGGTGATTGCGCCGGATGAATTGGTCAAATTCTTGCCACTTGAAGTTTCCGCGAAAGGCCCACTGGCTACTCAGTATCCTTCGACTCAGGTCGAGGAATTAGGTCTTCTTAAGATGGACTTTTTGGGTCTTTCCAATCTTTCGGTGATTAATAACGCCTTGCGTATGATCCGTAAGGTGTATCACGATGACGTTGATCTTTACAGCATTCCGCTCGATGACCAAAAATCTTATGAACTTTTGCAACGTGCCGAAACCACCGGTGTTTTCCAGCTGGAATCTGCCGGTATGAAGCGCTATTTGAAAGACCTTCGCGCCAGTAGCTTTGAAGATATCATCGCTATGGTGGCCCTTTATCGTCCGGGCCCAATGCAGTTTATTGATTCCTTTATTCGTCGTAAGCATGGGGAAGAACCGATTACCTATCTCCACTCTGGTCTCGAGAATGCCTTGAAGTCTACCTACGGTATTTTGATTTATCAAGAGCAGTTCATGCAGATCTCCAAGGAATGGTGTGGCTTTACCGGTGGTCAGGCCGATACGCTTCGTAAGGCGGTAGGTAAAAAGAAAGTCGACCTCATGAACAAGGTGAAGCCGGAGTTTATCAAAGGTGCCCAAGAAGTTGGTGGTGCCACCGAGGAGCAGGCGGAAACTTTCTGGTCGCAGTTGCTCGACTTCGCTAACTACTGTTTCAACAAGTCTCACGCCGCGTGTTATGGTTTGGTGGCTTATTGGACCGCATATCTTAAGGCGCATTATCCAGACGCCTTCATGGCCGCACTAATGACCTCTGATATGCGCTGGACTGATCGTCTAGCTATCGAAATCGCTGAGTGTAAGCGCATGGGGATTAAGGTGCTAGGTCCAGATATCAATCAGTCTTATTCTGACTTCGGTATTGTGGGTGGCGAGAACACCATTCGTTTCGGTCTAGCCGCGATTAAAAGTATGGGAAAGGCCTTAGTGGAAGATATCGTTATTCCTGAGCGCGATAAAAATGGACCTTTCAAGTCGGTCTGTGATTTTGCGGCACGTGTCGACGGTTCCAAATTTAATAAAAAATCTTGGGAATCCGCTATCAAAACCGGCGCCTTCGACCGCTTTCATAACCGTACCGACCTTTTGTTTAATCTCGAAGATATTCAAGCCTATGGTGCCAAAGTCCAAAAAGATAAGGCCTCTGGTCAAACCGACCTCTTCGGTATGATGGGCGATGCCGGCTCGATTCCAGAACCAGTTATTCAACCATCGCCAACTCAAGTTTCCGAAAAGGATCAACTACTTTGGGAGCGTGATTTGATGGGGCTTTATCTTTCTGCTCATCCGCTCGATAAATACGATACTTATTTCGAAGAGCAAACCCACCCATTCTCACTGGTCACTCCAGAAAATGATGGTAAACAGGTAATTGTTGGTGGTATTATTACCAATATTCGTACCATTCTCACTAAATCTAATACCAAAATGGCCTTCGTGAAGATTGAGAGCAAGACTTCCGAACTTGAATTTTTGGTCTTCCCGAAAATCTATGAAGAATATAGCGATCGCCTCGCGGTCGATAATGTAATTAAGGTCACTGGCCGTATTAATGCCAAAGATAAGGATGGAAATATTACCTCTGATGTGAAGATTATTGCCGATTCCATCTCTGTTCTTTCTGACGATAAACTCTCTTCCTACGAATCAACTGGTACGCACCTAGCTGATCCAGCCGAGGCTCCAAAAAAGGAATTTCGTCGTCGCAAACCAGCTGGTGAAGAAACTGTCAAGCCAAAGTCTACCGATGTTCCAACCGTCACAATTTCTAAATCAGCCGCCAAGAAAAGCGATTCTGACAAATCCGCATCTGATACCAAGTCAGGTATTACCGCTAAGTCAAACAAGCCAGCTGGAAAAGCCACCCCTGTCAACCCTGAAGCAACCAAGCCGGAAACCGCCGAAGATTCAGAAACCCCGAAGCGTATTATCGCGCCGGAAGCTGACCCGCGTAGCCTCAAGCTTTTCGTTCTGGTGGAAAATCCCCAAAATACCGCCACGCTCATTTCGATCCGTGAACTTTGTGATGAATCGCCAGGTTTCTCAGAGATTATTTTAGTACTGAAGGATGGCGAAATTAAAAAACCTTTGCGTATGCCATTCCGCATTGAGGCTAGCCCAGAACTAATCTCCGGCTTAAAGGAATTAGTCGGTGAAAATTCTGTAGTTCTAAAATAGTAGTTGGCCGACGAAAAATTAATTCATCAAAATCAAACCAGAATTATTTCATAATTCAACTACAAAAATTAAAATGCCTATGCTAAAATAATACTAATGAAAAAGGGTGGTCATGAATAAACTTGCGAAGTTTTTGAATGCACATATTTCTGGTCTGGTTACGGACAAACCGGAGATTCTTGCAGCCTATTCGCGTGATATGAGCGTCTTGGAAATGATGCCGCGCTTTCTTTGCATTCCGAAAACTGCAGAAGACATTCAGTTTATCTTGCGTTTTAGTGCTAAATTAGCCAAAAAGGGATACAAACTGCCAATTGGTGTACGCGGCGCCGGTCTCGACACTACGGGTGCCGACCTGACTGACGGTCTCTTAATTTCCATGGAAAAATTTAACACCATCGAAGAAATTGACACTCGTGAAAGTCTAGTACGGGTAAAAGCTGGCATCACCCTCGGTGAATTAAACGATGCACTGGCACTCTTCGGCCTAGAACTTCCTGTAGTGGCCTCTAGAAAACAGACCATCGGTGGCCTAATTTCCACCGCTCTCATCGATGAGGCCGCCAAAAAATACGGCAGCATCTATTATTTCACTGATCGTATCGAAGTAGTTTTACCAAATGGTGAAATTTTCCAGACTACTAGCCTGACTAAGCGTGGTATTAAATTGGCTCAGTTGAAAGCAGATGATCAAAACGCCAAAACCAATACCACCATCTATGACTTGACTGAGAAAAATCAGGCAGTAATCGCCAAGATTCGTGAATCCGTCCATAACCGCTCGGGTTACCGTATGGTGACCGAGGTAAACCGCGAAAATAAGCCGTTCGATGTGCTGCCAATTTTCTTTGGCGCCCAAGGTACTCTCGGGGTTATTACAGAGGTAATTTTAAAGGTTCAGCCAATTCAATATCACACTCGCCAGTATGTTTTTGAATTTACTTCAATTAATCAAGCCCTCGCCTTTTCTGAAAAAGCCAAAGAGCTTGAACCGCGTACCATGAATCTTTATGACGGTCGCATATTTAAAACTCTCGAAAGTCTTGGTCGCAAGGCTAAATTACTCGAGTCAAATACTGCCACCGCTCAATCTACCGCCAAATTTTATATCTATCTAGATTTTGCCGAAAACTTCTTCCGTATTAGAAAGATTGACCGCGAGATTGAAAAATTACGTCCCTTGGCCGATAAGTCCTATGTCGATCAGGAAAAATACAAAGCTGATTTTAATAATTTTAATTTTGGTCTCAAGCTATATCTAAATAGCCATGACACTGCGGAAAAACTCGCCATCGTCGATAAGACCTCGATTCCAGCCGAAAAATTACCAGATTTTCTGCGTAATTTACAATCTATCGAGCATAAATTCCATCAAAGCCTACCTATTTTTGGCTCACTCCTTACTGACCTATATTCGATTCGACCAGAATTCGACCTTACCGATATTTTGAATCGCAAAAATCTCATTTTCTTTTTGCAGTCTTACGCTAAGATTGTCTACGAAGTCGGCGGCTCGCTTTCCGGTGGCTTTGCCGAAGGTCGTACGCTAAGTGTAATCACTAGCTCACATACGGATTTAGAGATTAAAGAATTTTATCATCAAATTCGTCAAACCTTCGACCCCGATAATATTATGTCTACTGGGGTCAAACAGGGTGCTACGCTGACCAATTTTGTGCGTCATCTACGTGAAGCTCCATTGATTGGCTTTATTGAATATTAGGCTTATGGTTTTCCACAGCAAATGTTGTAAATATAACTATCTCTCGATATGTTATAATTAAATCATGAAAGTTACTACAAAGAATATATCTGAGACCAAGGTGGAAATTACCGTTACTCTAGATAAGAATGATTTGCAGGCTGCTAAGGAGCAGGCTGTGGCTCGTCTTGCTAAGGAAGTTAATGTCCAGGGCTTCCGCAAGGGTAAAGTTCCTGCCGAAATCGCTGAAAAACACATTAATCCTAATGATCTTGCTTCGACTACTGCGGATATTGCTGTTCGTCGTACCGTGCCAATGGCCTTTTCTGAGGCTAAAAAGGCTCCATTGATGATCCCTAATGTAGAAATCACTAAGTTTGTACCAGATGAAACCCTCGAATACAAAGCTGAAGCCGATATTCTTCCAGACATCAAGCTTGGCGACTTCAAGAAATTGAAAGTCAAACGCGAAGACATCGCCGTCAAAGAAGACGATATTATGGATGTCATCGCTCGCGTGCGTGAAGCTTATGCGGAAAAAGCTCCAGTCAAGCGCGCTGCCAAGATGGGCGACGAAGTAGTGATTGACTTCGAAGGATCACTCGATGGCGTAAAATTCGAAGGTGGTGCCGCCAAAGATTTTAAGTTAAAACTCGGTTCTCATGCCTTTATTCCAGGTTTTGAAGAGGGAATTGTTGGCCACGAAACTGGTGACCGTTTCGATCTCGAACTTACCTTCCCTAAGGATTACCACGCCGAAAATCTTGCTGGCAAGAAGACCGTCTTTAACGTTCTCGTTAAGCAAATCAATGAATTTAAGCTTCCAGAACTCGACGACGAATTTGCCAAAAAATGTGGTCCGTTCGAAACTTTTGATGCCTTGAAGGCTGATATTGAGAAAAATCTCACTGAACAAAACCGCGTCAAGGCTGACGAAAAGTTCAAGGATGACCTCGTCGAAGCTCTCGTGAAGTCTAGCAAGGTCGAAGCTCCAGCTATTCTTATCGAAGACCAGATTCGCTTCATCCGCCAAGATATGGAGCAAAATGCTAAGGCTCAGGGTTTTACTCTCGAAGATTACCTCAAGCAGAGCGGTCAAACTGAAGAATCATGGTTGAAAGATGTGAAAACTCTCGCCGAAAAGCGCGTCAAGGCTTCTCTTGTCTTACAAATTCTCGCTCGTGACCAAAAAATCGAAGTCGAAGACGAGATTGTCGAAGCTAAGATTAATGAGCTCAAAGAAGTATACAAAAAATCTAAAGAAGCTCTTGAAAGCTTGAAGAACCCTAATGTCCGCCAAGACATTAAAAACCGTCTTACCATCGAGAAAACCTTAAACTTCCTCGTGCAAGAAAACACCAAATAAAACTCGAAATTAATTTCGAAAACAATTTGAGAACAAAAATACCCCGACCAAAATCGGGGCTATTTTTTTGTCAAAAAAAGAGCCCCACTCGTCGGCGGGGCTCGGTAAACATTTAGTTAATCATCATACTCTTCGTCTTCTTCATTGTCGTCATCCTCAGGAAGATTGTAGATACTAAATTCTTCATACAGGTAGTATTTCTTACCACATTTAGCGGTGGCGCAGTAAACCTTATCTTTTATTGCCCGCTCAATCTCTGTCATAGTAACACTATCAATCTCGCCAAGAAGCTGTTTAAAATAATCAATTAAGAGTTTTCTTTTTTTAGCTTTTGGCATTTTAACTTTCTCTAATTTGATTAGGAAAAACTCCTTCTTCATTGGCTCCACATCTATGCCGCTAAATATGAAATATCTAACTACAGTATCTTTGGGAAAATCCATTTCGGGTGTTCCACGCTTTCTGAAAATTCCAAATCGTTTCTGAATCTTGTCGTTAAGATCCTCGTCATTGTTAAGTGATTCAAGGTACCAGTTCCAACAGATTAGTGGTTGTTCTGATTGTGTAGAATTTGCTGCATTTTTTTCGTAATTACCCATGGTAATCCTCCTTTTTTATTTTTTCGAAAAAGCAAAATAAAACATCCAAGTGATATTGAAGAAACTAAATGTTTTAATGTGCTTATTCGGTATCTATATTTGGTATCCAAATATGTCAATATATTAACATAATTTACAATGAAGTCAATGATTACGTTAAGGTCCTGGACCTTAACGTGCATATTGACGTATTTGTATATTTATTGTAAAAATAACTGATTGGGTGGCGTTCTTTAGTATCTTTGTGAGTTTTAAAATTAACGTGTTCACCCTAGTCTTGTTTCAGTCCACATTATTTCAATATCCTAAGGAGGTATGTAGTATGGAAGTAACAAATTTTTTCCCCATCATTATTGGCGCAATAATTACCTTGGTTATTATCATCGCCTTGTTTGCAATGATTAAGACCGCCAACGGTAATGAAGCGCTAGTCGTTTCCGGAGTCGGCGCTACTGACAAAGAGGGTAACCCCACAATTAAGCGGGCCGGTGGCCGAGTCGTCATTCCTT
>CAUTXE010000045.1:0-7331 GCA_963542185.1 uncultured Candidatus Saccharibacteria bacterium | reverse complement strand
CCGTCGTCTAGTGGTCCAGGACGTCTGGTTCTCATCCAGAAAATCGCGGGTTCGAACCCCGCCGGAATCACCATTTTAAGAAAAGGCATTTATGTCTTTTTTTGTTTTATAATGAAATTATGCAAACACCGATATTACATGGCGAATTCATCTATAAAAATGTAAAATACCACACAGATTTTTATAGCTTAATCGGGCAAGAAATTCCCGAATTACCTTGGTCACAAGTTTATATTATCGGCAATTTTCAAAATCTAGTACCTATCGTAAAATATGCGCATGCCTCAGATAATCTTCCTGGTGGAGGAGTAAAATCTCATGAATCCATCATTCAAACTATTTCCCGTGAGGCTAAAGAAGAATTAAACATGACCGTCAAATCCTGGTTTCCACTCGGTTATCAAAAAGTCTATGATAATCAAGGGAATACAGGCTACCAATTACGCGTCTATGCCGAACTCGAAAAACTCGGTGAATTCACAAATGACCCAGACGGCTCCGTGATTGGTTATGAATTAATCGACATCGAAGAATTAAATGATTATATTCACTACGGCGAAATTGGGGATTTCTTTATAGAACAGACTAAACATCTGTATAAATAATTTATTCAGGCACTAAGGTTTGCGCGTAAAATACCCCTGTACACCCGGACGATCCACACGAAGCCAGGTTTTATCCGCCGTGGAAGGGTCAGATAAATATGAACCGTTACCGCCGCGAAGCTTTTTGCGGCCAGTAAACATATCAGTATATTTTGTGAGTTTTGATGTATCAAAATCATTATTTACATAAATCTTTAAGTAGTCGTCAGGTTGATATCGATGAAGAGAGAACATTTCACTCATATCTTTTACCTGTGAAGTGTTAAAGTTTGAAATATCAAGTAATACAAGACTACCCATACCACCAAACATTCCATTCATATATCCCACCTGTGAAGTATCAAAATTTGATAAATCTAACGTAGTGAGGCTGCTCGCATTATGAAACATAGCAAACATATCCACTACATTAGAAGTATTAAAACTAGAAATATTAAGATTTGTAAGTTGCAACATACTATTAAACATACAAGCCATATCAGTAACTTTAGAGGTATCAAAATTAGAAAGATCAAGTGTAGTAATACTACTCATACCATAAAACATACTATTCATTTTTGTTACTTGTGAAGTATTAAAGTGTGAAAGATCTAGCGAAGTAAGTCTCTTCACATAGTAAAACATTTCGCTCATATTTGTAACCCTAGATGTATTAAAATTAGAAATATTAAGCGAAGTAAGCCTATTCATTTCATAAAACATCTGACGCATATTTGTTACACGTGAGGTATCGAAATTGGAAAGATTTAATGAAGTAATATTCTTCATTCCAGAAAACATGAAACCCATGTCCATCACATCTGACGTGTCAAAACCAGAAAGGTCAATATCTGATATATTGCTGACTGTTTCTTCACCATTCCAACAATAAAACATATTTTTACTATTTTCATTTAAATACACTTTATCAGCTTCAGTATAATAATATGCTGTACTGTCAGCCGGATCTATCCATAATTTAATTCCATAATCTGAAGTTTCATCCTCAATATTTTTTACATTCATAGAAATCGCTGGTGGCACGGAGCTTCGCTTAAAACGAGACATTGTTACTGTCTCAAAAGCTGTTAAATTCCTCAGTTTATTATTAAAATCCGGCCCCTCGGTCATCACTGCTTTACCCACATATGGATTCGTTACCACCGAGAAAATCAGCTTATTATCATAGCTACCACTTTCAATATTCTGGCTCAACTTCATACCAATATTCAGGCCGCGTACATCATCCCCATTGGTTTTTTCTGTAGTCTGAAAAATATTCGTCGGAGTCGTCAGGGATGGAATTGGATTATAATTGGTCTCGCTTGAAGTCTTAAAACCCCAAGTATTTACCGGCAAATTCAAAATACTACTAGCTCCAGTAATCGAATCAATCTTCGCACCACTTGCCGATACCGAATTCACCAAGGCCGTTTCATTAGTTTCCGTATTTAACGTGGCGGTATAGCCAGTTTTATTTGTCGTATTTATCGTTAAATTTAGCGGCAATTCCGTAGTGCCATTCACAGAATTGATCACCTGATTACCATTCACATTCACCGCCGCATTATCCACTGATACCGATAAAGTTGGCGTTTGCACAGCAAAAACTGAAGTAGAATTAAAGTTAAAAATAAAAATTGACAAACAAAGTCCTAATAGAAAAGTAAAATTTCTTCGAAAATTTACCCACAAAAAATTATGAGAGAAAGTGATTTTTGGCATGCCTCTATTTTACCATAAGCAAAATCAAAAATCAGCAAAATTTAGCATTAAAATTATTTTTAAAACCCTACTTCACCAAACAGCGCACCAAAGCACCATCCACTTGCCAGCTACTGCCCTGATCAGAATTATTTCCCCATATACTCATACGGTGTGCCCAATTTGCGGGACCCGCCGTCGAACTCCAATATAAACCATTTGAATTAATGCCGATCAAATTTCGCTCATGTACATAACCTGGCGTTATAAAATTCAATGGTGCACCACGTAGATTTGCCACATTACCATCATAGCTATTTAATAAGGTCAAATATTCGCTTCTATTGCCACCTTGCGACAATCGCCAACCGCTTGGACAAACCGAACTTGGCGCATCCGACCCTTCCGGAATATTTCTACCACCCGTACCTGCCGTTGCCGTAAACCAGTTATAATAAGCTCCATCTTGTGGTTTACTTGGGTCAAAATAGACCATCGGCAATACCGTAGGCGAATCGTAAGTATTAGCCACATTCAGATTTGATGCCGGCACTGTAAAATTTACGGAAACGTCTGAATCTACCGGTGTCAAAGTTTTATTCACTAGTCGTAAATTCTGCGTCATCCAACATTTATTATCTTTTAGCTTAGCAACCGTATAAGAATTCCCGTCACGTATATCCACTAATGTTGCAACTTCATGCAAGTTTGAATTAGCACAAACCCCGGCATCTACATTTTGCATTATCGAAAGGGAAGAAATCGTCCTCTTATTCACATTGGTAAAATACCCCCTCACGCCAGGTCTGTCAATTTTCAGCCATTCAATCCCAGCTTGTGATGGGTTAGCTTCAAACGACCCCTCACCGCCCCTAAGTTTAGTCCTTCCAGTAAACATATTAAAAGATTCCGTCACCTTCGAAGTATCAAAATCCGCCGAAACATAAACCCGTTCCAGCTTATCTCCACCAGGGCAAGTAAAGCTATCGCCTTTAAAATCCACCAAGCCAAAAAGTTCAATAATTTTTGTCACTTTGGATGTATTAAATCCCGACAAATCCAACTCTTTTAAGCTACAAGTCGCAGCGAACATACTTCCCATATTTGTCACATTATTAGTCTTAAAATTCTTACCGAATTTTATTGCCTTCAATGCATACATATTTCTAAACATATGATTCATATCCGTCACGTTTTGCGTATTAAATTTCGCTAAATCTAGATATTCCAGATTGTTTGCGTCCAGAAATATATGACTCATGCTCACTACATTACTTGTATCAAAATTATTGCCAAAATTAAGTGTTTTTAGTCCAATCGCAGCATAAAACATCCCCGTCATATCTTTTAACTTTGGCGTACTAAAACTTGAAAGATCAAGGCTTTTCATCGAATGGAGACTTCTGAACATGTATGTCATATTTTCCACCCGACTTGTATCAAATCCCGAAAGTTCCAATTCCGTAAGTTTAGTAAAGTGCATAAACATGCGAGAAGCATTCTGATTTAAATAGATTTTCTCAATCGGCGCTCAATAATACATCACGCCTTCTGCCGCATCAAACCAAACTTTAATTTCATAGTCGGACGACGCATTATCTTCAACATTCACCGCATTGGCCGGAACCGCCGCCGGAGCTACATGACTTCTTCTGAAAGCCCGTACATTTTCTTTCTTGCCCATATTTTCGTTCCACACATCATAAGTTTGATTGGTGTCAAGCGCGGTCACTTTTTGGATAAAATCCGGACCAGCCGTTAATACCGCTTCCTTTTCATATGGATTTGTCACCACCGAAAACACTAACTTATTTACGTAACGACCACTTTCCAAATTCTGACTCAAGTTCATCCCCACGTTAATTACTCGCGAATCTAAACCATCAGTTTTTCCACTAGTATTAATTAAATTAGCCGGATTACCCACTCCCGGAATCGGACTATAGGTAGTTTCTGTACTTAATTTATATCCCCAAGAATTTGTCGGAAAATTCGCTAAACCTAATGGGCTCGTAATCGAATTAATTTTAGCATTATT
This sequence comes from uncultured Candidatus Saccharibacteria bacterium, assembly GCA_963542185.1. Taxonomy (GTDB): domain Bacteria; phylum Patescibacteriota; class Saccharimonadia; order Saccharimonadales; family Saccharimonadaceae; genus Nanosyncoccus. The sequence goes on along the minus strand of CAUTXE010000045.1, from coordinate 3,005 downwards.
GGCCGAACTCGCATTAACTAAAGCAGTTTCATTGGTTTCGGCACTCATAGTTGCCGTATAGCCAGTACGATGATTCGTCTGCACCGTCAAATTAATCGGAATTTCCGTGGTTTTATTCGTCGAATTTAAAACTGCATTACCGTTCACCGAATTTAAAGCATTAGTGGATACGGAAATACTCGGAACATAAAGCGCAGAGGCATTTTCAACTAAAAATAAGCACCCCCCCGAGACCTAAAATACAAAGAAAAATTGCAGTCAAAAAACTAGTAAAACCATAATTATTGAAAGCAATTTTCCTGTTCATACTCCAACCATTTTACCATAAAGGGAATCAAAAACCGTTTCAAAAATTTCTTTTAATCGCCATATGCTCGAATATTTAATTCGACTTCCTACCCTAACCGCTCAAGTGCAATACCTTGAGATGCTAACTCAGGTTTTTTCTTTACTTATCCCGTTTTCGATGTTATAATATAACACATGAAAAAGCTTCCAATTGTCGCCCTCATCGGCCAAACCAATGCTGGTAAATCCAGTCTATTAAATCGCATGGCACACAAAAATATTGCCATTGTTGCGCGTGAGGCCGGCACTACCCGTGACAGCGTAGTAGCGACTATTGATCAAGCTTTTACTCTTATTGACACTGCTGGTTTGAAAAATCCTGAAGATGATTTCGAAGCTTCCATCCAGGATCAAATCGAAGATGCCATCGACTCTGCAGATTTAATTTTACTTACCGTCGACTCCACCAAATATCCAGATTTCCGCGACAAAGATATTGCTCGCATGGCACTAAAATCTCGCAAGCCAGTCCTTCTCGTCTTAAATAAGTCCGACTTAAAAGAATCCTTGCCTTTTGCCGAATATATCAAATTTGGTATAAAAGAAAACGAAACCTACCAAACTTCTGCCACTACCGGACAGGGAATTAAAGACCTCAAATCTCGTATTTATCGCGAACTAAATTCTTACCCGAATACCAACGAGGCTGATTCGGATGAAAAAACCGAAACTGCCATTAAGGTCGCTCTGATCGGCCGCCCAAATGTTGGTAAATCCAGTCTCTTCAATCGTCTTGGACAAAAACAACAAGCTATCACCAGCTCCAAGCAGGGGACCACGCGCGATATTAATCGCCTCGAACTTAAATTCAAAGGTCAGACCATTGAATTCCTCGACACCGCCGGCCTTCGCAAGCCAGGCAAGCGCGAAGTTGGCATCGAAAAATTCTCCGCTATTCGCACTCTTGCGGCGATTGAAGAATCTGATATTTGTTTGCTACTCATTGATTCCACCGAACCACATTCTAAGCTCGATCAATCTCTTGCTGGTCAAATTATCGAAGCCGGAAAGAGCGTAATTTTAGTTATCACCAAATCCGACCTTCTCGATAATTCTACCCCTGTAGTTTCTACAATTTCCGATAAGTCTAAACCAACTGAACTTTCTGAGATCGATAATATCCTCGATAATCTTGAACGCGATTTTAATTTCTTGTCTTTTGCTCCAGTGATTATTACCAGCTCCGAAACTGGCAAAAATGTCACTAAATTATTTGAACTGATTACCGAAGTTGATCTCGCTCGCCACACCGAACTTAAGACTTCTGAATTAAACAAAGTTCTAAACGAAGCGGTAATTTCACATCCACCAGCAGGACTAAAAAATACTCATCCAAAACTCCAATACATCACTCAGACCGACACCTGCCCACCATGGTTTGTCATTCATGGTCGCGAAATGGAACTACTGCACTGGTCTTACAAACGTTATCTCGAGCGTTGTATTCGTGAAAAATTCCCATTCCTCGGCACCCCACTTAAATTCTCCTTCCATAATGACCGCAAGAATGGACCACGCAAATCCATCAATCGCACCAAAGATTTACTTTAAATAAATATCTCATATATGAGATAATCACAAAAATGTCAAATCCTCACTCCAAGAACCCGGAAAGCCTTAAGTATCAAAATCTTAAGGGCCAAAACCTCAAAAATCCTGCGCCTACGAAAGCGCTTCGCATTGCTATTTTTACCGACGTTTTTCTCGGTATTCCTGGTGGGATTCCATCCTCAATTCGTGCCCAAAAAACTGCGTTAGAGTCACTTGGCCACCAAGTTACGATTTTTTGCCCAGGTACTCAGCAAGATTTTGAAAATCCTTTATCCCAATTTGGCGCCAATCACGACCCAAATATTATTCTTGTGCCTACCGCCAAATTCCTAGTCAATGGCGCACCTTTTTCCAAATGGACCAAATACGTGACGCGTTTTATTGAGCAGAAATATCCAAATCTCGCTGAAACTTTTGACCTTTTTCACGTCCATTATGAAGCCACCACCAGTATGGCCGGCCTTTTACTCGCCAAAAAATACGGTATTAAAGTCATCCAAACTATGCATGGTCGGGAAGATATGGCTATCGCAATCAATGTACCACATCCCTTTAAGACTCTCGCTGCTACTGGAATTAATCTAATTCATCGCACTACTCTAAAACCTATCGCGAAAAAATCTCTTAAGCCGGATTATCAGAACACTGAAATCAAAAATCTCGCCCCCACCATCGCTCGTCGTCAAATGTGGCAAATGATGGTCCGCCAAGCCAACCTCGCTGACCAGGTAATTACCCCATCCGCCCATTTTGCCAAAAAACTTCAACTTTTCGGTGTTACTCGTCCAATTTCCGTCATTTCAAACGGTATTAATGACCAAGAAATTGCAAATTTCACACCCCGAATCCGCACCTACCAAGACCACGAACCACTTCGTATTCTCTGGTTTTCTCGCCTCTCCAAAGAAAAACGCATTCTACCATTTTTAGAATCGCTCCGAATCGCCCAGGAACTTGAACCAAATTTTCGTTTTATTTTTACTATTATCGGTGATGGTAATCAGATGTCAAAAGTGCAAAAATTCTGCAAAAAACATTTCGACGAAGCATCTATTAAAATTCTCGGCACCATCCCGCACCAAGAAATCCTCCAAAAATATACCAAA
>CAUTXE010000044.1:0-7464 GCA_963542185.1 uncultured Candidatus Saccharibacteria bacterium | reverse complement strand
ACTTATAATTTCCCACAAGATCGTGTAACAGACCATCGCATTCATTATTCCAGATCAAATGTAAATGCAGTAATGGACGGTGATATTGACGATATTATCTCAGAATTGAAGAAGTGCGAACTCGATGTAATTCGCACGGAAAACGGCATCGCAGAATAAATTTTTAAGGAGCAAATGGCAACCACGGTAAAAAGTTGGCTGGACGTTTCAAAGCAGATTATTAATCCGACTGAGGCGGAGATTATTTTGGCGGTCTCGATGGATGTGCAAGACCGCAGTTTTTTCGTGACTCACGGGGCGGATAAAATTTCTGATGAAGCGCGTAAAAAGGCAGACCAAATGGTGGCATTACGCGCGAACAAGGTGCCACTGGCCTATATTCTAGGGGTGAAATGGTTTATGGGGCGACCTTTCTTGGTAAATCAAAACGTTTTAATTCCCCGTCCAGAAACGGAACTCGCGGCGGAGCTGGCGGGAAAACTTTATTATCGTATTATTGATGGAAAATTTAATAGCGAAGAGCAGGTTATTTCAAAAAAACCGGTGACAATTGTGGATGTGGGGACGGGATCGGGTTGCATTGGGCTCTCGGTAGCTTTGGAATGCGCAAATAGCCAGGTGATTGGCCTCGATATTTCGAAAGATGCTTTGACGGTGGCGCGAATTAACCGGGATAAATTAGGGGTAAAAAATATTAAATTTTACAAATCAGACCTGCTTTCGACGATTTTACACTTGAAGATTCGACCAGAAATTATTGTGGCAAATTTACCATATGTGGATGAATCTTGGGAGTGGCAGTCACCAGAATTGCAGTACGAACCAAAATTAGCTCTCTATGCCGATAAGGATGGTTTGGCGCAAATTTACCGGTTGCTTGATCAGATTAAGCGAAATTTTTTTAGCACCAAAAAGCTGGAAGAACTTTCGGAGTCAGAAATTCAGGATGAAATTGAAACAAATTATGTGATTATCGAATCAGATATGAGTCAGCAGCAAAAAATTATTGAATACGCGGAGAAGTTGGGCTTTGAATTAGGCTTAAAGAAAGATTTAATTTTAGGATTTTTCTATCCAGTGGATAAGCTTAAATAATTTTTGGTGGAATTTTTAGTTAAAATAAGAATTTTAATAATGCGTATTATGATAGACAAAAAATAACCCCGGAGGGTTATTTTTTAGTTTATTCTTCGTCGTCATCGGACTTTTTGTTGGTGGTAACTTTGGCACTATCGGCGTCATAAGCTTCAAGTTTAACTTGGAGCTCGATATATTTTTTATCACGATAAACTTCGAGTTTGACCGTGTCGCCGACGGCGTATTCGCCAATTAAGCTACCAAGAGAGCCGGCAGTGCCGATTTTGGTACCGTTAACAGCGGTGATAATGTCGCCATCTTTAATACCAGCCTTGTCGCCAGCACTACCCTTAATGACGGCGGAAGCATTGTTTGAGCCTTTGACGTAGGCACCAGCTGTGACATCAAGTTTCTTCTCTTTGGCAATAAGCGGGGTGATGGTTTGATAACGGACACCTAATACGGCGCGTTCGAATTTGCCATCTTTGAGGACGCCGGCCATAATTCCCTTGACGCTATTGATAGGGATAGCGAAGCCAACGTTATTTCCTTGGCTGGCATAGGCGGTATTAATGCCAATCACTTCACCGGCGGCATTGACGAGTGGTCCACCGGAATTACCACCATTGATTGCGGCATCGGTTTGGATCATATCGGAAAGGGTTTCATAGGTAGTGCGAGAAGAGTCAGAGGCGGTGAGGCTACGACCTTTACCAGAGATGATTCCGGAGGTGACGGAGTTTTGGTAGGTACCAAGCGCGTTGCCAATAGCTACAACTTGCTGGCCGATGTTAGTGGTTTTGCTGTCACCAATTTTGATTGGAGTAAGATCTTTGACGTCTTTGATCTTGATAATGGCAAAATCATTGATTGGGTCGGTGCCGATAAGTTCGACATCTTCATAAGTCGAGCCATCGTCGAGGATGACGCCAATTTTGGTAGCATTAGCAACGACGTGCTTGTTGGTGGCGATATAGCCATCACTACTGATGATAAAGCCGGTACCGGCAGCCTGGGAAACTTGACCAGTAAAGAAAGAGCCGGTGGTGCTAGTGTTGGTGATGATTGAAACTACACTTTTCGAGACGGAATTGGCAATTTCAGAAATTGAACCTTCGGCAAAGGTAGCGGCGTTATTGCTGACCGAATTATTACTGTGGAAAATTGAAGTAGTAGGACGGTTGTAAGCATAATAAAGCGCGGTGCCTGATAAGGCGACGGCTACGAGACTAGCAAAGGTAGCAAAACGATTTTTACCGGTTTTAACCTTAGGTTTTTTCTCGGTTTTTGAGGTGGATTTTTCTTCAGATTCAGATTCGGTATCTTCAGCGGAATTGACTTCAGTAGCTTTCTCGGATTCATCTTCAGATTCTTTTGCTTCAGATTCAGTGTCAGAATCTGATTCGACCTCAGGTTCTTCGGCTTCAGTCTCAGATTCATCTTCGGTCTCGGAATCGGTTTCAGTTTCAACTTTAACTTCGGTTTCGTTTTTGGATCGTTCTGAAGCTTCGGAATGTTCTGAGGCGTCGGTAGCTTCTGACTCTTCGACTGGATTCACGGATGAATCGGTAGATTCGAGATCTTCTGATTCAGAGATGTTTTTTACTTCTTCTAAATCGGTTGAGTCTTTTGGCTCAAAATTACTTTTATCTTCGTTCATTTTTTACCTCCTTAAACGTAAGATTAGACATTGAATAATGGTTTACTAAACCACAGCACGATTATCAGGATTACGGAAATAGCAAAAATTGTAGGTACGAGAATATCTTTCTTTTCAATTTTCTGGTCATTTTGACTGGCGTTTTGGTAAAGTAGGCCAGCTAGGAACGCTAAGACTGTCAGAATAATGGAGATTTGCGGAATAATTATCCCGAAGGCCTTGAAAGAATAGACGATGAGCCAGAATTCAGCTAGCCAGGAAATCTCGGCGAAAAGTAGACCAGAAATTAGGGTGATTAAGCCGTATTCAGTATCTTCGCTCTGTACCAAGACGTGACGTGCTACGGCAAAACCGAGGATAAAATTTAATAGAACAGTGAGACCGGAGCTACTGCCAGCTACCATCAGGGTGATCGCGGTGCTGCCGAAAAATACTGCGAGGAGAGCCTGGAGCTTAGTGGCGAAGTTGGAAGACATTGGCTTGAGAACGATTAGCCAGAGTGAATAGAGAGCCGTCAATACGTAATGTAATGGGCTTAAAATATTTCCGGCACAGTAGGCGAGAAAGACAAAAGAAAATCCCGTAATGAGGTCGACTAGGTTGGATTTGATATTAACAAATAAGTAGCGTGGACGCACGGCGAACATACGCCATTTAGAGAGTAATACCAATACACAACCTGGAATGAAACTTGCCGTGGCAAGGTTTAAGAAAATGGTGGCAATTGCAAGCACTAAATTGAGTAGCACATGTAAGATTGTACTCAGAATATTGCGGCCACGTCGGATGATTATATAATCTGCCATATAGAATATTATACCTTATTATTAAAATAAACGAATGTGATCGAAAGGATAAAGTCGCATGAGGACTGGTCCAATGATGCGACAATATGGAATAGTACCAAGACCATAACGGGAATCATAGGAGTGAGTCCCCTCACGATTGTCTCCGACCACGAAAATTTCACCATCTGGAACGGTCGTATCGACTTCGCCAGAAGTATTGGCCTTTGGGCCATCAGTGGCGGACTTTCTGGTGGCGGTATCCGGGTCGAAGCCATTAGGATTCTGGTCGTTATAAACCGTGATTTTACCGTCTTTCACCACAACGCGTTCACCTGGAAAAGCAATAACACGCTTGATGATGTATTGATCTTTAATGGTAGGGTCGACACTGCAGGTAAGTTTGCCACTGGATTCACCATTCAAGAAAACAATGATTTGGCCACGTTCTGGCACGTATTCTTTGCCGGATAGATGGCTCATACTGACGGCTAGACGATTGACGATTAAACGGTCGTTTTCGCTCAAGGTGTTATCCATGGAATGTCCTACTACATTATATGAGCGAAAAACATAGGCATTTAAGAACATGGTGCCGAGAATGACGCAGGCGACAAAAACAATTAAGTTAACAAAATCTTTGACGATTGGATATCTTTTGAAGAATGAAACTTTATTTTCCACTAATCTATTTTATCACGATTATGGTTCTTATTTTTGATAATAATCACGCAAAAATTGTTTTTTGAATTCAAAAAAGCTTTGATTTAGGATGCTTTCGCGAATTTGTTCGGTGAGACGAATGATGAAACGTAGGTTATGAGCGGTAGCAAGATTGTAATATTGACGCTTGAGTTCTGGGTCACCGGATTTCCAAAGTGCACGTAGTTGTCCTCTGGTCCAACCAGCTTTGCAGGTAGTGCAGTCGCAATCGGCATCAAGTAATTCGTTGCTATCTTTAAATTTACGGAGGTTAATGTCGCCATATTTGGTGTAGATTTTACCATGTCGAGCTTCACGAGTTGGGGCGACACAGTCGAACGTATCAGCGCCCATTTCGGTGCCAATCAAGATGTCATCAGGATGTGAGAGTCCCAGTAGGTGGCGTGGTTTATTTTCGGGCAATTCTTCGTTACACCAACGTAAAATTTCACCAAGGTCTTCCTTGAGGAAGGCGCCGCCGAGACCATAGCCATCAAACGGCATTTTACCGAACTTTTTGGCCGTACTGCGCCTTAAATCTTCCCAGCGTCCACCTTGTAGAACCCCATAAAGGCTTTGGCGGTAACCCAGTGAGTCGCGCAATTTAAAATGCTCGTCGAGACTACGTTTGGCCCAACGCTCGGTGCGGGCGAGAGCCTCAACATTATATTCGTAGCTGTCGGCTAAGGAAGTAAGTTCATCAAAAGCCATGTGAATATCGGCGCCGATACGGCATTGAATCTGCATAGATTCTTCTGGGCCAATAAAATCTGGTTGACCATCGAAAGGGTCGCGGAAATTAACCCCATCTTCGGTAACGTGGGCGAGGCGTTCTTGGTGGGCGGTATTAACCACACCACGCTCACGCTCCATGGAGACGACTTTGCCGAGGCCAGATCCTAAGGACATTACCTGGAATCCGCCGGAATCGGTGAGAGTTGGTCCATACCAATTGGACCAGCTGGCTAGACCGCCGGCTTCGGCAATTTCGTGAGATTTACGACGAAGATGGTATCCATTACTGAGCATGGCTTGTGCTTTGGTTTGATGGAGCTCTTCTGGCGAAAGAAAACGGATTGCTCCGGTAGTGCCAACCGCCATAAAAGCTGGAGTTTTAATATCGCCATGTGGCGTATGAATCGTGCCGGCACGACCAAGTGCGCCAGGAATGCGTTCGTTAATTTCGAATGAGAAACCGGGAGTTGTCATAATTCCCTATTTTTCAGACACCTCTTCGGTGAGTTTTGCTGTTTCAACTTTATGGGCTGGAATATATTTACGGAGATTTTTCACAATCAGAATTTCGACTGGTGACAAGACGATTTCGATGCCAATCCCGATAATATAAGCAAAAATGGCTTGATTTAGAAAATCAGAAAAAGCCAAGACGCCGAGGAAGGCGACAATTTCAAAGACTAAAGTATCGAAAAAATGTGCGACAAAAGAAGAGGTGAGGGCGCGGACGATGAAGAGTTTTTGGCCAGTCTTTTGTTTAATTTTTTCGAAAATGTAGTTGTTGGAAAATTGTGAAAATAGGTAGGCAGTGAGGGAGCCGATAATGATGCGTGGTGCAAAACCTAAGACATTAGCAATTGATTCTTGCATGCCTTCCGTACCGGCAAATGGAGGTAGGGCGATGACAATCCAGAAAGTGAGCGCAGCGATAATATTAACTAAGAGACTGCCGAGAATGATGTGCTTGGCGGTTTTGTGTCCGTAAAATTCAATGATAATATCACCGAGAATGTAGGAAATTGGGAAGCTAATTACGCCCCCGTCGACTGGAATGCCGAAGAGGTCCCAAAGCTTGGTTGCAGCTAAGTTTGAGATCAAAAGGATTCCAGCCGAGATGGCGGTGAAATAAATTAAGAGATTGCGTTTTCTAACTTGTTTGTCCATCTTAGAAATTAAGCTCTACGGTTTCGCCGTCTTTAGTTTTGATAGAGCCACGAACGTTGGTGAGCTCAATAGCAGCAGAAACTTCGTCGTAGGTCTTGCCGGTAGATTCGTAGGCTTTTTGGTTTAATTCCTTGTCGGCAACAGTTTTAGCTTCGGCGGTAAAACGCATGAGACCTAATTCGTTGCTAAAGACATAGATTTCGACCTTAGGATTTTTTTCGATTTGAGCGTAAACCTGTTTATTGGATTTAGTACCAATATAGAGGTGGCCGTCGAGAATACCAGCGGCATCGAAAATGCGTAGGTGTGGCTGATCGCCATCGGTAGTTGCAATATAAAACATTCCTTCAAGAAATGGTAAAACTTGTTCCATAGTAAATTTTTTCCTTTTTAAGTGCTTATTAATTATGTGAGATTTTAGATGACTAGTCAAGCAAATCGAAGAGATTTGATTTTTGAGACTCGGTTTATTTCTAGATGATGCTTGGAGTTTTAATTATTTTTCATCATCGAGTGCAGCGCGAATATTGGCGGCTTCTTCGAAAAGAATTTTAATGCAGCCAGCGATCGGGATTGCGACAATACAACCAATCAAACCAAAAGCGTACATACCAATGGTGATGGAAACTAAAATCGCAAGTGGCGGCAGATTGAGTCCTTTACCCTGAATGCGGGGGCCGATGATATTGTTTTCGATTTGCTGATAGATGAGGTAGAAAATGAAGAAAGCGATAGCGGCGCCTGGAGCGTTGATGAAAAGTAGAGTAGTATTCAAGATACAGCCGATGACTGGACCAAACATTGGGATGAGGAAGAAGAGGAAGGAAATGAGGCCGAGAGGTACGGCAAGAGTAACTGGAAGATTGAAGATGAGAGTGATAACAAAAACGCCGAGCATAGTCATCAGGCCGTCGAGGAGAGCGATGAAGACTTGAGATGAAACGTAGGCGGCGACGACATTACTCATGCGACTAGTAACGTGCTGCCAGACTTTGGCGGATTTTTTATCTTTTACAGCCATGACGCGCCAGAAGTCTTTTAACATGGTTGGTCCATCGAGCATAAAAAGAATAGTAAGCACAATGGTGAGGATAACACTGGTAATAATATTACTGATGGCACCAATACTGCCGACGGCGATATTACTAATATTACCCAGCATCGTACTACTGAAACTCTTGATACCGGAAGTTAGGCTGTCTTGAAGATTGGAGATGCCAAAATAATTACCAATACCATTGATATCTAAATGATCAATAACTTCCGAAATCTTAGCAGGTGCGGTAGCGAGAAAATTAGAAACTTGCTCGACAATAACCGGGCCAATCACGCCCACGATAA
>CAUTXE010000043.1:0-7707 GCA_963542185.1 uncultured Candidatus Saccharibacteria bacterium | reverse complement strand
GGAAAAAGCGGTTTATACTAAGTATAAATTCGATGCGGACTATGATGTCAAAAGACGCACGGGTAGTATTAGCTTTACGAAATATGGCTTAATACGAAACCGTAATTTAATTAGTAATGCTGGAATTGAATAACTTTGTTTTATTACCTTTTCAATCTTTTGACTGCTTAGAGATTAAGCAGTCTTTTTTATGTGAAAAATAAAGATTTCTTACATGGATGGTTTTTATAAAAATAAGTAATATGCTCTATGGTGGGAAATTTTAATAACAGAAAACCCCGCAACGAAAGTAGGATTTTTAAACAAGAGAAAACCCCGCGATGAGGCGGGGTTTCTGAAGATTTAGATGACATCGAAGAGCTCACAGTCTTTGATATAGAAATAAGCTTTCTTCATCAGGCCACGGACTTTGCTAATCTTACGATTAAGTTTCAGCGCGGTCTCAGCAGTAGGGTGACACTTACCGTCCTCGAGTGAATACCGAAAACAAATAATCTGGTAAGTCAACTCGTCAGGTAAAATGTCTCTTAGAATCTGCCGGATTTCCTCACGCTGTTTTTCGGTGAGCGGTATGAAATTTTCATATCTTTGATTACCATAAACGTAGTCAGATTGGTCGGAACTTCCCTGTTCCGGATTGATTTCGCAAAAATCTTCGAGATCAGCGGCGCAATTCCAAGCTTGATATTGCTCGGGTTTGGCCAGTCTACGAAGCCGATTGAGGATAAAATCCTCGGGCTTAATGTCGTGTCGAATGTAGCCGGCACGATCAAAAGCGACGTAGGCATCCCAAAGTGGCTTCTCGAGATAACTACTGTTCTCTGGGTGATGTTCTCTAAGGTAGGCTTCGTGGCGAACCTTCCAGAGCAGTTCACTCGTGGTGCCAAATTTGTTACTAAGGTAACTCTCAGTATGCTTACTGAGGCCTAAGTTACAGATGTGGTCAAGCAGGTTAGCAGATTTAACTGTCGTCTTTTCGATGGTGTTAGTTTCATGTTTCATATCTTTACCCTCCTAAAAATAGAAAAATGAAAGACCTTAAACTTTAAATCTTCTTTTAAGGTACTCACTTTTCAGTGTATTGAAACGTCCTTCATACGAAGAATCGCCAATTAAGTCGGAATGACTTAATCTATGTATTTTAACATAAAAGGTTTGAAAAGTCAATGAAGATAACATCTTAGAAAATGGTTATGTCAAAAGAAAAATATTTTGGGCTCTAATCAGTGTTTTTTAAAAGAGAAAAGCCCCCGACTTTGGGAGCTTTCTGAATTAATGTGGGATATAGAAATCGGCATAACCGAGGTCATGCATGGCCTGGATGATTTCCTGAATGGAAACTTTGCCGAGATTACGAATCCTACCCCAATCGATTGAGTCAAGCGCTAAAACGTCTTGGATAGTATTGATATTACGATTTCTTAGGCAATGATAAGGCCTAGGCTTGAGATTCAAGATATCAATACTGGCGTGGCCGGGATCGTTCTTAATCAGGTACTTAGAAGCCATAGTGGCTGGCTCGCTGGTGCCTTGACTAAGTTTTTGAAGCTCGATTAAGATATGATTACGCGTCTTAATCTCATCTGTCTGCTGAAGCTTTTTCAGGGCTAGTTTAAGCGCAGCTTCTTGACGACAGGCGGCGGAAGTGGAGATCGCTTGATGTGCCTCGACGAGGTCACGAAATTTCATCAAATCGGTTCCACGGTTAGTAATGTGTTCGGTCATAGTTCCCCTCCTATGTATGAAATGTGCAATGTGTATGAAATAATACAATAATTATATTATAATATATTTTATAATTTATGTCAAAGAAAAAGCCCCGACGGGGGTCGAGGCTTTACAGATAGATAAAATTACTCACTTTTAGGTTAAGTGAAATCTTTTTCTCTATTCGTGAAAATGTTGGGGAAATACTCTAGGATAAACTTTAGATCAACGATGAAATAATTGGTTGGATTGGCATATTTAGATAACTTGTACCTGTTGATTAATTTACCGCCATTAACATGGATAGCAGCAAGAATTAGCCATCCTACTGGGTTTTCGTATTCTATGTTCTCGCAAAAAGATTTTTGAACTAATTGCTCAATATCACCGCCAGCTGGTAAAAAGCTTCTCCGAATAAACTGATCGAAGGTGTAGTCTTGATAATGGAATTCACGTTCAATTTCACTGAGCTTGACGTTATGGATGAAATCGTGTAGTGATACAGCTTTTGGTAGATCAGCCAGAGTTCTGCCAGAATCTAGACTAAGGTAACGACAGTAGTTAAGACGTATCCAGGGTTTAGCGTACTCACTAGGCTCGATACCAATACTTGACCATTTGTCAGGCGAAGAACTGACGATATCGTCGACAGTGCTTTTAATCGAAAAAAGTTTTATTCTATCGATGAACATGGTGGGAATAATCCTACTGATTATACTGCGAATTTGTTCTGAAGTAATACCAAGAGTATAAAAGAAGCTGAGTATCTTAAATAGGTTATCTGGATACTCTGCATTACTCAAGATATAATCTTCAGATAATTCAAAGGCGGTCTGTACAGAAACGCCATTAGTGATCAGGTTGTTAATCTCGTCGAGTGAATGAGTCTCGAGATTATAATGACGAGCAATTTGGTCCATATCGGCATCTAGTGAATGCAGATATTGTAAATCTACCTTGTCTGATTCGATTTTTTCTTTTCTAAAAATATTCATGATACCCCCTTTTTAAAGAGCTCGCAAAAATTTGCGCGAGCTAAACTTAAGTTTAACGACTATATTATGGCATTAAGATTGTATTTTGTCAATATAGTTAAGGTGCTGAACCCTCTAAGAGAATAAAGTATAATATAGAATATGACAGAGCGTGAGGTAGAAGCATTGATTCGAAAATTCCATGCCATTTTAGAGCCAGATTTTCCAGAATGGCTGCAGGAATATATTGAAACACCAGTCTTACAGAGGCAGAATCACATCAGTATCACTTGCGGAACGATTTATTCAGATTTGTTTAAAAATCAGAGATTTTATTCAAGTTTAGATCATGCAGTAGGGGTAGCTTTGGTGGTTTGGCATTTTACCCACGATAAAAAACAAACTTTGTCAGGACTTTTTCATGATATTGCGACCCCAATTTTTAAGCATTGCGTGGATTTCATGAATGGCGACCATTTGATGCAGGAGTCGACGGAGGATTTGACGACAGAGGTGATTGCAGGGTCGCCGGAAATTAGGCGACTATTGAAACGGGACGGTATTCTAGTCTCAGAAGTAGATGATTATTATCTGTATCCGATTGCGGATAATGATACGCCGAAGTTATCGGCGGATCGTCTGGAATACTCGCTGGCAAATATGTTCTTCGCGTACGGGGTGGCGGATTTGACAGAAATCCGTGAAATGTATGCGGATATTGTGGTGCAATCAGACGAAAATGGAGTGAAAGAATTGGGATTTCAGACGAAAAAAATCGCACGAAAATTCGTTAAACTAACTTCACAACTATCTATGTTTTACCGTGAGGATCGAACACGCTACTCAATGCAGTTTCTTGCCGATATTTTGAAGAAAATGAGTGAATCTGGAAGGATTTCGGTGGCAGATTTATATCAAAGAAAAGAATCGGAAGTGATTGAAATGATTTTAGCTTCAGATTACTGTGATGCTTTTTTAGCTTGGCAGAAGGCGAAGAAAATAAAGAAGGCGAAAAGTTTTGAGCAATGCCCGGACGGAGTGTACGTAGTGAACTACCAGGCGAAAGTGCGCTATATTGATCCGTTATGGCAAGATGAACGGATGTCGAAAGCTTGTAAAATCGCAAAGGGCTATATTGAGAAAAATTTGACCTATAAGATGGAGGGGTATCTATATCTGCCGGGAGTAAAATTAACATAAAAAAGCCCCGGTTAAGTCCGAGGCTTGTTTTTTTGGGGAACTAGTGATCTGAGTTATTCTCCATGAATTTTTTGGCAAAATCATAGTCTATCGCATTGTAGCGTGATGGGTCACCGTACTCAAGTAGCATTTTTCGATTAACTAATTTACTACCCGAGTCGCTGAGGTAAGCTAGGGTAAGCCAATCGATTGGGTCTTCATACTGCAATCTCGCGTAGTTGGCTTCTTTGGTTAATTCTTCAATGCCACCCCCAGCTGGCAGATAATTGAGATCGATAAAATCTTTGAGGGTTAGACCATGGTAATTAACTTTGCTTATAATATACGGAAGTCCAGTAAAGTGAATGAAATCACGTATAGAGATGGCTTTCGGCAGATTTGCTAGAGTTTTTTCAGGCTTTATGCCGAGATAATCGTCACAGTGAAGGTAAATCCAAGGCTTGGAGTATTCTTTAGGTTTAATACCAATAACAGGCCACCTATTGGACGGGTCCTCAATAATGTCGTCGATAAGGTCAGCAATATATAGCAGACTTGACTCATCGATGAACTTTACTGGAATGATTTTATTGATCATTTCGCGAATTTTCCATGAATCAATACCATGAGAGTAAAAGAAATAGAGTATCTTAAATAAGGTATCTGGATATTCCGCACTACCTAAGATGAGACTTTCAGATAAGTCAAATGTGACTTGGACAGAAACGCCATTAATGATCAGGTCGTTAATCTCGTAGAAAGAACAGGGCTCGAGACTATCATCATGAATTGCAATTAAGTCAATATATTAGCCCAAGGAATGAAGGCGATGGAGGTCTATCTTACCGTGTCCTCCAGGAATAGAGCGGACAATTTGATCAATATCTAAGTGTGCGCCGGCATCTTGGAGTGCTTCGAACTGCTCAATAATATCTAATGGATGTAAAACTTGAACAATTTCCTCTAGGTCGACGCCAGCTTCATGCATTTTAGGCCAATGCTTGGCCAAAAAACTGTAGGCTGAACTTAATTTTTTCTCGTCTTCTGATTCCTGAATGCATTTTTGTAAAGCTTGGAAAGTGCCACACCAGAAATTCTGACTTAATTTTTCATAGGTGAGTGATGCAGTGTCCTTTAAGATGTGTAATTTGTTAATGATATTCATATACCCCTCCTTGAATTAATCATTGAATAATAAGCCGACGTATTGGTACTTATGAGACGGCTGCTTCTTGAAGACATTGTAGTCAAAATCACTAACATCCAGCAGCTCAAAACGATATTTCTGCTTAGCATCAGGATACTTGACCGGATCCAATTCCTCAAAGAACTTCTCGTACGAACGAACATGGAGTTGAAGATCGTCATAAAGTGCCAAATAAACTACTTCTCTTTCTCCGGTGTCATTATTGATGGCAGTATCGATGAGGAGATAGGATTCTCCCTCGAAATGATGATAGATACCACGCGTTTTGTACCTTGGATTATGGACAAATTCTTTTTCTTCCATAATAATTCCCCTTTCTTTTAAAGAGCTCGCAAAAATTTGCGCGAGCTAAACATGAGTTTAACGGCTATATTATGGCAGAGTATCTGGGGTTTGTCAAGGTGTCGCACTTGCTGTATTTGGTAGGTGATGTGGTTTACATTGACACATTAGCATAAGTATGTTAAAATATGTTGATTAGCTTTATCGCTAAGTGGTTGACCTCGTAACGTATGCCGAGGTGGTTCTTTTACAGGAGGTGTTGTATGCACAGTGAAGTAAGAAACGGTGATTCATTGGCTTTTGAAGTAATGAATGGACCAAGTAGGGATCGCATTCATATTGCAAACATGTATGCTTTTGATCAAAATATGTCGATTGATCTGGAATTTAAGGTAGTTTTCGCAAAACGGGAAAATCCGGCTGGTGGAACGACTCGAGATTTTATGGCATTGAAAAATCTGCAAATCATGGGGGTGGTTCACACTGATCGCACTGGGTATGATTTTAATATTCAGGGAACTTGCGATGCGGATGTGAAATCTCCGATGAACAAATGTAATGCTTATCGAAATTTTCGTTTTTCGATGGATTACAATGCAAAGCTTCGAACTGGCGTACTGAGATTAAAGCCAATGAGGTTTTAAGTGATGCTTGGATGCACGAATTATTCTTGACGTTAGTAGTTTTTTGATTTTAAGAGTTTTTGACTTAGAAAGGTGGGGGAGATGATTAAAAATTATTTATCGCATGTCTGCCGAATTTTGGATGACAATGATGAAATACTAACGACATACCAACCAGAGGAGGGGGCGATTGAAATTGAGGCAAAAAGTATGCTACGTGAGCATATCGGAGTGGTGCCAATTTTCCAAATAGTGTTCTCGCAGATGGTGGGTCTGCCAAGTTATAAAGAGGGGGTGTTTTACATCGTAAAACCAACTGTGGTGCGGGCGGCCAAGGATCTCGGTCGAACAATTGATGATCTATATCTACCAGTGTTTCCAGTTACGGATGACGAGGGGATGCTGATCGGTTTTAGGGGGCTATCTTCTGCACGTGACTTATAATACATTTACCTTCGGGCTCGGATTTATTCCGAGCCTTTTTTATGAAAAAATCCCCGGCGAACCGAGGATTTTTGAGTGATGAAAGAGGATAAGAAATCGAAGATTAGAAAAATCGATTTTAGAGAATCTGAAATTTAGGCTTCTTTTTGATTGAGGACTTTACTGTATTTGATACGTTTATTTTTCGATAAATCGCATCGATTAAAGAGTTCTATAAGTTTTTCCCGATTAATATTGGTGGCACCATATTTAAGCAAGGTAACGCCAATTCGAAGTTTATCATCTGGTGTGCAAAACAGGTTATCATGTTCATATTTTTCAGCCAGTATATCAATCTGACCACCAGACACTAGGTAATTCTTGGTAAGGAATTTCTCAAAATCGCAACCATATCTAGTGGCAACGTAAACTTGCTGAATACTAAGACGGCCGAGAAATTGAGTGGTGGTAATAGTGGGTGGCAGTTTCTTAAAATTGGGTTCTGGGTCGAAGAAACGCAGAAAGTTACCAGTGACCCAAATTGGTCGATAATCGTCGAGATTGATACCGAAGATGGTCCAATCGAGCGGATCAGCGGCTATGATACTGTCGAGTATTTTTGGATTGCAGTGATCTTTAATCCAGGCGGCAATGAGGCCGGGTGAAAGATTTTGCTGATAGAAAAAATGGAGCAGGCAATAAACATTAGCAGGTTTTGGAGATTCCTTAGTGAGGAGCTGGTTGGCCATTACGAAAATCGTCGTGAGGTTGACTCCGAGGACGCGCATTTCGGCGCATTGAACTTCGAGATCATGCTTAGTTTCGATCTTATAGCAGTTCATGGCGATAGTGTCGATATCGACACCGCGTAGCTGAAATTTTTTGAGGTTTCTCAGGATAAAATCACGGCCTTTGATTTGAATTAACTGATACATTAATTCATAAGAATCGACATGGACCTTAGAGGCTTTGACTTTGTCGTAGTGACGCCAGATGTAGCTGGGGCTAAGTAGTTCCCTAACCTCGCTGGGGTTGGCGCCGGCCGCTAGAAGTTCGGACCAGATGGTTTGTGAAATGCGATAAACTCTGCCGCGCTCCGCTTTGGTACGGGCAAGCGTCATAGCGGTGTAAAGCGCATCATGTAGGTCAAGATAGCGCTTGACATAGGCGGGAGTACGACAGACTCTGGGCAGTTCCTGGAAACTAGATTCCGCGATTTGAAACATAATTTGGAATTTTTGATTCATATTTTCCCCTTTCATTTTGTAAAATAACTTGTAATAGATACACAGTATCAATTTATTATCACAAG
>CAUTXE010000042.1:0-7729 GCA_963542185.1 uncultured Candidatus Saccharibacteria bacterium | reverse complement strand
GTCCACCAATCCTTTTGAACCAAAATTCATTCCAAATACTCCAGAAAAACCTGCTGAAAAATCCGTCGAGAAACCTCTTTCCTACAATCTAGGCACAGTTTCCGAACTCCCAACTTCCGCCAGAAAACCGGTTTCTACCCCTGTCAAAGAATATTTCCCTCCTGTAAAATCTGAGACTGAAGAAGCTAAACCAGAAGTTCCTAAAAAAGAAACTGAAGAAGTCGAACCAGTCTCTCAAATTGCCACCATTACTCCAATCAAGCGTAATAAATCTAATTCCGCCCTCAAATTTAATCTTAATTTTAATAAAAAATCTAAGTCTCACACTAAAAAATCTGCAAAAAAGAAAGGTCACAAATAATGTCATTGTTGCTTCGCACAAACTACGCCATCGCCCGCTCTTCCCTAAAGCGCCAAAAATTACGTACCTTTCTCACCTCTCTTGGTATCGCCATTGGTATCGCTAGTATTGTCTATACTTTCGGCATCATCGGCAGTTTCAAAAATCTTGTAAAATCCGAAACTAATGACGCCCTCCTCGTACTCCAACAAAAACCCGAAGAGTCTACCGATATCACTTCCATCCTCACCGCCAAACCTCTCATTTCTTCCCCATTTAACAAAGAAACTATCGAACTCGTCCAAAAATCTATTAATACTACCGCCGCCGTTTCACCTCTTGCGCCTATCACCTGTAATCTCTCTGGTGATAATCTTGTCGCGAACGGTAATATTCTTGGTGTCAATGAATCAGCTCTCAAAATCCTCGGTCTCAAAATCAAAACCGGCTCTTTCCAAAGCGACGCCAGCCTCAAGACTATCGTTCTCGGTCACAACCTTTCCCTTCAACTTTTTGGCACCGCCGAAAGTATCGGTAAAACCGTCAACATTAAGGGCGAACGCTACATTGTCACTGGTGTTCTTGAAAATCAAGACAATCCGCGTAATTTTACTCGCTTTAATTTCAACCAAGTCGGCCTAGTGAATTTTGATCAACTAGTTACTTTGAATCCTATTATCGAAAAAGTGCTTATTCAATTACCGGATCATACCACCATGCTTTCCGTGAAAGATTCTCTAAATAAAAAACTTTCCGAAAATCCTAATCTCTCCGGTACTTTCCAACTCGCATCCGAAGAACAAATTTCTCATCCTGCCTCTTCTAATATTAAACTTATCACCGTCTTACTTTCCATTATCGCGATTATTTCTATTATTGTCGGCTCAATTAGTATTACTAGTATTATGATCGCCACAGTCACCGAACGCACCCATGAAATCGGCGTCCGAAAAGCCATCGGTGCTACTCACTTTAATATTTTCCTACAGTTTATTTTCGAATCCATCCTACTCAATCTCTCAGGGGCCGTACTTGGTTTCATTATCGGTTATGCCGCACTTCTCGTCACCGCCTTTCTCACCGAATTCAAAATTTACTTCTCACCAGAAATTCCTGCCATCGCTCTCGGTGTCGCCCTTTTCACTGGTTTTATTTCTGGCACCATTCCATCTTTAAAAGCTGCAGGTAAGAACCCTATCGATTCCATCAAACAACCAAATCGCTAAAACCATTCTTCTCTGTTCGTGGTATAATTTACTCATGAAAATTTTGGGTATCGAAACTTCTTGCGACGAAACTGCTGCCGCCATTGTCGAAAATGGTGATCAAATTTTGAGCAATGTTGTAGTTTCTCAAATCGATATCTTCGCAAATTACGGTGGTGTGATTCCTGAAATTGCCGCCCGCTCCCATCTCGAAGCCATCCAGCCGGTCATCCATCAAGCTTTCACTGATGCCAGTCTAAAACCGAACGACTGGTCCCAAATTGACGCCATCGCCGTCACTCACACTCCGGGGTTACTTGGCTCGCTTCTCGTTGGTACACTTTCCGCTCGCACTATCAGTATTTTGCATCATATTCCATTTTACCCAGTGCACCACCTTAAATCTCATATTTACGCCAACTGGCTCACCGAAAAACCTCAATTTCCTCTCCTTGCCCTCGTCATTTCCGGTGGTCATACTCAAATCATCCGCATGTCCTCTCATAATCATTTTGAAATTATCGCCTCTACTCGTGATGATGCCGTCGGTGAATGTTTTGATAAAATCGCCAAAATTTTAGGTCTTCCCTATCCAGGTGGACCAGCCATTTCCAATCTCGCGAAATCCGGCAATTCTCATCGTTTCACTTTTCCTCACCCACTCGCCAATTCCCTCGATTTTTCTTTCTCTGGTCTCAAAACCGCCTTTCTACGTACCGTCCAAAATCTAGTCAACGTCCCGATTTCCTACCCATCCTCCAAGCTCGCCGAGTTACTCGACGAAACCACCAAGGCTGATCTCGCCGCCTCTTTTGATCAAGCCGTCACCGATATTCTCCTCGAAAAAATTACTGCGGCCATTAAACAAAATCCCGAAACTAAATCCCTCGTCATCGCTGGTGGCGTTTCCGCTAATCAAACCCTCCGTGAAGACGCCAAAAAACTCGAATCAAAATTCCACGGTCTCAAATGTTATTTCCCTCTGCCTAAATTCTCCGGCGATAACGCCGCCATGGTTGCCTCCGCCGCCTACTATGAAATTCTATCCGGCATCAAACCATCCGACCCCTACAAACTCAATATCCTTCCCCGTTCCGAAATTAAATAATCTCCAAATTACCACCCAAATATTCCCCATATCGGGGATATTTTTTTAAACTTCTATTTATTTTTTATTTGAAAATCCGACCAGTTTCGTATATAATTAAGCATAATTAGTTTATTGGAGGTTTATTTGTGTTGAGACTTTTAGGTCTTAACCGAATTAATTTTTTGGTTAAGAAAAGTTTTATCTTTCTAGCCCTACTTGGGTCGGTTTTTCTCATTTTTAATTCCCCAAGCAATGTTTATGCCGAAGATTCATCTGCGTCTCTAACCGTTACCGGCAATTTTAATATCGATCTCACCCCGCAAGGTACCGAGCAAATTATGCTCCGCGCTTCCGGCATGCAAGCTACCGCTAAGACCACTAGTGTAGCAGGTTATTCCCTCTACGTATCTGGTGGTGACGAAAATGGTAATTTCGTTAATGAAAAAGCTTCAAACTCCATCCTTAAACCAATAAACGGTTCCGCTTATTACTCTTTTGCTGCTGACCAGATTAATATTTGGGGTTTTTGTGACCAATATTATAGCAGTACCACCAAATGTGATTCTAACTACTTCCCAATCGGCAAACCGAGTGCTCCAACTCTTTTAAAGAAATCTGACACTGCCACCCCAACAGACGGTTATACTTACAAAGCTAATCTTTTTGCCCGTGCCAACCAACAAATTGTCTCCGGAAAATATATTGGTGATATTACCTATTCTCTTGTTGTTAATGAGGAAATTAGCTCCACCTTAGTTACTGGTCGTGATTTTAATAAGCTACTTCGTGAAGCCGTCAACACTACGGATCCTACTATTCTTAACGATCCTAAATCTGAACTTCCAGTTTATATAAATAGTTTAACTTTTGCAAAAACTGAACCAACCAGTACTCCCAAAAAGACCGTTAAAATTTCTACTGAGAACTCCGAAGAACCAATCTATCTTACCGCCGTTCAATCTTCAACTAATAGCTACGCCTTAACCATCTGGTCCAACGCGCATCACATCTACACTAATGTCGACTCGTCTTATATGTTCTCTGGTCTAAATAGTGTGTCTACCGAATTATTTAATTATAATTGGCCGAACGATGGGCGAGTAAGTTTTTCGAAAACTAAAGATTTTTCTTATATGTTCTATAAATTGGGTAATGTGAATCAATCTGCATACTATGACATTAAATATTCATCCAATATGGTAAATTCAATTGCAAAAGCCAATCCAACCAATTTAGATTCCATGTTTGAATTGTCCAATCTTCAACCAAATATCAAAATTAATACTACGAGTCCAGTTTCCACTAATTCCATGTTTAAAAACAATGGTCAAAGAGCCTTTAGTAGCATAAGTCTTGAAGGTAATTTTCTTGAAAATAGCTCGGATATGACTTCCCTTTTTGAAGGTAGTCAAATTTCCCTCTCCTCTGCATATGCCGCATCTGAAAACTTTGGTAAATACACCACCTCTACTAATTCCATGTTTAAAAATTCAAGTACCACTATGATTGATTTTGGTAAGGCTAATTTTGTTAATCTCACTGATACTGAAAGTATGTTTGAAAATTATTCCAGAAACTACGTTCGTTTTTATATGCCGAAAAAAGCTAATAATTCTAAACTCAAAAAGATGCGAGCTATGTTTAAAAATATTCAAACCGACTCTGATACTACCATAGATCTTTCATCGTTTAACACTGAGGCGGTTACCGATATGAGCTATCTTATCGGTAACGATCAGACTCAGCGCTATAAATATAGTAGAGTTTCCAGTATTATTCTGGGTGATAATTTTATCACCAAAAATGTTACTAATATGGAAGGCATGTTCCGTAAAGTTTATGACGTTAGGACATTAAATTTAGGCGCAAACTTTGACACCAGCAAAGTCACTAATATGTTTGCGATGTTTGAAGGTGGCTATAATCTTCAAAATCTTATTCTCGGTGACAAATTTAAAACCGACGAAGTCACCAATATGAGTCGTATGTTTGCCGGTTGTTGGTATGTAAAAGATATTGATTTTTCAAAATTCAATACTAAAAATGTTACCGACATGAGTTACATGTTTAACGATGCTACTGCTTTTCGTAACTTTACTAACACCGCGAAATTTAATACTGAAAAAGTTACTGATATGAGTTACATGTTCTCCAATACACGCTTTACTACCCTCGATCTTTCAGCCTTTAATACTAAAAATGTCACTAATATGGCCTACATGTTTGATCGCACCAGCAATAGTGTCACACTCACCTATCCAGCAGTTTTTGACACTAGTAAAGTTACCGACATGAATCACATGTTCAATGAATCCTACATCAAGAATCTTCCAGCTGCCGGTTTTGATACCAGAAATGTGACAAATATGTCTTACATGTTTAGAAGAGTTTATTATATGAAGGATCCCCAAGTCTTCAATCTCAATACTAGAAATGTTACAAATATGGAAAACATGTTCGAACTCGCCTTTGAATCTCAACCAAATCAAAATGCTATCTTCGGTTCAGATTTTAATACTGAAAAAGTTACAACCATGGCTAATATGTTTAAAGAATCTAATATTAGCGAGATTGATGTAACTAATTTCGTAGGCGCACCAGAAGCTACCACTTTGGCATCTATGTTCGATAAAACTAAAACCACTAAAATCACCTTCCCAGCCACCTTCAATACCTCAAAAGTTACCAACATGTCTAGGATGTTTGCTCAAATCTATACTCTTCCAACCAATCTCCATCTTAAACTACCATTTGACACCAGTAGTCTTACTACTATGAATCAGATGTTCTATAGCTTCCCAGGTGAATCTATCGACGTCTCTTCATTTAACACTCAAAACGTCACAGATTTTAGTATGGCCTTCTATGGTGCGAAAATTACTAGCCTCGACCTTAGCCATTTCAACCTCGAAAATGTCACTACAATGTCTAGCGCCTTTAATGATTGTTATAATCTAGTTACTCTTAATTTAACCGGAGTTAAGACCAGTAATAAACTAACCACAATGAGTTCCTTATTCTATCGCAATTACAAATTAACTTCAGTCGATTTATCAGGTTTTGACACATCAAACGTTAATAGCTTCTCAAATGTGTTCTATCAAAACCGAGAGCTTACTACCATCTATGTTTCTGAAAAATTTGTCGTTAAACCATCTGCTGATAAATCCTATGCCTTCGATGATGATAATAAACTCGTCGGTGGTGCCGGAACCGTCTACAATTACTACAATAATAACGCAAACTACCTCCGTATCGACGACCCATCTAACGGTAAGCCTGGCTACTTCACTTATAAAGCCGTCCCATAGTTCCAGCCATATTCCCGAACATTTGATCATACATTTATGTATACCCCCTCAGCCTCCCCGTGAGGATGAACTGATAATTCCCTCTCCCCTCTCTCACTCTCCGAGAAAATTCAGCACGTAAAAAAGACTCGTCCTCCGCGAGTCTTTTTGGTTGAACAAAATTCTACCTGCAAAATTATTCAGCAGCATCATCATCAAAAATCTCAATATCTTCCACCAGTACCGGAATCGCCTGCTGGAAAATCTGATAGATCTGATTAGCAATTTTCCGAATTTCTGGATGCGCCATTCTTGAACCACGTAATTTCAAAAAATGTCGCCATTCTCTAAAATTCGCCGTCATCATCAGTTCGGTTTTTAGGCAAAGCGGCAACACATCCCGCGCCTTTTCCGGCTTCACGCCAGCATCAATTTGATGTAGGTACGTCCTCTCCGACATCTCCATTAAATTCAGCCATTCCCTCGCCTCATTTTCCGCCAGGCCACTCGACTCAATCACTGTAATCTCCCATGCAAATTTCCCATTCGCATAATTACAATACCTCGTAGATTCCTGAGAATAAGACGCCAAACGATGTCTCACAATTTCCTGTGAAATTGCCCGATCCGTCACAATCTTGAACGTACAACTTCCATGCTCCAGTGGTGACTCATGCCCATTTTTGATCAGCATCCGAACAAACTTCTCCGTGCTTCCCTCCGGATCCTTCGGCTCACTCAGATAGCAGATTCTGCCACATTTTTCTACATGTCTTAACAACATTTGCAGATAAAATTCATCCGAAAGCTCATCCAAAAATGGATTCAACAATCTTGCACTTGTTTCCATGATTTTCATTTCAACCTCCTAATGTACTAAACCAACGTTTCTCTGTCGAATAATAATTCAAGCTAATTCAAATCATATCAATAAATCTAAATTTTTCAAGCATAAACAAAATTAGTAAAAACTAAAAATCTAAGTCAAAATAAAACTACTCAGAAGACCAAACCAATATAAGTCAAAATAAAACTGCCTAGAAGACCAAACCGATCTAGGTAAAAATAAATCTACCCTAAAGACCAAATCCAGTACCAATAAATCGAAAAACCATATCAAAAATAAACCTCATTGCAGTGGCTAATCAAAATTCTTGACGGCAATCCATCAAAAATAAACCAAATTTAGTTATTTTTAACCGCACCTATTAAACCGCTCTTCAAACAAATTTAAAAATCAATCAAAAATAACCTTAATTTGCGATCATCTAATCAGAAAAGCCTGCGCTTCCCTGCATCAATAATATCTTGGGCCTTTCTTAGAAGTTTCGTCAGCCCGAGTTCCGAGTTACTTGAACCCACATGAACCAGTTTCACAACCTTGCCATGCTCTTTATAGCAAACTTGCACCCCGGTCGCACCTGAAGCTGTCTTAAATTTTCTAATATATGCCACAACCACATTTTAACATAACCTTCTTCCCTTTTCCAACCCACCTTAACATTTTCCAACCTACATCAAGAAAATATCGACCAACCCGTGCAAAATTTACATGAGTTCCCCACCTGAACACACCTATAAAGTCCAATCTAATAACCTAACCCAAACCTAAGTATTTCAACCCGTGCAAATTTTGCACTAGTTCCCTATCCTAATATTCCCTAACCTAATGCGTCCCCTAATTTTGAAGCCACACTTCATTTTTCCACCATTATTCCCCCGACTTTTCCAGAAAGTGCATAAGTTTATTTCAATTCTTCCCTATATTTAGAACCCACTTGACTTAGCAACCCGCTCACGCTAA
>CAUTXE010000041.1:0-8106 GCA_963542185.1 uncultured Candidatus Saccharibacteria bacterium | reverse complement strand
GTAACAGCGGCTTTGGCGGCTTGGTTGGCTTTTTCGGCGGCTTCGACTTCAGCTTTTTTGGCGGTACGACAGGCGGCACTAGTACAGTAGGCTTCATTTTCTACTGCTGAAACATTAGAGTCGTTCTTTTGAATGAATGGAATAGAGCCTAAAATGAGCGCAAAAATTAGGGTAAAAATAAGAGTACGACCTTTTTTCATGGTTTTAACTTTACGATAATTTTTTGCGTTTTTTCGAATCTTAAAATTGTTTTTTATTTTGCTCATTAAACTATACTCCACTATAATTTAATTTGTTATTTTAGTACCTGATGATGCTTTTGCTATATTTTAGCATACGAGAGTACGAAAAAGCAATGCTTATTTTGATTTGGTGAAGAAAAAAGCTCTGCTTATTTTAAGCGGAGCGGAATGGTGTTGTTTGACAATTTAAGCTGAGCGGAAGGCGTGAGCGTTATTTTAGACTAAACGGAATATTTAGAGTCGCTTGAGGTATTTGCGGACGGCAATGGAAGACGAGAAGAAGGCGATAAAAATACCAAGTAGGGTGAGGGCTAGACCGATCAGGAAAATGCTTGGCGAATTTACGAAACTAGAAACTAGGGTGACGTCAATATCGTAGCCACTGAGTTTTGGGGCGATGAGGCGGAAGAGGAAGAACCCGATAATGGTTGATAAAATACCGGCAAAGAAGCCAGACATGATCGCCTCGATAAGAAATGGACCACGGATGAAATGATTATCGGCGCCAACTAATTTTTCCATGTAGATTTCTTCGCTACGAGAGTAAATAGCCATGCGGATGGTGTTGAAAATGACCAGAACTGAGATAACTAAGAGAATGAGAGAGATGGCGAGGCCACCAGTTTTAGCAATGTTTGACCAAGAAGTAATGGTTTCAATAGCGGTATCGTTAGTGTCGTAGGTCGGTTCTTTTTTTGGATCGAGATTTTCGTGGACTTCCGAATCGGTATTAACGATCTCCTTAATAGTATTAAGTTTATTGGTGTCGTAGACTTTTATGCGAAGTGCGGAAGGCATAGAGGAAAGCATGAGTTCTTTCATGTCAGGATCATCGAGGGTAGAAAGAAGGTTATTTTCATTGTTTTTCTTGGTTTCCTCGACGAATTTATTGAATTCCTCCTCGGTAGTAGTGTAGGAAATTTGACGAATATTAGAGTCGGAGGAGAATTTTTTCTTGATTTTTTCAAGCGTAATAATTTCGGTATTAGGCTTAAAATAAATGGTGATATCGACTTTTTCGCGCATTTTATCTGCGGTAGAAGATAATACCAAGCTAGCGGTGGCGGTAGCAAAAAGTAGAGTTAAGGTAAGAGTCATCACGAAAGTAGAAGTAATTGAAAGCCAGATATTACGACCATAGCCAATGATGCCGTATTTCATGATGCGAAAATTGGTGCGAAGGAGATGCCCGCGACTGTTTTTCTGCATGGTTTTGAGTTTTCTTAAAGTTTCATTTTTTTGTTTCATAGGCTTCCTTATTGAATTAAGCGGTGATTACGAGGGTGTTTAGTTTGGCTGGATTCGGGCGGCCTGGAGTTAGTGATAGAATTGGAATTTTCGTGAGGAACTCTGAGCTGTGAACGTTGACTATCGCGGTAAAGTTCGGTTTCGCGTCGAGGAGTGGTCTCGCGACGAGGTTCAGTCTCATGACGGAATTCGGCTTCGCGACGAGGTTCGGTTTCTCGTCGAGGGGTGGCCTCGCGGCGATTAGTTTCGTAAGGCGGAGCGGTTTCGCGGCGGAGTTCGGATTCGGCGGTTTTATAGAGATAGGAAGTCGGGCGCATGTGGCCTGGTTGTGGTAAATCGGAAATACCGTCATTATCGGTATCAAGGCGATAAATACCGTGCTCTTTTTGGTCGGAAATAATCTTACCATCGCGCATAGTGATGACGCGTTTTTTCAATAGGTTAACGATATTGGCGTCGTGGGTGGTGACTAGAATAGTGGTGCCGTAATTGTTAATCTTTTGCAATAAATCAATAATTTCTTTAGAGGTTAAGACGTCGAGGTTGCCAGTAGGCTCATCGGCAATGAGAATTTTTGGTTGACGAGCAACAGAGCGCGCAATCGAGACGCGCTGTCTTTCCCCACCAGAGAGGTCGGCGGGAAAACGATTAGCTTTATCAGAGAGACCGACAAGGTCAAGTACTTTCGGTACGGTATTTTCAATTTCATGATTCGACATGCCGGCGATTTCGAGAGCGAAGGCGACGTTTTCAAAAACTGTACGAGATGGTAGTAGTTTGTAATCCTGAAAAACTACACCAATACGGCGACGATAATCTGGAATATGGCGACGCTTCACATAATCAAGATCGATGCCACCAATGATAATCTTGCCGGAATCTGGAGTGGCTTCCTTGGTAATCATCTTCAAGAGAGTAGACTTACCGGCACCGGATTTACCAACCAAAAAAACAAATTCATTAGCACTAATATGCAAGGAAATATCATCGAGAACAGCGCGGGTACCCTTACCGTAGCGCTTGGTGACATGATCGAACAATATCATACTCTTATATTACCATAAACAGTAAGAATTAAAAAATGAAAAAGGCAGAGAGAAAGCGTTTAGTTATTACTACCAACTAGAGACTCGAGATAGGCGTCGATAAAATTATCAATTTTGCCGTCAAGCACGGAATCAACATCGGTTTCTTCGTATTTGGTGCGAGTGTCTTTGACGAGTTTATAAGGTTGCATGACGTAGTTACGAATTTGCTGACCCCAACTGGCGGATTCGCCGGCACGTAATTGATTAATAGATTCGGCTTGCTGATCTTGCTGCATTTTGAGCAGTTTACCACGAAGAATTTCCATGGCTTTTTCGCGATTTTGAAGTTGTGAGCGTTCATTTTGAATGGCCACCACGGTATTGGTTGGCAAGTGGGTAATGCGAATAGCGGAGTTGGTGGTATTTACAGATTGTCCACCATGGCCACCAGCGTGGTAAGTGTCAATACGGAGGTCTTTTTCATCGATTTTAAGATCGTCTTCGCTATCGAGAATTGGCAGAACTTCGACTAGCGAAAATGAGGTTTGACGAAGACTATCGGCATTAAACGGCGAAAGACGTACTAGGCGATGTACGCCATGTTCAGACTTGAGGTGACCGTACATTTCGGGGCCATAAACTTCGTAAACGGCAGTCTTGATACCGGCTTCTTCCCCTGTACTACGTTCGATCAATTCGACATCGTAACTATGTTTTTCGAAAAACCTTAGATACATGCGCTCCAAAATTCCCGCCCAGTCCATAGCCTCGGTGCCACCGGCGCCAGCGGTAATACGAATAATGGCATCTTTTTGATCGAGTGGATCGGTGAAGCGGAGAGATTTTTTGAGTTCAGCGTAAGTTTCTTCGTGGGCGGTAAGTTGGGCCTCGATTTCCTCAGCGAGATCTTCGGCGGAAAGTTCGATTAACTCGTGCAGGTCGTTCGCTTGAGATTTGAGAATTCGCCAAGTGCTGAGCTCGCTTTCGAGTTTTTTGAGTTCGGTATTGACGGATTTGGCACGAGCAAGATCATTCCAGAGTTCAGGCTTGGCGGATTCTTCTTGAAGATGGGCGAGTCTAGCAAATTTTTCATCAAGATTTAGTTTAGTCCAAGTATCATCAATTCCCTCTTGCAAGAGAGTGAGGCGTTTTTCGAAGTTATTCATATAGATATTATAACTGATAAAGTGACAGGAGATGAGGAAATGTGGTATAATAAGAAGCATATTGGAGATTCGCCAAGTGGTAAGGCAGTGGGTTCTGGTCCCACCATTCGGGGGTTCGAATCCCTCATCTCCAGCCAAGTTGAATATAAGTCATGTTTTTGCCCCAATTTCTCCTGTAAATGACGGTTAAGTCCCTTGCAGAGAATTGGGGCTATTTTTTTGACGATTTCCCCAAAAATTTTACAAGTTAATTAGGCAATTAAGCCATTTTTGTTAAGTAAGGTCATGAACTCGTCGATAATCTTGTTATTGCGTTCAAGAATTTCTTTTTCTCCGAATTCCTTATATTTACCACTAATGTTTTTAAGTTCGAGGTTGATTGTCCCGTCTTTGCGTTGACCCTTATCGTTAGTAAAGCCATTATAATATTTAATTTTATCCTCAAACCTGTAATCGGAAGCACGAATGTTGATTCGCTTCTCTAGGAGTGCTTTATTGCCAAGCGATTCAATCTGCTTGTTATCGGATAGCCCTCTCTCGTTTTCTTGGCGCTTCTTAGGGTAGATATGTTCAATATCGAACTGTTGAGAAAGTTTAGGAAGAGCTTGCTCGTTGTCCAACATCATACGGAGAGCGAGCATAGATTTAGTAATTGGTCTGCCATTCTTAAAGTCGTAGATGACGATTGCGCTTCGTGTTTGTTCTTTATCAAATTTGAATTCCGAGAATGTAACCTCGTTTAGATTGACGATGTTCAACATCTCGGCAAAGAGCGGGGTTCTTAATGCGTTTACGCCTGGATGAACGACTGCATAGCCCCAAACAAATGCGATGGTACGATCTAGAAATATTTCAAATTTTTTCGTATCTAGACTGCCATTTTCGTCACGATTTGCCATATAGTAAACGGATACAAAATAGCTCCACATACTATTTGGTGCGTAGTTCAGCGTAAAGAGTTTTCTTAATGTATTTTCACTAAAGCGTTCAGAATTTTGGTCGGCAATATCTTCCCAGAATTGAGCGAGGTCTTTAAGGCTATCAAAAGTACCGTCTTGCTTTAAAATTGAATACTTATCACGCTCGTAGAACTTCCTAAGAGACTCGGTTGTCGTGGATTTGTTATTGTCGCGTTTAGCACGAATAAAGTACATGTACCTAGTAAATAGGTCGTCCATAGGTGTACCTGTGCTTGGATGGAAGATTTTGTCGCAGGTTTCTTCGAGCTTTTTCCAATCCTTAATAAACTCGTTTCTGGCGTCTTCGCTTTGTTGTTTGTAATACTGATAGAATTGAGCTTTGAAGATATCGGAATCGGAGAGAGGAAGGCCTCTATCATTTAGAGTCGAGAAGATACGAAGGGCGGTATCCTGCGATTCGGCTTCAATTGGCATAAGAATGCAGTTGTTCAAGATACGTGCTGGGAGTTTTTCTGCAAATGTTGGGAAGTGGTTAATAAAATCATCTACTTTTTCAAGGAAGAATCTAAAGTTATTCGCATAACGGCTTGTCTGCTCGTTGGTAACTATACCGGTTTTTAGGATTGATAGGAACTCATCTTTATCTTTATCTGTTGCGACTACGGAATCTATTTTAAGATGTTCTTTATCTGGCTTACCCATTTCGTTAGTCTTCCAGATGCAGCTAGCAATGCGTTCAGAGAAGTCTTTAGAATCTTGGTTTTGCATTTGCGTAAAACGATCGTAGAAGGCTCGGAGAAGAAGCATAAAAGTAGTTAGACGCTGCTGACCATCAATGACTTCCTGTTGTTTCTTATCGTTTTCAAAAGTTACGATAGAGCCGAGGAAGTATTCATCGTTGATGTCGAATTTCGTAGCGTCGTTATCAGGAATTGCAAAAGAGAATATATCATCCCAAAGGGTCTGACAGTTATCTTCGTCCCATGCGTATGGACGCTGGTAATCAGGGATTATGTAATCCGCCTTTCTATCAGATAAAAGTTCATAGATACTTTTTTGGTCAACATTCAGTTTAGACATATTATTTCCTTGATTACTTCCGAGTTAGGTTTATAAATACCCTTAGTGTAATTATACTATCAATAAGCCAAAAATAATATCGACTTTACGTTGGTCTGCTATAGTGATATTTAATTTATTGTGGATGCAAAAAATAATATTCTGGTAGTGGTTTAATAAGAACAAAAAATCCCTAAATCTTGCGATTTAGGGGATATAATTTCTGTGGCTGGATCGGCAGGATTCGAACCTGCGAATGCTGGGACCAAAACCCAGTGCCTTACCGCTTGGCGACGATCCAATCTGTTATATTTTAGCACGAAAATTGATTTTTCACAATAAAATTGGTGCTAAGGTGGCGTCTTGCTAGTGATTTGGAGTTTTATGAAGGGTTGGGATTAAAATTAGACTTCGTAATAGTGTAGGGCGCAGTTTGGATATGGTTCTTCGATGATATTATCGTAAAGGAATGAATAAAAAAGTTGTTCAGCGGTGCCACCGCGTAAAACAAAATCAATTAGACGAAGAAAATCGCCGTGAGAAACAATCAGAATCGTGGCATCTGGGTCGTTATTCTTAAATAATTCATTTTTCACGAAATCTTCTGCGCGGAGATACATGGAATGAATGCTTTCCATATTAAATCGTTCACTATTGAAGCGATCTTTCCAGCTAATGCTGTGTAATTTTTGGCTATCCTTCCCTTCGAAAACGCCGAAAGCTCGTTCGACAAGACGACGGTCATATTGAATGTGGCAAAGATTCTGATGATTAATATGATTAGCTTTAGGGTCGAGGTGGCCGGTGACAATTTGAGCGGTTTTGCTAGTGCGCATCAGAGGTGAGGTGTAACAGCGGTCAAAATGCACGCCCTTTAGTTGACGTTTGATTCTGAGGGCTTGCTTGACGCCAGTGGTATTTAGATTGGTGTCGAGCAGTCCAGCACTTACGCCTTGTTTGTTTGCATCGGTTTCGCCGTGCCTTAGAGTATAAATTTTCATGCTAATTCGCGGCTCCGTAATTATTTAAAAAATCTTTGAAGAAAGGTTGGTTTTCGTAGATTTGATTATAGTCGAAATTACTTTCAGGTACCGGGAACGGGAGATTGGCGTAGAGTGGCTGCCAATAGCTGGAATTATTTGAAAGTGCTTTGGAAGTACGGGACGAAAGTGGGTTTTTTAAGAGATTACCGAGGCCGAGACGCTTGGTGGCTTCGGAAAGGCCGGAGATTAGGCCGCCGTTATTTTCTTGATTAAATTGCTTAAGATCTTCAATGAGAATTGGCGGAGAAGCCATGCGATGATGATAAGCAGTGCGTAATTCCCCGACTTCGCCGACGCATTCAAAAGGCTTCATGGTATTATCGATGCCAAGCAGACCCTTGAAGGTATTGAAAAGTTCAGGTTTTTTGAAGAGATCTTCGTCGTTGAAAAGAGACTGGAGATACTGAGGTGGGACAAAGGGGCAGAAAAGTAGATAGGAATTGGCACATTTGGCACATTTGCCACACCATTTGAGGGTAGAATTTTGATTCTTTTGCTTATAGTTGGCTTCATTACAGGAGCTAAAGCTATAGCCATACTCTTTCCAGCATTTTTGCACAAAAAGTTCAGCGATTTTTAATTCAGTGTATTGGCGAATGATTGAGCCAACATGAAGTTCTGGCGAAAGATAACGGCGGACATATTCGGTGAAAAAACGTTCGGCATCCCAGGTTTTGGACCATTGATGATTGACTGGGAGGTCGCCAATCATGGCATGAGGTTCGGCGCCTTCGTGACCGATACTGGTGAGAACTACATTTTGGTTATTCAAGATAGCCTGAATTAAGGCGAGGGCTTCGACGATAAAGGTAACCGGAACGTGACCATTGAGGCCGTGGGATTTTTGAAGATGAGCAATATCAATCTCGCGGTAAACGATACTGGCGTTCATATGGGTAAAAGAATCGCCAAGTGTGTCGATGACGTGAGGATGTGAAAGACTAGGATCACTGGTGACATACCACGGTTCAAACGGAATGTTCTTTTCTTTAAGTAATTTCGCAACCAGCAGACTATCTTTACCACCAGATTGTAGGGCGAGGTTGCCTTGCCCAGTATATTTTACGGCTGGCTTGGCTTGATAATTCGGGGTCGGTTGGAAGTGGGCTAAATGAGCGCGGGTGAGGCGATTTTCGAAAGCGTATTGGCTGAGCCCTTCTTGATAAACCGTGCTAAAGAACTGTGCCTGAAAGGCGTCGATTGGCACATCGAGTTTGACTGCAGGAGTCGGATGGGTCTTATAATAGCTGGTGCCAATCAAAATAAAGGTCAGGAACATTGCGCTGTCGAGGAGCTGATCAAGGGCGGGATCGGCGGTGGGATTGAAACGATATTTTTTATCAGCGTCGGATTTTTTGGCAAAATGAATTTTTTCGGTGAAGAAGATATTATCAATTCCC
>CAUTXE010000040.1:0-8203 GCA_963542185.1 uncultured Candidatus Saccharibacteria bacterium | reverse complement strand
TTCACAAAGAGCTTGAAACTAATATCGCTTTGAAAATCGCCCAAGATGGTCTCGGTTATAAAGTTTCTGGTCGTGGCGAACTTCACCTTTCAGTTTTAATCGAAACTATGCGCCGTGAGGGTTACGAACTCGAAGCTGGCCGTCCAGAAGTGGTCTATAAGGAAATTAATGGCAAAAAATGTGAACCATTTGAAGATCTCACGATTGAGGTCACCCCAGAGTATGTCGGTGCAGTTTCACAAGAGCTTGGTATTCGCAAGGCAGATCTGATTGCTCAGGAAATTACCTCTGGTGGTGCAGTCCGTTTCACTTATGAAATTTCTACCGCTGCTCTGATCGGTCTCCGTAATGGCCTGATGACCGATACTAAGGGTACCGTGATTATGTCTTCTATTCCGAAGGGCTACCGTCCAGTCGAAGGCAAGTATAAGCCAGAACGCAATGGTGTTTTGATTTCTTTTGAAACCGGTACTTCTACTGCTTATGCTCTCGACATGGTGCAGGCTCGTGGTATTCTCTTTATTCCACCACAGGTGCCAGTCTATCAGGGTATGATTGTCGGTCTTTCGAATAAGAAAGAAGATATCGATATTAACGTCTGCCGTGAAAAGCAGCTCACTAATATGCGTACTCACGCCTCTGATGGTGCAATCCAGCTCACTCCATATACTAATCTCAGTCTCGAACAATGTCTCGACTTCCTGCTCGATGATGAACTTCTCGAAGTTACCCCAAAGAGTCTACGTCTCCGCAAGCGCCAACTAGATCCAATCAAGCGCAAACGCGAAGCTAGGAGCTAAAATGTCTCATCCGGCGTATCTTATTGATTCACATTGTCATCTGCATGACCTGGATTTTTATGCGCCGGAAGCGCAAACCGAGGCTCTTGCTGTTTGCGCCGAAAAACAAGTCGATAAGCTCATTTGTATCGGTACCGACCACGAGGATTCTTTCAAGGCTGCCGAATTTGCCGCTCAAAATCCCACCAAGCTTTTTTGGAGTTATGGTATCCACCCCAATGAATTTGACAAACCTAGAAAAG
Organism: uncultured Candidatus Saccharibacteria bacterium; assembly: GCA_963542185.1. GTDB lineage: Bacteria > Patescibacteriota > Saccharimonadia > Saccharimonadales > Saccharimonadaceae > Nanosyncoccus. The sequence goes on along the minus strand of CAUTXE010000040.1, from coordinate 7,161 downwards.
ATGTTCAATTTGAACATCAAAACCGTCCAGTGGCAATTGGTGAAGTTGGCCTCGATTATCATTATGGTGAAAATGATAAATTAGACCAAGCGAGACTTCTGGAAGAAATGTTAGATCTCGCCATTCGCGAGGATTTACCACTGATTTTTCATGTTCGCGAAGCTTTTGATGATTTTTTCGCGATTTTGGACAATTTTTCTTCTGCCAAAATCCGTGGTGTCGTGCATTCTTTTTCTGACAACAAGAAAAACCTCCGCAAATCTCTCGAACGTGATTTTTATATCGGCGTGAATGGTCTAGCTACTTATTCTACTTTGCCGATGCCACCAATTGAGCGCATTTTACTCGAAACTGATGCGCCATTTCTCTCCCCCGTGCCACTGCGTGGGCAAACCAACCAGCCGGCCAATGTTTACTATGTGGCGAAATGGTTAGCCGAAAAACTCGGATTAGATTTTGAGGAAGTTGCGAAAATTACTACCGAAAATTCGGAAACTCTCTTTAATTTAGGAGCTAGAAAATGATTTATTTAGATTTTGCCGCCGCTACTCCAGTTCATCCCAAGGTACTCGAGGCGATGTTGCCATATTTTAGTGAAAATTTTTACAATCCCTCTGCGCCGTATCTCCCCGCCAAGCATCTGCGTGGTGAATATGAAGCGAAAAAATCCGCTTTAGCTCAAACCATCGGTGCGAAATCACCTGATTTAGTCATCACGGCTGGCGCCACTGAGTCGATTAATCTCGCGTTCACTGTTTTAGAAAAATACCCAGACGCCGAAGCTCTGATTTTAGCCACCGAGCATGCTTCGGTACGAGAATCCGCCAGACATTATGCGAAAAAAGTTACAGAAATCGCTGTCGATCATACTGGCCTAATCGAACTAAAAGATTTGACTACCAAAATTACCGAAAAAACTGTCTTAATTTCTGTCGCGATTGCTAATAATGAACTTGGTACCATCCAACCACTCAGCGAAATTGCCGAAATTATACGACGCACGCGCGAGAAACGTCTAGCTACTGGTAATCTCACCCCACTTTATCTTCACTCTGATGCCTCGCAGGCTGCGAGCCTTCTCGATCTCTCAGTGGCACGTCTCGGGGTCGATCTCTTGACGCTCAATTCTGCCAAAGTTTATGGGCCGAAGGGGATTGGCGCACTCTACATTTCTCGCGGGGTTAAGCTTAGCCCCATCTCTTATGGTGGCGGTCAGGAAATGGGCCTGCGTTCTGGTACGGAAAATGTGCCGCTCCTCATGGGCTTCGCGGAAGCTTCGGTTCGTGCGAAGTCTCACATTTCCGCCAGTCGCAAAAAATATGAAAAATATAACCAATTATTCCGCCAGATTCTGACCGAAAAATCCCTCATTACACCAAAATTCTTGGGCAACAAAAAACATCAGTTAGCTAATTTCTGTCCAATCTGCTTCGACGGGCTTGATGCTGAGCGTCTGATTTTTAAGCTGGAAGATCGTGGTATTCTGCTTTCTACCGGTGCTGCCTGTGCTGCCTCGAAGGGGCAAAAATCTCATGTACTTTCCGCCATCGGCCTCACTGATTCGGAAATTACCGGGTCACTTCGCGTAACTTTTGGTGAGCTAAATACTGAAGAGCAAATTCGTGAAGCCGCATCGGTGATTGCTGAGATTACTAATCAAGAAGCCAAGCGCATCGGACTGGTGTCAGACAAGGTGGTTTTGGAAGAGTCGCACGACGCTAAGCAAGGTCAAGCAATTTCTACCGAATTCAGCCAGGAACAAGGAGTCACTCATGAATAGCACTGTGACCAAACCAAAAACCGTCTTCGTCGGCATGTCTGGTGGCGTTGATTCTTCCGTTACCGCGGTTTTACTCAAAAATGCTGGCTATCACGTGGTTGGTGTCTATATGAAGAACTGGTCGAAGGATCTTCCGGGTATGAAATGCCCTTGGGCAGAAGATTTGGCCGACGCCAAGCGTGTGGCTACGAAATTAGATATTGATTTTCGCATTTTTGATTTTGAAACTGAGTACCACGCCAAGGTAGTTGATTACATGATCGAGGAATTCAGGAAGGGAAATACTCCGAATCCCGATGTGATGTGCAATCAAGAAATCAAGTTCAAACTTTTTTACAACATCGCCATGAGTCAGGGTGCCGATTTTATTGCCACTGGTCATTATGCTATATCCGAAGACGGCAATTTGAAATTAGCTACAGATACTAATAAAGATCAGACTTATTTTCTCTATCGTATTTCTGATGAAGCGATTTCGCAGACACTTTTTCCGCTTGGCAAAATGCTAAAACCAGAGGTGAAGCAATTAGCCGCTGAGTTTGGTCTCGATAACGCCTACAAAAAGGAATCTATGGGTGTTTGTTTTGTGGGTGAAGTTGGAATCAAAGATTTTCTCCAGGAATATATCGAAGTAACTCCAGGTCAAATTATCGATCGTGATACTAATCGGGTACTCGGCACGCACGAAGGCGCGGTTTTCTATACGATCGGTCAGCGCCACGGCTTAAATCTCGGTGGCGGCCTACCTTACTATGTGGTGGGAAAAGACATGTCTAAAAATCAGGTTTTCGTTTCGAAAAACCTCAATCACTTAAATCTTTGGACGAAGACTTTGAAATTAAAAGATGTAATCATTCGCCAAATTCATCAGGAAACTGGTGATACGCAGCCGGATCTTTCTAAACTCACCTGTCGGGTACGTCATCGTGCGCCACTTATCGCTTGTAGTTTTAATCCAGAAACTAACGAAGTAACACTAAATGAAGAAATTAAACATCCAGCAGCCGGTCAATCCGTGGTCTTCTATGCTGGTGACGTCTGTATTGGTGGCGGCATTATTGCCGAATAATTCTTAAAAAAATAACCGCTTTTCGCGGCTATTTTTTTATTTCTTATCGAAGCAGGCGTAACCTTTGGTTAGTTCTAGTTTGCTCTTCAAATCGTCGACGGCTTTCTTTAGTCCATCTTTTTGAATTTTTTCGTCCAGATTACCTAGGTCAAAATCCTCCCCGTCATCTGTCGTAGCTGAGATGAAGTTCTCTGCCTTTGGGTCAAGTTTAATCGTGAGCGTATTTTTGGCTGAACGGCAGGTAACAGTTAGCAGCCCATCGCCGTTAGCCATATTTTTCACGACCATGAAGAGGATGATACCCGCAATCCCGATCAGGAACAGGGTAATTAATTTTTTCATTTTGGCGTCCTTTTGTTTAATCTCTACCCATTATATATGGCATAAGCATTTTGTAAAGTTGTGTAAAACTCGAACCTCACAGATTATGGTATAATTATCTCTATGAATGCAAGTGAAATCCGTCAAAAATTTCTTGAATATCAAACTAGTCGTGGGCACCAGGTAATCGCTCCAGCGCGTTTGGTTTTGGAAAATGATCCAACCACCCTCTTCACCGGTTCTGGTATGCAGCCGCTTTTGCCATATCTTCTCGGTGAGCCTCATCCTGCCGGTCAGCGTCTGGCGGATTCACAACCATGTTTGCGCTTGCAGGATATTGAAGATGTGGGCGATCCACGCCATACTACGGTTTTCGAAATGCTCGGTAACTGGTCTCTTGGCGATTATTTCAAGCAAGAGCAAATTCCGGCTTTCTTCAAATTTCTCACCGAAATTGTCGGTCTCGATCCACACAAAATTTACGTCACTTGCTTTATTGGTAACGAAAAATACGGCATCCCAAAAGATACCGAATCGGCCGAAATCTGGCAACGTGTCTTTGCCGAAGCGGGTGTACAAGCAGAAATTGCTGAAATTGGCTCCAGTGAAGACGGTGCCAAGCGTGGTATCAAGGAAAATGAGCATATCTTTTTCTACGATGACCACGAAAACTGGTGGAGCCGTGGTGGTGGCGTCGAAACTACCCCGATTGGTGATCCATGTGGTCCAGATTCCGAAGTCTTCTATGATTTTGGCGAAGATAAGCAAGATGTCGCGAAATATGGCAAATCTCATCCGGCCTCGGATGGCGCACGCTTCATGGAAATCGGCAACCAGGTTTTCATGCAGTATAAGCGTAATCAAGACGGTACCTTCTCGGAATTAACCAAGAAAAATATCGATTTCGGCGCTGGCCTTGAGCGTATCGCTGCCGCCGCTATGGATTCTTTCGATGTTTTCGAAACTTCACTTTTAAAACCAATTATTACTAAGATCGAAGCTATCTCTGGTCTCAGCTACGCTGAACATACCGAAGAAATGCGCGTGATTGCGGATCATTTGCGCGGTGCTTATCTACTTTCGGCTCAGGGTCTCGTGCCAAGTAATAAACAACAAGGCTACGCCCTTCGTCGTTTGATTCGTCGTGCGGTAATGAAAGCTACCAATCTCGGTATCGACCAAGACTTTTTGGCCCAAATCGTGCCAATCATTGCTGAAAATTACCAAGATCTTTCAAGTGAAATCCTCACTAATCGTGCTGAGGCCTTGAATGTCTTAATTCGTGAAGAACAGGCCTTCCGCCGCAGTATTCATCGCGGTCTTAAGGAGCTTCATAAGCTTAAAGATCAGGGCCTTACCGGCAAAGAACTCTTTATGCTTCAGGATACCTATGGCTTCCCACTTGAATTGTCTCTCGAAGAAGCTAAGCAAAATCAAATTAATCTCAGTGAAAACTGGCAGGCTGAATTTCAGGCTAGTCTCGATGAACAACGTGAGCGTTCTCAAACCGCCAGCAAAGGTATGTTTAAGGGTGGTCTCGAAGACCACGGTGAAGCTTCTGTGAAATATCACACCGCTACCCACCTGCTACTTGCGGCGCTTCAGAAAATCGTCGATCCAAATATCGCTCAAGCTGGTTCTAATATTACCTCTGAGCGTCTGCGTTTCGACTTTAATCTCGATCGCAAACTCACCGATGAAGAGAAGAAACAAATTGAAGACCAGGTCAATCAGTGGATAGAGGAAGATTATCCAGTTTCGTTTGCCGAATATGATAAGGCTTACGCGCGTGATGTTTTGAAAGCTCATGGTAGCTTCTGGGAAAAATATGGTGATGTAGTTAAAGTTTATACCATCGGCGCCGCAGAAAATCCAATCTCGCGTGAACTTTGTGGTGGCCCTCACGTCGAACATACTGGCGTGCTCGGTCATTTCAAGATTAAAAAAGAAGAATCCTCTGCCGCCGGTATTCGTCGCATTAAAGCAATTTTAGATTAAGGAGAACAGGGTGGAACAATTAGCCAAATACTTTACACCAGAATTATACGAAATTGAATTAAGGATCAATAAAGACACTGAGCAGGTTCAGGGTCGAGTGAAGATTCAGGGTACCGCCAAAAGTTCCACCGTCAAACTCCATGCCAAAAATCTCAAAATTAATCAGCTAACTATCAATCAGCGCCCAGTAACTTTTACAGAGGACACTGCAGCTGAAACTATTAGCTTTACTTCGCAGGTCTCAGATGCCGAAATTAGTATCGAAGCTCGTTATTCCTTGCAACTTTCGCACGGGATGACCGGGCTTTATCTTTCGACCTATGAACATAAAGGGAAGATTGAACGTATTGTTTCTACCCAATTCGAATCACATTATGCGCGTATGATGTTCCCCTGTGTGGATGAGCCAGCCGCGAAGGCTAAATTCTCCCTTAAGGTGATTGATACGGATCCGACCGATACCATTCTCAGTAATATGCCGATTAAAACCGAGCGTACTCTGACCTATACTTCGGTCAATAGTGAGCTTAATCCTAAAACCGATCCGAACGCCATGAACTTAAACACCGAAGTCACGCGTAAAATTGTGGAATTTGAGACCACCCCACGTATGTCGACTTATCTTTTGGTGCTCTGTCTCGGTCATTTTCAAAGTGTTACCACGAAAAATCAGCACGGCGTCACGATTACTACTTACGCCCCACTTAATCAAGCCAAAGAATCTCTGATTGAACCGAACCAGATCGCAGGGGAAGCCTTAGATTTTTATGATCAGGCTTTTGGTGTGCCGTATCCGTTGCCGAAGCTCGATCAGGTAGCCGTGCCAGATTTTGATGCCGGTGCGATGGAGAACTGGGGTTTAGTAACTTATCGTGAATCCTGCCTCCTGATGGATGAAACTGCCACCTTGTCGGATAAAATCCAAATCGCCACGGTGATTACTCATGAATTATCGCATCAGTGGTTTGGTAATCTCGTGACTATGGCTTGGTGGGATGATCTCTGGCTCAATGAAAGCTTCGCCAATATGATGGAATATTATTGTCTTGATGCGATTCGCCCAGAGTGGAAAGTTTGGCAAGAATATTTTGTTTCGGACTGTTATTATGCGCTGACTCGTGATACTTCACCAGATATTCAGGCCGTCAAGCAGGCGGTTAATCATCCTTCCGAGATCGAAACTCTCTTTGACCCAGCCATTGTCTATGCCAAGGGATCACACTTGATGTTTATGTTAATGCGCCTGATGGGGGAACAGAATTTCTTGAAGGGTTTGCGAGATTATTTTGAAAAACATCAATACCAAAACACTACTGGTGATGATCTCTGGGTCGCCTTGCAACCTTATGCGAAATTTAATGTTTCAGATTTTATGAATCAATGGATCACGCGTCCTGGCTTCCCGATCATTGAAGGAGAAAAACAGGAACGTTTTTATCTAGATGGCCGAAGTAATCAAGAATCTTGGCCGTTAGTCCAGGTCTCCGATGATATGACCGGGCATTATATTATCGGCCTTACTTCCGAGGAACTTCAGGCCAAGCTCGCGCATTTCTCTGAGTTAAGCCAGGAGCAGCAATTGCGCCTTTTGATTGACCAGAGCCTTCTTTTGCGTACTCCTCGTGGTGATTTACCAGCCAGTCTAGATCTACTCATGCACTTCCGCAATGAAACCAGCTTTGTGATTTGGTCCATTATTATGTCGATTCTCGGGGAGCTCAAAGTCTATTGTCCGGCTGATACCACTGCTGAAGCTAATTTGAAGAGTTATATTAGGGAACTGATTTCTCCTCAAATTGCGCGTCTTGGCGTTTCTGAAAAAACCGAAGACACCGATGATGATAAAAAGCTTCGTGAATCCATCTTGAGCCTTGCGGTTTATGCGGATGATCAGCCGACCATTCTTCGTCTCACTGAACAATATAATATATATATAACCGACGCCCTAAATTTTGCGGCCATATCACCAGAATTACTACTACCGTATTTAGAG
>CAUTXE010000039.1:0-8416 GCA_963542185.1 uncultured Candidatus Saccharibacteria bacterium | reverse complement strand
AGAGCAGAAAGATTTTATCGTGCAAGAGGGAATTAATATGCTTTATTCGCTGTATGACCCTGGGCATACAGGTATTTTTGGCCCACGTGGTGAGCAGATGTTTAGAAATGCCGCCCTGCTTTTGATGAGTGACCCGAGGGGAGCGACTTTTCTGGATATTCCAAGCCCGTTTATTAATCCAGATTTAGTGGCAGATAAGCTGAAATATGTGACAGATCGTGACCTCTTTGATTATTGGACTAAAGAATTTCCAGCCTCTCAAAAATCAAATGACGCCGGTGAGGTGGTGACATGGTTTGCTTCAAAATGGAGTCCGTTTAAGCAGAATACGATGATGAAACGGGTGCTGGGTCAGACTAAATCAGGCTTTAATATTCGTGAAATTATGGATCAGCAAAAAATTCTTTTGGTGAACCTTTCGAAAGGTAAGCTCGGGGAACTAAACTCTAAGCTTCTCGGTATGATTTTCGTAATGAAATTCCAGACGGCGGCGATGTCGAGGGTGGACACACCTGAGCATGAACGTAAGGATTTTTGTTTATTCGTGGATGAGTTCCAGAACTTCTCGACAGATTCTTTCGAATCAATCTTGTCGGAAGCTCGTAAATTCCGTTTGAATTTGATTGTGGCGAACCAGTTTATGACGCAGCTTACCGATAAGATTCGTGAAGGTGTGCTGGGTAACGTGGGTACGATTATTGCGGGTCGTCTGGGTGTAACAGATGCGGAAATGATGGAAAAGGTCTTTACTCCGACTTTTAAGGCGGAAGATTTGCATAAACAGCCAAATTATCACGCAATTGCGACGGTTTTGATGCATGGTATGCCGTCGGCACCATTTACGATGAAATTGTTGCCGCCAAGAGGTAAAGAAGATCGAAATATTTTTGCTGCTCTAAAAGATTATTCAGCGAAGAAATACGGTCGACCAGGGGAAGAAGTGGAAAAAGAAATCGAGGATCGCTTGAGGGTTAGTGATGGCGATGAAGGGCGAGCAAATATTGAAAATGGGAATTTTGCTAGCAATGAGCCTTGGGATGGGGCGATGGATGCGGCGCTTGGTCTAGATAATTTTGATCGAGACGAAAAGGGTATTCCATTAGGGGTGAAGAAAGTGCCGGCCAGTGAGGCAAAGGCAGGAAGTCCAGAGATGGCGGAATTCTTAAGTAAAATGAAAAATGATGAGGCCTCTAGGGGTTCTAGGGTGGGGGATAATGAGATGTTTGATAAAAAGTCGTCTCACAACGATGAGCCTAATGGTGAGGCGAAATTTACCTTGGATGATATTAATGCGGAATTAGATAATTTGATGGCGGAAAAGAATTCTTCTGCTACGGAACCAGAGGTGGTAAATGTACCGATGGAAGCCGTATCTGAGGCTGGTCAGGAAGATGGACGTCTAAAAGACGGTACGGTGATTAAAATTCGCTAAAAAACAAAAAGGCTATAAGTACCCAAAAAATTAGAACAAGGGCCTTAAAACGGCTTAGAACGCGAAATATCGCCATTTTACCTTGACAGCTAAACCAAAAATGGTTACACTAAAGTAGATATCAAGTGAGGTTAAAACGACTGGAAAAAAGATTCCAAAAGAATCATTTGGAAAGACGTGGGTGGTGAGCCAGAGAGGTATCAAGTTAACTTAAAAGAGGTATTTTCTTGATGGCTGGAAAACAAAAAGTTGAAGAATACGACAGCTCAGAAATTCAAGTTCTAGAGGGGCTTGAACCTGTTCGTGTGCGTCCAGGTATGTATATTGGTTCGACCGGTTACGATGGTTTGCATCATTTAATTAAAGAGATTGCGGATAACTCGATCGATGAAGCGATTGCGGGTTACGCAAATAAAGTTGAAATTACACTGCTCGCTGACGGGGGTGTAAAAGTGGAAGATAACGGACGTGGTATTCCGGTGGATCTTCACCCAAAGACACATAAATCAACGCTAGAAACGGTTTTGACAGTGCTACACGCCGGTGGTAAGTTCGGTGGCGGTGGCTATAAGGTTTCATCTGGTCTCCACGGGGTGGGTTCCTCTGTTGTGAACGCACTTTCAACCAAGATGATTGCCGAAGTTTATCGTGAGAAAAAAGTCCATCACATCGAATTTGAAACTGGTAAAACCATAGCGCCTTTGAAAATTGAAGGTGGTACTACGAAGCAAGGAACCTGTATTGTTTTCTATCCGGATCCAACCATTTTTAAGGAAACCACGACTTTTGATTACAACTGGGTGTCACATTACGCGAGACACCAGGCCTACCTCACTAAGGGAATTTTAATTTCGGTCTTTGATGAACGTACGGGTGCGAAAGAGGCCTTCTATTTTGAAGGTGGGATTAAGAGCTACGTGAAGCGTCTAAATAATGGTAAGGAAGTGCTTTCAGATACGATTTTCTATGTCGATAAACAGATTGAAGATTCGGAAGTGGAAATTGCTGTTCAGTATAATGATACCTATGCGGAAACTATGAAGCCATTTGCTAACAACGTTTTGACCCCTGAAGGTGGTTCACATGTGGTAGGTTTTCGTACGGCTTTGAACCGCGTACTAAATGATTATGCACGCAAGAATAATCTTTTGAAGGAAAAAGAGGATAACCTAACCGGTGACGACATTCGTGAAGGTTTGACGGCGGTGATTTCGGTGAAATTGCCTAACCCAGAATTTGAAGGTCAGACCAAGAACAAATTGGGTAATCCAGAGGTGCGTGGTTATGTCGACAAGGTAATGAGCGAATATTTTGGCTACTTCCTCGAAGAAAACCCAGCGATTGCGAAGAAAATTGTCGGTAAGGCAACTTTGGCAGCACGTGCGCGCAAGGCGGCAAGAGCAGCGCGCGATAACGTGATTCGTAAGGGTGCATTTGAAGGTTTGAATTTGCCTTCGAAATTGGCGGACTGTTCTTCGAGGGACCGTTCAGAGTGTGAGCTCTTTATCGTAGAGGGTAACTCGGCGGCGGGTTCCGCAAAGGAAGGTCGTAACTCGAAGATTCAGGCGATTTTGCCACTACGTGGTAAGGTGTTAAATACCGAGCGCGCAAGATTAGATAAGATGTATGCGAATGCAGAGTTGGTATCTTTGATTAAGGCTCTAGGTGTAGGAATCGGTGATCAGTTTGATATTTCTGGACTACGTTATTTTAAGATTGTATTCATGACCGATGCGGATGTGGATGGTGCACATATTTCGACGTTGCTTCTGACTTTCTTCTTCCGCTATATGCCAGAAGTTGTGAAGGGTGGACACGTTTATTTGGCTAAGCCACCACTGTTCGGTTTGATTAAGGGTACGGGTGCGAACCGTAAAATTGATTATATTTACGATGAAACAGCCTTGGAAGAAAAATTGACCAAGCGTATCGAAGAACGCGTGAAGGAAGGTTTGAAGATTAATCCAGAAGATGAGCGTTTCAAACAGGCTGGTTATACCGCACAACAGCGCTTTAAGGGTCTTGGTGAAATGAACGCGCAACAGCTTTGGGATACGACAATGAATCCAGATAACCGCGTGTTGATTCGTGTGAATATCGAGGATGCGGAAAAAGCGGACGCGATTTTTACGAAATTGATGGGTACGGAAGTTGAACTACGTAAAAACTTTATTCAATCGCGTGCTGCCTCAGTTAATATTGATGATTTGGACTTCTAAGGAAAGGATGAGAAATGACGAAAAACGATAAAAAAGTTCCACAAGAGCCAAATGATGAAAAAATCAATGCTGAGATGAATGCGGCAGAAAATGTCGCAGAAGGAATGATTGAGGAAGCTGCAGAAGAAATGGAAGATGCTCATCTGGGCGGATTAACGGCGCATCGTGCCGTGGATGGTGTAGAAGAATTGACGGTCGAGAATGTGATGGAAGATTCCTTCCTACGTTATTCAATGTCGGTGATTATTGATCGTGCCTTGCCAGATGTGCGTGACGGACTTAAACCAGTGCATCGCCGTATTCTTTATGCGATGTATAAAAATGGTTGGCGTGCACCACATGCCACGGTGAAGTCGGCGCGTATCGTCGGTGAAGTTATGGGTAAATACCATCCACACGGCGACTCTTCGATTTACGATGCAATGGTGAACTTGGCGCAACCTTGGAAGATGCGTTACACCTTGGTGGAAGGTCAAGGTAACTTCGGTTCGATGGATGGTGATGATCCAGCGGCTTCACGTTACACCGAGGCTAGAATGGATAAGGTGGGCGCTGAGCTTCTGGCAGATATCGAGAAGGAAACCGTAGATTTTCGTGATAACTTCGACGGTACAGAGAAAGAGCCGGTAGTTTTGCCAGCGGCCTTACCAAATATTCTTTTGAACGGCCAAATGGGTATCGCGGTCGGTATGGCGACTAATATTCCACCACATAACCTCGGTGAAGTAGTGGATGCGACAGTGGCTTTGATTGAGAATCCAGAAGCAAGTCTGGAAGATTTGATGAAACATGTAAAGGGTCCAGATTTTCCAACGGGTGCCGAAGTTTACGGTGGCGCACCGATGAAACAAGCCTATGCGACTGGTAAAGGTTCGGTGACAATTCGGGCGGTGGCGAATATTGAAGAACGCAAGAATGGCCGCTTTAATATCGTGATTACCGAAGTGCCTTATGGTATGAGTAAGGAAGGTTTCATCGAAAAGGTTCGTCAGTTAGTTTTAGATAAAAAATTAACTCACATTGCGGATGCGCGTGACGAGTCGGCACGCGGTAAGATTCGCGTAGTGGTGGAACTAAAGAAAGATGCTTATCCAAAGAAGATTTTGAATCAGCTCTATAAGATGACGGATTTGCAGACCAATTTCCACTATAATGTGCTGGCCTTAGTGAATGGAATTCAACCACGTATTATGGGCTTGAAGGAAATTTTGGCGGAATTTGTTAAGCACCGTCAAAAAGTGATTCGTTGCCGTACGGAGTTTGATCTACGTAAGGCTAAGGAACGCGCCCATATTCTTGAAGGTTTGAAAATTGCCCTGGATAACATTGATGAAGTGATTAAAACGATTCGTGAATCTTATGATGATGCCGATAAGCGCTTGATGGAGCGTTTTGGACTCTCGGAAATTCAGGCGGCAGCGATTTTGGCAATGCAACTACGCCGTTTGCAGGGCTTGGAACGCGATAAAATTGAGGCGGAATTGCAAGAACTGATGGCTTTGATCGCGAAATATGAAGAGATTTTGGCAGATGAAGCGAAGATTTTGAACGTTGTAAAAGAAGAGCTGCTAGCCATGAAAGAAAAATATGGCGATAAGCGTCGTTCGAAGATTTTCAATCATGAACTAGGTAAGTTCTCGGAAGAAGAATTGATTCCAGAAGAAGAAAGTGTGATCTTGCTCACAGCAGAGAATTACATTAAACGCGTATCACAGACTGATTTCCGCCGCCAAAACCGTGGTGGTAAGGGTAAGAGGGGAATGACTACGAAGGAAGAAGATGTAATTTCGCAGATTTTGACGACGAACTCACATGATTATCTTTATATCTTCACCTCACAGGGTCGTATGTTCAAGATGAAGGCTTACGAAGTGCCACAGGCTTCTTTGACGGCTAAGGGTACGGCAGCGGTGAATCTTTTGAACATGCATCCAGACGAAAAGATTACGGAGATTATTAAATATAACGAAGATAATCAGCAGTCGGATGATAAGAGTGATGACGAGGCAGATGAATACCTCTTTATGGCGACTAAGAACGGTACAATCAAGAAGACCGCGATGAAAAATTACGCGAATGTGCGCTCGAATGGTCTAATTACGATTAAATTGGATCCAGGAGATGAACTGAAGTGGGTGAAGCCAACTACAGGGAAGAATGATATCATTATTTCTACCTCAGCTGGTCAAGCAATCCGCTTTAATGAAGCCGATGTGCGTGCGATGGGTCGTTCAGCAATGGGCGTGCGTGGGATGCGTCTCCGTCCGAAAGATGAAGTGGTAGGGATGGATATTGTGACCGATCCAAAGCAGAAATTGATTGCAGTTTCCGCGAATGGTTACGGTAAGTCTACTCTGGTTTCTAATTTCCCAACTCATAAACGTGGTGGTGTAGGTATCAAGGTGGCGGCCGTGACGGCAAAAACTGGTCCAATTGTGGCAGTGCATACCTTAGACCCAGAGGCGAGCGAGGTGATTATGATGTCATCAAACGGTCAGGCGATTCGTGTGGCAGTGAAAGATATTCCGACACTTGGCCGAGCCACTCAAGGGGTTCGCATTATGCGAATGGCAGATGGCGACACAGTGGCCTCGATCGGTATCGTTTTACCAGAAGAAAAAGAAGAAGAAGAGACTAATGAATAATTGAGTTTTTAGGAAAAGGTACGCGTCTAGCGTACTTTTTTCTGTGGTGAGATTTGGGTGGTTTTTTGCGCTAGTGAAGGGGATTTTTGAGCGGATTTTGGGTAAAATTTGGACCGATTCTTGACGGATTTTGAGATTTTTTTGCGTGGCATAACTTGCTTATGACAATTGATAACTTGCATATGCTAAAAATTTTTTGGGGGATTTTACCTCTGTTAAATTATTTTTAAAAATGCTTATGGTTGTGATTTTTGAGATTTTTCGCTATGGTGCAGGTAAATAAAACAGTGAGGTAATATGAAAAATCAGCAAACAAAGAAAATAAAAAAGACAGTACTAGGAATTTTAGGTTTCAGCATATTGACGCTTGGGCTGGGGTTTGGGGCGAACTCGACAGTTTTTGCGACATTGAGAAAAACCGAATTAGTCGATAGAAATATCGTGCTTTCGGGAATCGTAAAAGAAAAATCTGAACAGGATTTTGGGGCGGAGAGTAGTGAAAATACGGTGGGGGATGAAAATTCTGATGGTAAAAATTCTGATGGTAAGATTTCAGAAAAAGTAATCTCTGAAGGTGAAGTATTGGAGGGTGAGGTGCCAGAAGGAGAGCTCGAGGCGACCGACGAGGATGAGGGGGAATTAGATGAAAAAGAAATTTCAGAAGTACCAGTGTTGGGTCAGGTCGGTCAAACTTTGAAGGATTTTTGGTGGATTTTGGCAATTTTAGGGGGATTAATTAGCTTTCTTCTAGTCTTCTTGTTTATCAAAAAGAAAGGAAAACGAAATATTCACCACTTACAATAGTAATTATTTCTCGCAAAATAAATTCTCATTTTTTCTCTCAAAATGAGTGGTGAAACGAAGAAAGTGTACCTTAAAAATAACTAATCTTGGACAAGAATACTCGGAACTCGGGTATTCTTGTTTTTTTATAGGTGTGATAAGATAGGAGTATGGAAAGCTGTTATGTTTTTTTAGCATTCATCTGTGGCTGGTTTATCGCACAGTTTTTCAAACTAATTGTGTTTGTGATTAAAACTCGTGGTAAGGCGAAATTTTCTGAAGTACTATATTATATGATGAAATCTGGTGGAATGCCGTCTGGTCATACAGCGAGTTTTTCGGCGGTGACTGGAACGATTGGTTTTTTGTCTGGTTTTAATTCGACGGTGTTTGCCCTGGCAGTCTGTATGACTTCGATTTTGATTTATGATGCGACCAACGTGCGTCATTCGGTGGGGGAACACGGTGAAATTATTAACCAGTTAATCGATGAGAAGAACTTGAAGCTAAATGATACAGAAAAACTTGCACATCTACGCGTAGTGGAAGGTCATACGGTGCCGGAAGTGGTGGCCGGATTGATTTTAGGTATATTAATTTCTATTGTAATTAACTTTCTATTAATTAAATAACTAGGGAATTAATGGGCGAAATCGAGCGATAAAACGGGAAGAAAGTACGAAAAAAGCGGAAAATTGCCAGAAAATTAAAAAATCTTAAAAAATCTTGCAAAATTGTGTTGACATTTATTATTTTCTCATCTATTATAGAAACATCCTCATGAGCAAACGGGAAACCAAATGAACATGAGGGACGAATTTTAACAATTCAGTTGTGCAATTATTAAAATAGATTTATTTCTATTTTTATCATCGTCAGTTAATTTATGAATATTTGAGTTTTCAAATTTAAAATTCAAGGTCTTAGGACCTTTAATGGAGAGTTTGATCCTGGCTCAGGATGAATGCTGGCGGCATGCCTAATACATGCAAGTCGAGCGGTAGCATGGCTTCACCGTTTCCTTGACACACTTGGCCTTATGCGAGTGGAAAGATTCGAGGGAACCGTGAAGCTGATGACGAGCGGCGGACGGCTGAGTAACGCGTGAGAACATACCCCAAAGTGAGGGATAACTAGTCGAAAGATTAGCTAATACCGCATGTGATCTTTGGATTAAAGCATTTATGCGCTTTGGGAATGGCTTGCGTACGATTAGATAGTTGGTGAGGTAAAGGCTCACCAAGTCGACGATCGTTAGATGGTTTGAGAGGATGATCATCCAGACTGGGACTGAGACACGGCCCAGACTCCTACGGGAGGCAGCAGTAGGGAATCTT
>CAUTXE010000038.1:0-8563 GCA_963542185.1 uncultured Candidatus Saccharibacteria bacterium | reverse complement strand
TCCAATTACAGGCAAAAGTAACAATGAATTCGTCATCATAGATACCACGCCAAGCCCCGCACCCAGTGCAAACGACCCCACATCACCCATCATAAAACGTGCTGGCGGCACATTGAACCACACATAAGAAAACAGCCACCCCACTACCGTCATACAGAAAGCAAATAAATAAACCTGCCCACGAAATAGCGCGATCGTACCAAAAGCACCATAAGCCATCATCGCAAGACCCCCCGCCAGCCCATCTAGTCCATCCGAAATATTCACCGCATTTGAGGTCGCCACCACCGCAAAAGTAAATAATCCCACCATCACCACTCCACCAATTTCAATATCACCCGTAAATGGAATATGGATACTCGTCCAGCCCAGTTTATAGGCAAAAAACCAACCTAACACCAAACTCACCACGGTAATCATGGCAAACTTAATTGGCGCGCGAAGTCCTGCCGCTCCTTCCCCTGAGCCAAAGACATTAATTCCATCATCAATTAGCCCCACAATCGCCCCGCCCAAGAAACCAAAAATCGGAAGCCACGTTTGCGCACGATCAAAATTACAAAGTAAAGTCACCACCGTCACTGCAATCACCCCAATAATTCCCGCCATTGTCGGAAATACTCGCTTGAATTTATGCGCATGTAATTTCGTCATAATCGGCAGACCATCACCTGAAACCGTCGTCTTTTTTTGCTTCTTCCAAAAATGGTATTTATAAGCTACGTGAGTGTAAAAAGGCGTCAAAAACATCGAAAGCAAAAAGGTACCGAGCGACAATAGTAAACCATATAATGCATTGTTATCTAAATTCCCCACGCCTTACCTCCTGACTTTATTATAGTTTATCATATACTTCGATATCTCATCAAAAATCGGCTTTGCATCCATTCCACCATCCAGCTTGCGGTTATCACTCCATACTTTAGTCATAATCACGTAATCTGGCGTCTCCTCTAGAGATTTCGCCCCAAAACCCACATAGGTACCAATCGTTTCATCGAAACTGTATTTGCCATTTTTCACAGTCTGCGCCGTACCGGTTTTGCCACCTACATAATAATCCTCGTCATACCCCCTCACATTCGGAAAAACTAGGCGTCCCGTGTGCAACATTTGACGCATTGTTCTACTCGTATCATTCTTATTTAATGCATCGTGGTCCGCCTTTGCGAGCTCTGTTCGCACAAACTTACCATCCTTCATTTCCCCTGCAATCAAAGTCGGACGATAATATTCCCCGCCATTCACCACCGCCGAAAAAGCTGAAGCTACTTGAATAATCGAAAGATCCAAGCTCTGCCCGAACGTCATATTCGCGTACCTAGCATCAGTCGCATCAATATCGTTTGGTGGCACGATTACACCCTTCGTTTCCGGCAATTCAATCCCCGTATATTTACCCAAATTAAAGCGGTTATGGTAATAATCATAAAGCTTTTCCTTACCTTGATAAGTAATTTCCGAAGCCGAACCACCTAAAAGTTTCAAAGCTTGAATCGAACCCGTATTTAAGGAATAAGTTAGCACAGTTTGCATATTAACCTCCCCAGTGTGGCCCTTAATTGAATTCTCGATCGGCCAACCATCAATCACTAATCTATCTGTATTATAATAAGTCGTCTCTGGCGTCATCACTCCAGAATCAATCGCTGCCGCAATCGCAAAAGTCTTACAAACCGAAGCTGGGTTAAAAGCGTTCATCGTCACATCGGTCTGAAAAACCTTCGCATCCGTTACTTTGGCGTATTCTGCCGGATTATAGCCTGGCTTACCTGCCATCGCCAAAATCTGCCCCGTCGCCGGATTCATCACAATCGCCGATCCATAGGTAATATTAAATTTTTTTGTCACCTCGTCCACCGCTTCTTCCGCTTTTTTCTGAATATTGCGGTCAATCGTCAGCACCAAATTCTTCCCGTCTTTTGCCGGAATTTTCACGTTCTCATTACCAATCGTCAGTGGCACATTATTCGAATCTTTCACGGTTTTCAGCAGACCATTTTCCCCTGTTAATTCCTTATTTAAGCTACCTTCCACTCCATATTGACCTTCACCTTCCTGATTCACAAATCCCAGCACTTGCGCTGCCATTTCCCCTTCTGGATACACCCTGGTCGTAGCCTCCTGCTCGTAAACTCCGGTCAAATCCGCGTTTTTCAAGTTATTCGTTTCCGCGTATGGCACATCTTTCGCCACCACAAAATACTTACGCTCCGGATCCGCAAAAACCTCATCCCAACTCGCTTTAGTGCGGTAATTTCCCACTATTTCATCAATTTTCTTGGTAACTTCTTCACGTTTTTTCACCACCAAACTTGGATCAATCGAAATCGTATAGGTTTTTTTATTCATTACGATTGGCACTGGCGTATCACCATCCAAGAAATAAATTTCACCGCGTTTAGCAAAAATCGTCGATTTCATAATCTGTTGCCGATTTGCTTTCGCTGCATAAATTTTATGATTCAAAACCTGCAAGCGAAACAATTGAACCACAATTAAACCGAATACCAAAAAACAGGGTCCTTGAATCAAACGAGTTCGCGACTTTATCCTCTGTTTTCTCATATGCTTAATTATAACATAAGGGGCTTATTTTTTATTCACTTCCGACTTCTGCTTTGCTTCAGATTTCTTCGCCCCCTCCGACTTTTTCGCGTCATCAATCTTCTTGCCGGCTTCCACCTTCTTGGTCTCGCCGCCCATCACCATTTGAATTGTGCGATTTAATTGTTGCTTAATTTTATTGCGCGCATGCGGCGTAATAATTTTATCCAACCAACTCGGCTTTACCATTTGATTTTTTGAAGTCAAAATCTCCACCACGTCACCATTTTTTAATTTAGTGTTCAAGTTCGAAAGTTTACCATTAATCTTCGCACCAATCACATGTCCACCCACTTCCGAATGCAAACGATAAGCAAAATCAAGCGGCATCGACCCCACCGGCAAATCAATAATATCCCCCTTCGGTGTATAGACGAAAAGCTTATCCGCAAACAAGTTGATTTTCAATTTCTTCATATCCACCTGCTTCCCCTCTTTCAGCTGCGCTGCCGCCATCTGTAGTTCCGAAATCCAGAGTAAGTTCGTTGGCAAATGCTGAATCTTCCCCATCTTATAATTTTCCGTCAGCTTTTGCTCATTATAGAAAAAGCTCGCCGCGAGACCTCGCTCCGCATATTCATGCATATCCTTCGTGCGAATCTGAAACTCCACAATCCGCTTATCTTTCGTAATCACCGTCGTATGTAGCGACTGATAACCGTTCTGCTTTGGCATCGCCACATAATCCTTAATCCTCCCCGTCATTGGCGTATAAAGTGAGTGAATAATTCCCAGCGTCAAATAACAGTCCGTCACATCTTCCACGATAATTCGGAGCGCCGTCAGATCATATACTTCATCGATATTCTGATTATATTTCGCGAGCTTCTTGTGCAGAGAATAGACCGATTTCACTCGTCCATCAATTTCAAATTTAATCTTCTCTTCCGCCAGTTTCTCGGAAACTTCTTTTTTGATTTTTTCTAGACTCTTCTCGGCAGATTTATTGCGTTCTTCAATCAATTTTTTCAAAAATTCAAAACGTTTTGGGTCAACATAGGAAAATGCAATATCGGAAATCTCCACGCGCAGTCTCCCCATATTCAAACGATCCGCTAGTGGTGAAAAAATTTCCAGCGATTCCTTACCAATCTTCTTCTGCTTCTCTGGTGGCAAAGCCGACAAAGTCCTCAAATTATGCAAACGATCGGCTAGTTTGATTATCAAAACCCGAATATCCGCCCCCGTCGCAATCAAAAGTCTCAAGAGATTATCCTTCGTCGCCGGCAAATAGGTGTCAATATCGCGCATCCCCTGTCTAGCCTTACCTAGTTTAGTTACGCCATCCACCAAAAATGCCACCGTTTCACCGAATTTTTCCTTGATTTCATCCAGTGTCACCCCGGTATCTTCCACCGTATCGTGAAGCACCCCGGCTATCACCGTATCTTCATCCATTCCCCACTCACGCAAGATACTCATTACCGCCAGTGGATGGATAATATATGGCTCACCCGATTTTCGTTTCTGCCCCTCATGCGCCTGGGTCGCAAAATCAATCGCGGCCTGTTCTCTCTCTGTTATTTTCGGTTGAACACATTTTTTACTCATTGTAATCTCGCTAATAATCTCTGTAATTCATCTTCATTTTTGCAAGCAAATGTCACACTACGACCCCTCACGCGCACCTTTGCTGCATATTTTTCACTTAGTTCATTCTCTTGATGCAAATAAACATTAGTTTTTAGCAAATTCGCCGAACTTTTCTTCTTATGTTCCGCGATATAACGCTCCACCTTGCGCGCCGTCCACCCCTCTTCAATAATCATCGGCAAAATCTTCTTAACCATTTCCGGGTCCGCCGAAATCAAAGGTCGCATCACCCCCTCTGTCAACTTGTGTTCCACCATCGCATGCTTTACCTCATCCGGCAAATTCAAAAGTCGCATCGTATTAATCACCGATGAGGTACTTTTTCCCACGCGCTTCGCAATTTCCTCTGGCTGAAGATTGAATTGATTTTTCAATTTCGCATAGGCTGTCGCCATTTCAATCGCATTAAGATCTTCGCGCTGCGCATTTTCAATAATCGAAAGCTCTAACTGATTTTGCGCATCGAGAGTACGAATAATCGCCGGGATCTTCTCTAATCCCGCCATTTTCGAAGCGCGATAACGCCTCTCACCCGCCACAATCTTATATTTATTACCCTCAGCTACCACCACAATCGGCTGCAAAACCCCGTGTTCACGAATCGAATCCGCAAGTGCTGCTAAAGCCTCTTCCGAAAAATCCTTACGTGGCTGATCGCTTTCCGGCATAATTTTCGTAAGATCAAGCTCTGTCAATTGACTCTTCGAGCTATCTTCCGACAAAGTAATATCAAAATCATCCTCTACAATATCCGTAGGGATTAAACTTTCAAACCCGCGACCCAAACCTTTTGCCATTTTCACACTCTCTTTTTCTTTTTACACTCTTTTTAATACTTCTTTTGCTAACTCTTTGTAAGCCTTCGCACCCTTACTGAATCGGTCATAATCCCCCACCGGCACTCCGTGGCTTGGTGCTTCTGCTAATCTCACGTTACGTGGAATTGTCGTCTCAAAAACCTTATCTCGGAAATATTTCTTAATTTCCGCTAATACCTGTACCGATAAAGAGGTACGCTTATCATACATCGTCGCAAGTACCCCTAATAATTTCAAATTTGGATTCATCGCCTTACGTACTAATTTCACCGAATCCATCAGCTGCGCCACTCCCTCTAGAGCGTAAAACTCGGTCTGTACTGGCATCAAAAGGTAATCCGCTGCAATCATCCCATTCACCGTTAATAGCGAAAGACTTGGTGGCAGGTCGATAATTACAAAATCATAATTATCACGTACTTCATTAATTGCATTTTTCAGCTGAACAAATTTTTTACTCAGCTTCGTCATCTCGACTTCGGCATTAGCCAACTGTGGCGTAGTCGGTGCTAAGTCCAAACCCTTAAATTTAGTGTTCAAAATTATTTCTGGTAATCGCCTCTCGCCCAAAATCACTTCCGACATTGTATTCGAAAGTTCATTGTTCATATAATTGCGCTCGAACTGCGCCTTATCAATACCCAGACCCGACGTCGCATTTCCCTGCGGATCAAAATCAATTACTAAGACTTTTTGTTTTTCTTTCATCAAATAGTACGCCAAATTAATCGTGGTCGTCGTCTTACCGACCCCGCCTTTTTGATTTGTTATACAAATTACCTTCGTCATATCTATTTATATATTACCATAATATTCATAAGAATAATCATTATCACGACAAAAAGCCCCAAAAAAGACCCCGTAGGGTCTTTTTCTTATTTGATTGAAGTAATTTCAATCACACTATATTTTTGGCGGTGACCAGTTTCCTTGTGGACACGCTTCTTTGAGTGGTAGCGGATTACGCGGATTTTGTCACCAGCGATTTTCTCTTCTACTACTTTAGCTGAAACCTTGACACCTTTGACTTCTGGCGTACCAACGAGGGTTTTATCGCCATCAATTACAAGTAAAGCACCAGTTTCGAGCTCTTTAGTTCCTTCCGGGAGGAGGTCCACCCGTAGGGTCTCACCCTCAGCTGCGATATATTGCTTACCGCCGATGAGTACAACTGCCTTTTTCATAATATTCCTTAATGTATTATTAACTTTGACTATTCTAGCATATTTGTTCGCTTTTTTCAATAAGTGGCCATAAAATTTAGCCTATTTTAATTCTTCGTTCGATTCCCCATCAAAATTTTTCAAAAAAAGAACCCCGCTCTCATAGGGTTCTTTTTTGTACTTAATCGTCTAAGCGATTACATTAGATCGAAAGGGGCTCTTTATTCTTTATCTTCGTGTTGCTTTTCTAAAGCCTTAAGTTGCTTAGTCGAAGCAATGTAGTAAGCAGTACCGATACCAATCATGGCGGTCACCACCACTGCTAATACAGTTTCGGAAGCACCAGTGTGAGGGAGTTCCTTTGGTGTATTAGGAGTTTTTGGTTTATCTGCACAATCACGATGGACAGTCACCTTTACCTTACTATGAATCGTAGTGTCGAGCACCGCGATAGCTGAATTATTGTAAGTTACCGTGTCACCACATGGGAAGATTTTTTCGTCTTCAGAGAATTTTACTTTGTAAGTAATGAAAGCTTCTTCACCAGCATTGTAATCACCGATATTAAAACCATTTTTGAAGAGATTTTCCTTTTCAAAACCTGCTGAACGAGGAGTCTTCAAGAAAGTCGTACCAAGAACTGCAGTCATACCAGTACCGAGCAAGTCATAAGCAGAAACTCCGCGTTGAATTGTCGTACCAGTGTTTTTATAACGCAATTTAAAGTCAATGGTTTCACCTGGAGCTACCGTGATTTCCGTACGGTAATCATTCATATTTTCCTTAGAAGCCATTTTTTCACCAGTAAAACCAGCCTTATCAACTTTGATGCGGAAAGTTACATAACCGGCAAATTCATTACAACCAGGAATTACACCCCAGTAATTCTTTGTGTAGCCTAAAAATGTTCCACCATCTTTACCGAAGAGTGCGTCGTCATTCAAAGTTGAACCATTAAGTGAACCACTATTACTTAGTTTTGCAGAATTTGGCACATAACGCAAAGAAACATTCTCTTTAGAGTGTAAATAAGCAGTATCCCAAACTTCTTTTGGTGATGAATTTGAAGAAGAAATAGTTCCCTTCAAAATGGCTGCTGCACTAGGAGTGATACGATCACTGATCTTATCCATTCGCAAACGTACATTTTGAGCTACACCACGATGATCACCGTCATTCAATTTAGCCGAAGCATTGTTATGATAGTATACAAATACTTCATATTCTGAACCGGCTTCTACGGTAACATTATCGTCATATTTATCTTTAGTACCTGCCTTGCGTACACGCACAAAGTTAGCTTCATTACCAACTTCTGGGTTATCCGTCATCGAGTTAAAGGTGACATGGTCTGCTGGATTTTTCCAGGTGTAAGTCGGCCTGGTTGGGCCCCAAGTAGCCTCTTCGGCATGTACTGGAGTTTGAATTTGACCGAGACTGAACGCACCTGCGACCACTGTCCCAATCACTGGAAAGATACGGCGCGCAGAACTACGCATATCTTCCCAGGTTTTTGTTTTTATGTTTATGTTCATCGATCTCCTTTCGATTAAGATCCTAAACTCATTTTAGACTATTTTTAGTTTTTGTACAATATATTTGTTCAATATTTTTTCTTCTCTATTGAGTACAATTATTGTTCAGAATTTGTTTCAACATCTACTGTACGAGTTTGACCAGATTCGTGAGCAACTTTATTATCACTATTAGCACTTCTTACTGCATCAGCAATATCTACGTCTGTTAAGCTCTTATTCTCACCATGTGACCCCTGAACATCTTCGCTTACAACCGGCTTTTCTTCTGGTAATACTGAACGATTATCTGCGTCAGTCTGCTTTTCAGTAGCTACACCTTCTTGATGGACAATTCCTTTACTATTATCTTGGAAGGTCCAGGTGGTATTTGGATTAGAGTTTTGCTCAATACTCTCTTTTACCATCGCATCAAACTGGGCTTTATCTGTAATTTCACTGCCTGGAAGATTAGTCTGAGCGTTTCTTTCGTCTTCGCCTTTAAGATATTCAGACGCACTGTCTCTATTAGTATAATCCCGCTTACTGGCGCCGTCATTAGCTGATGCCGTATTAGTCTTACCCTCGCTCACATTATTTTCAGGAGTCTTTGGGTTTTCCTTTGGTGTAGGTGCTGGGGTTTCGTTTTTTGGCTTAGGAGGTTCTGGTTCTTTATTTTCTACTACTTCAACATTTTCCGGAGTGACTACTGAAGTCGTAACTTCTGTTTTATCTACAGTCTTAGTTGCTTCCTTCTTCTCAGTCTTTAAGTATTGGAAAATTACCTGACCACATTTCACATTAATACCTAAGATTTTCACACTAGACATAATGTTCATAACTTCGCCATCCGAAGCATTCTTCTCAA
>CAUTXE010000037.1:0-8570 GCA_963542185.1 uncultured Candidatus Saccharibacteria bacterium | reverse complement strand
GAGTAAGCGTAAAATCTCGCGCCTGCTCTTCTTCGAAACCTTGATGATTGGCGTAATTTCTCTCGGTGTGGGCCTCTTGCTTGGTATCGGCGTTTCTCAGTTAATTAGTGTTTTGATTGCCAAGCTTTTCGAAACCAATATGGACAAATTTACCTTTGTCTTCTCTGAAAAAGCCTTCTTCGATACCATTCTTTACTTCGGCCTCATCTATCTCATCGTGATTTTCTTCAATACTATCATTGTCGGACGTCTAAAGATTATTGAGTTACTTCAAGGTAGTAAGAAATCCGAAAAAGCCTTCCTGAAAAACCCACTACTTCGTGCCATTGTCTTCGTCGTTTCTGCTTCGGTACTCGGTTACGCTTATTGGTGGGTGAATAATGACAAAATTTCTCTCATGGATCGTGTCTATAATCTTCTTTGGCCAGTTATTGCTGGCGTAGTTTCGACTTTCTTGATTTTCTGGTCACTCTCTGGCCTGATTATGGAAATTGTTACTCGCAGTAAAAAGTTTTACTTCAAGGGACTCAATTCCTTCGTCTTTCGCCAGATTTCCAGCAAGGTGAATACCGCCGTGGTTTCCATGTCCTTGATAAGTCTCTTGTTGTTTCTCACAATCAGTATTCTTTCGCTCTGCTTCTCGATCAATGAGTCGATGAAAAAGGAGCTAGCTTACAATACGCCAGTCGATGCCATGGCTGAGTTGACTGATTATCTCGCGGTTTACGGCTCGAATAGTAGTGTTGGCTATTTATCCCAAATGTCTAAGGACCAGGAAAAAGCTGCTCTCGCCACTTCGCAAGACTACATGAAGAAATCCCTCTATCAAATTTTGATTAACCAAAACCCAGATCTCGCGAAGGATATTAAAGATCATGTTGAGCTGAATGTTTACGCCGATAGTAGTTTTACTTATGGCCAAATTTTACCGTCAGGTGTTATGACGGGGACTGTGGAGGCCTTCATGTCGAAAACTACTGTGCCGATGGTTCGCGTCTCTGACTATAATAAGCTCGCCAAACTCTATCATCGTGACGAAATTCACCTGAAAAATGATCAATATCAATTCCTGGCCGACTTTAAGACTATGGCAGAGATTCTTGATAAGACTCTTGCGGGTAATACGCAAATTAAATATCGTAATTTTACCCTCAATCCAGTCGCCAAAAAACACCAAGAAGGCTTCATTACTTCATCAGGTTTTAAGTCCAATACTGGCGTCCTCATCGTTCCTGACAATGTAATCACTGATCAACCAATCGGCACTCAGGCCATGCTAATGAATTATAACCTCAGTAATTCCCGCACTGCCGAACAGATTGATGAAGACTTGCGCAAGGCTTTTGATCTCGGTGACCTATCCGTCGAAGTGACTACTTCTTCCGAAGAAGCCGTCCAAAAAGCCGAAAACTCGGCTAGAAAAGCTGATCGTCCAAGTGGCGTTGCTATTAATTTCTACACCAAATTATTGGTAAAAACCGGTTCGGTTGGTATGCAGGCTATCGCCACTTTCGTCGGCTTCTATCTCGGCATCATCTTCCTGATTTCCTCTGCTGCAATTCTAGCGCTTAAACAACTTTCTGAATCTTCCGATAATATAGAAAAGTATGCTGCCTTACGTCGCCTCGGCGCCAGTAACAAGATGTTAAATCGTGCGCTCTTCGTCCAAATCGCAATCTTCTTTATCGCGCCATTGCTTATTGGTATCATCCATTCCATTTTTGGTATCATGTTTGCCTCAAGCATTATCGAATCGTTCGGCTCTGACGGATTGCTTGCCTCGATTCCGATGACCGTTTCGATGATTGTGCTGATTTATGGTGGTTACTTCCTCCTAACCTATATCAGTAGCAAGCGCATCATCTCTGAAAAACAGCTTCGCCGCGACTAGGGAAAACACTTTTGAAAAACAACTCTACCGCGGTTGAGAAAAACTATTAGTTAAGGTAAAAATCCTTAGCTCGATTAGATTAAGAAAGCTACCAAAAAGGTAGTTTTCTTAATTTTTAGCTTGTAATTTTATCGAGCCAGCAATAAATTGCTTGATTTTTTATACAAAATATTGTAGAATATTTTTGTTTCAATGTTAAGCTAAAAACATAGCTTTGTTCTTTAAGAAAGGTTGGTGACTAATATGCCAAGAAGTGCCGAATTGGACAATTTATTTGCTCGCAAGCAGGAAGCTTTTGTGCGCAAGCAAGCCGCATTCCAGAAGTATATTGATGCAAAAAATCGTGCAAACGAAGCTCACGACAGGATGCAATTAGCATGGGATCGAAGAGTTGCTGCTCGAGAAGAAATGAACCGGGAATACAATAGTATGCAGCAGTCAAAAGGTAGTAGGGATGCTATCTGGGCTGATTTTAACCGAGTTCGTCAGGGAAATAGCTCGAGAATCGAACAACTCCGCCAAGAAGCTGATATGGAGCATGAAATGATGAAAAATTGTTTCGATAGCGCTAGTGCAGCTTATTCATATGGCAATAAGGCGGATGCTCCAATGTATTCCAGTGAGGGTCATGCGCATAAGGAACGGCGAGATTATTTGAATGCTGAGGTCGGAAGACTTATTCAGGAAATTAATAGCGCCAAGACTAATGCTAAATGGCAAACATCTAGCTCGCATAGTAATTCATTTCAGCGCGCTAAAAGTAATTTCGATAATGCAAAAATGATGCATGAATCTGCTGAAGCTGAATTTAAAAGCGCTAAGGCGGAAAGAGACGCCTATAAGGCTGAATTTGATTCGGCCCAAGCGGAATTTGAGCGACTAAAGAATGCGTGCCAAAGAAAGCTTGATGAGATTAAGGCAAATAATCGAAAAGAGCGAGAGCGTATTCTAGATAAGGCGGGAGTTGGCTATCTCAATAGACAAGATGCTAAAATTGTTAAGAAAGCAGATGGAACTACGCAAGTTTATCATGGCGGTCTCGGTTCTGGCGATGGTTTTGGCCATGGCCATGTTGCACTTGATCAGTCCGGAAAGAAGACGTATAGCCGTGATGCATTCGAAAAACATGGCAGTCAAAACTATACGGATCAGAAAGAGAAAAACTGGACTAAAAGGGAATGGGGCATTATCGGCGACGATCATGAAGTTACATTTGCTATTGGAATTAATGAACGAGAAGGGCAGACTGTTATTGCAGATGGCTTTCTAAGCAAGAGGGACTTCCATGATCATCATAATCATTATGGAAAAAATGATAAAACCAGATTTCCTAATGAACCAGATTGGATCGAGGATAGTAAAAAACATAAAAACGATCATTACTATACCGGTCCCGGTCATTAATCTTATTATTAAAATCGACCTTAATCGGTCGATTTTTTATACCCAACTCTCACCATCAAGTTCCTTAATGAAGCCATCCATGAAATCTTTCGCCAAAACTTGTGTAGGTTCAAAATCTAAGTTCTCTTGGTAAAGTGATTTTCTCTTCCAATCTAGCGCCACATAAAGTGACGTAGTCAGACTGCATTCTTTTTCATCATCAAGATCAGATGGTTCACCAAAATTTTCATCAACAAAATCAGCGTATTTTTCAATAATTGGCTCTAGTTTCTCTAATTCAGAAAGGCTGGAGATGGGGCGCATTTTATCGATGATTTCATGTCCATCTTCAATGACTTTATTGATAAGTTTAGCTCTTTCTAAATAATCCATATCACAAATATAACATTATTTTTATAAAATATCCTAATCAAAAAAATGGTATAATATATCTTATGAATAATACGCGCGATGATATTTTACACTTAGCCAAGCTGTCCAATTTGCAGCTCACGGATGCCGAAATTTCCGCCCTCCAGCAGGACGTCACTAATATCGTGGGTTACATTTCCCAGCTTGATGAATTAAATACCACTGGGGTCGAGCCAACCTATCAGGTCTTTGAAATGGAAAATGTTTGGCGTGCCGACGAAATCAAACCTCAGGATGCTACCAGGGAGCAACTTCTTGCACTCGCACCTGATCAAGCTCAAAATATGATTAAAGTACAGAAGGTTCTCTAATGAAAATTGCTGATTTACATACTTCCGCGGTTTCGCTCGTCAAGGAAGCCTTGGAAAAAGCCAAAAAATACGCTAGTCACAACATCTTTATTTCACTTAATGAAGACGAAGCTTTGAAAAAAGCCGCTGAAATCGACCAAAAAATCCAAAACGGTGAAAAGGTTGGTCGTCTCGCCGGTGTGCCTTATGCTTTGAAGGACAACTTCCTTAGTAAGCAGGGAAATACTACGGCCGCCTCGAAAATTCTCTTGAATCTCCGTTCGCCAATCGACTCCACTACTGTCGCCAAGCTCGAAGCTGAAGGTGCCATTATGATCGGCCGCACCAATCTCGATGCTTTTGCTCACGGTTCTTCCACTGAAAATTCTTTCTTTGGTCCTACCCATAATGCCAAGGACTTTGAACGTGTCGCCGGTGGTTCCTCTGGTGGCTCCGCCGCTGCCGTCGCTCTTGATATTGTGCCTTTTGCTACTGGTACCGATACTGGTGGCTCAATCCGCCAGCCAGCTTCCTTTAACGGCGTTTATGGTTTGAAGCCGACTTACGGCACGATTTCGCGTTACGGTGTGGTGGCTATGGCTTCCAGCACTGACGTGATTGGTTTCTTTACTCAAAATCCGGAAGACTTGGATCTTCTGATGTCGATTACTAGTGGTCAGGATGAAAAAGATCTCACTTCTTTGCCAGATTATTATAATGAAACCGTCGTCGAAGCTGGTGCGAAGAAACGTATCGGTGTAATTAAGGATTTTGATAACGATAACGTTGCTCCAGAAATCCGCGAAGGTCTCAAATCTCAGATCGAAAAACTGAAAGCCGAGGGCCATGAAATTGTCGAGCTCTCGATGCCGGTCTTGAAGTATGCTTTGGCAGTTTATTATGTCGTAGTGCCAGCCGAAGTGGCCTCTAATCTCTCGCGTTATGACGGTATTCGCTATGGCTATCGCAGTTCTGAAGCCCACAGTATCGAAGAAGTTTTTGGTCTTAGTCGCAACGATGGATTTATGCCAGAAAACAAGCGCCGTATCATGATCGGCAACTTCGTTCTAAGCAGTGGTTTTTATGATGCTTACTATCTCAAGGCCCAAAAAGTCCGTACTCTCATTATTAAGGCTTATGCAGAGGCTTTTGAAAAATGTGATTATATCCTCACTCCGGTTTCTCCGTCGCCAGCTTTTAAACTCGGTGAAAAAGTTAATGACCCTGTCGCCATGTACTTAGAAGATGTGATGAGTGTACCAATTAATCTCGCTGGTTTACCAAGTTTAGCCATTCCAATCAACCGTGACAAGGATGAACTTCCAGTCGGCTTACAATTAATCGGCCCACGCCGTAGTGACAAAAACCTCTTGCAGTTTGCCAAGGAGAATTTCTCATGAACTCCCCAGTTTTCTTTCTCCTAATTGCGGTTCTCATTGTGGGAATTTTGGTCTTCATCTCAATTTCCCAACTCGGCAACCGTACTCATACTTTTGATAAGGAAGATTACCAAGCCAACTTCCTGCGAATTGAAAATAATCTCTCTCGTGACAACCCTTTGAGTTTTAATTATGCTCTCATCGAAGCCGATAAGCTACTTGATAAGGCGATGATGGAACTCGGCGCCCCAGGCAAGACTATGGGTGAACGACTGAAGGCTTCCGGTCAACGTTTTTCTGAATTAAATTCCGTCTGGTATGTCCATAAAAAGCGCAATCAAATCGCTCATGAGCAAAACTTTCAGCTCGATTACAACCAAAGTCGTCGCGCCTTGGAGACTTATAAACAAGCATTAAAAGATTTAGGAGCTATCTAATGTCAGAAAATTCAGCTTACGAAATTACTATCGGTATCGAATGTCACGTTCAGCTCGCGACCAAGACTAAGCTTTTCTCCGAAGTCGATAATGATGCTCGCGGTAAGGAGCCGAACTCTTGTGTTTCGCCAGTCGAGTACGCTCTTCCGGGTATGTTGCCACGCTTGAATGAGGAGGCCGTGCGTCTCGCTACTCGTGCTGGCCTGGCCCTTAATTCCAATATCAATCTAATTTCGCGTTTTGATCGCAAGCATTATTTCTATCCAGATTCTCCGAAGGGCTATCAGATCACCCAGATGTACCAGCCAATTATCGGTCCAGGTTTTGTTGAGCTTCCGAATGGCACGAAGATTCGCATTGAACATGCTCACCTCGAGGGGGATGCTGGCAAGCTCACGCATTTTGACACCTACAGTCTTGTCGACCTTAACCGTGCCGACACCCCTCTGATTGAAATTGTCTCTATGCCAGACATTCATTCGAAGGAAGATGCTCGCGATTATTGTAAAGAACTTTGGCGCATTCTGACTTTTGCCGGCGTTACTTATGGTGACCTCTATAATGGCAACATGCGTTTTGATGTGAATATTTCGCTCGCCAAAAAAGGTAGCACTGAACTGGGTACGCGTGCTGAAATTAAAAACCTCAACTCTTTTCGCTCTGTTGAAATGGCGGTCGACTACGAATATCACAGGCAGAAAAAATTGCTCGATAATGGTGAAAAAGTAGTCCAAGAAACCCGTGGCTGGAACGATAATACCGGAAAAACCACTTCTCAGCGTAGCAAGGAAGAAGCTAATGACTATCGCTACATGCCAGAGCCGGATATTCCACCAATTCATTTGACTGAGGAATATGTCGAAGCCGAGCACGCTAAATTAGTACGCTTGCCGGCTGACTATCGCGCCATGCTCCGCGTGGTAATTCCAGAAGAACAACTCGAAATTCTTCTTGACCATCAAAATCTTGTCGAAAGCCTAGCCGAATTAAAGTCCGCTTGTGACGCTGATGGTATTGAAAAGGAAATCACCAAGAATGCCATCCAGAAGATCTCTAACCTTTACACTTCGGTGCTTCTCGCGGAAGAAAATAGTAGTCTTTTGAACGACGAACTTCCGACTACCATGCAGCTTCGCGAACTTGCTGAGATGATTAATAAGAACGAACTTTCTTCCACCAGTGTCAAGGAAGTCTTCTTGCGCTTCTTCGACCCAAATATGCATCATAAGTCGGCTCGCGAAATCGCCAAGGAGCTTAACTTGCTTCAGGAAAATGACCTCGGTGCGCTCTCTGAGATTGTCGACCAAGTCCTGGCCGATCCAGCTTGCGCCCAAGCCGTCGCTGATTTTAAGGCTGGTAGTGAAAAAGTCATCGGCTTCCTCGTTGGTCAAGTTATGAAGGCCTCCAAGGGTAAAGCTAACCCAGCTATCGCTCAGAAACTTTTGCGCGAAAAATTACAGTAAGTTTTATTAGAAACGTTTGTCTATAAAACTTCCCTAAAATCCAGTCTCTCCGGCTGGATTTTATTAATTTTTAATCACCTTATTCTACTTATGCTATAATGGAGAAAACTTAAGACCACAAGAAAGAAAATATGAAACTATACAGTAACGAGATTGTTTTTCGTGGTCATCCTGATAAAGTTTGTGACCAAATTAGTGACGCCCTGCTCGACGCCTTCCTCTCCGGTGATTCCAGTTCCCGTTGTGGTATCGAGGTGATGGGTGGTAAAGGTAGAATTTTTATCACCGGTGAAGTCACTTCCGCCGCTAAGGTCGATGTCGAGTCTGTGGTGATGCGAGTCTTAAAAGAGGTTGGCTACATTAATGGTGATAACGCGGAAAATCTCACACCTTCTGGCACGCTCGCAGATTTTAAAATCGTAAACAACCTCGGTGTCCAGAGTCAGGACATCGCTCTCGGTACAAATGATGAAGTAGGTGGCGCGGGTGACCAAGGTATGATGTTTGGTTTTGCTTGCGATGATAATGCCGAATATAAGCCGACCGCCATGGTGATTATGCAGGAATTTTCCAAATTCTATGACGAATTGCGCCAAAAAGATTCCCGTTTTCTCGCGGATGGTAAAACTCAGCTCACTGGTGAATACGATGATAATATGCGCCTTGCTAAAATTAAGGATTGGACTATCAGTTATCAAAACACCGAAACCAATCGCGTCGAAACTGACCAAATTCTCATCGATAAGGCTCGCGAAATCGCTGGTAAATACGGCGTAGAGGTCGAAAAATTCCTCGTTAACCCTACTGGTAAATTCCTCATCGGGGGTTTCATGGGTGACGCTGGTCTGACTGGTCGTAAAATTGTAGTCGACAGTTATCAATCGTTCGCTCCCGTCGGCGGCGGTGCTTTTTCGGGTAAGGATCCGTCCAAGGTGGATCGTTCCGCTGCCTATAAAGCGCGTGAAATCGCCGTGGATTACCTCAAACGTTATAATTTACACTCTTGTGAAGTGCAACTTTCTTACGCCATCGGCGTTGCTGAGCCACTCGCGATTTATATTAAAGGTGATGGCAAAAATATCACGCCAGAGCCAGAACTATATGCTGCTTGTACACCTAAAAACATCATCAAAGATCTTGATCTCTTGCATAAGAAATACGAAGAAACCGCCAAGTTCGGTCACTTCTAAAAATCAAGGAAAAGAACCTCGTTTCGGGGTTCTTTTTTGTGCTTGCCATCTTTTTGTTCTGGGCTAAATATTCTGTTTTCTTCATTATAATCCTTGAATAAAACC
>CAUTXE010000036.1:0-8619 GCA_963542185.1 uncultured Candidatus Saccharibacteria bacterium | reverse complement strand
TAATCTCCGAAAAGGGAACCTTGGTCTTTTGAATTTGCTCCACCGCTCGTCTGGTTG
Organism: uncultured Candidatus Saccharibacteria bacterium; assembly: GCA_963542185.1. Lineage (GTDB taxonomy): Bacteria > Patescibacteriota > Saccharimonadia > Saccharimonadales > Saccharimonadaceae > Nanosyncoccus. Next base: position 8,562 of record CAUTXE010000036.1, on the reverse strand, counting down.
CTAGCCTCAAGGCCTCACTCAGTCCCATCTCATCTATCTCCACGCTACTCACCCAACCAGTCGCTGTCGCCAAAGCCTTTTCTTTAATCAAAACATAGAGTTCTTCGCGACGTTTGGCAGATAATTTTTTCGAATCGGTTAATTTTTTAATCCACTCTGCGTTCTCGGAATTTTGCCAGTCGCCCAAAATACAGGCGCCAATTACTAGTGGCCCCGCATACGGCCCGCGCCCCACTTCGTCAATTCCTAAAATCATATTTTTCTCCAAGCGAGATTATCTGTATATCCCCTCGCGCCAATTAAGCTTTCAGTATTCTTAGATTTTTACTTAGAGATTATTTACTGACATTGAAGCGAAATTCCACGATATCGCCGTCTTCCATCACATAAGTCTTGCCTATGGTGGCGAGTTTTCCGGCGGCTTTCACTGCTTGCTCGCTGCCTAGCGCTACTAAGTCATCATATTTCATCACATTCGCCGCGATAAAGCCTCTCTGGAAATCGGTATGAATCGTGCCTGCCGCCTCTGGTGCAGTGGCACCTTTTTTGATGGTCCAAGCTCGCACCTCTTTCTTGCCAGCCGTCAGGAAAGATTGCAAACCCAAGGTGTCATAAGCGGCAATGATTAGCTCCGACAGGGCATCGTGGTCCACCCCATAGCTACTGAGAAAATCTTTCTTTTCCGCTAAGGTCATCCCTACCATTTCTTCCTCAAGTTTTGCGTTTACGAAAACCGCCTGATTTGGCGCCACCAAGGCGCGCATCTCATTTTTCAGTTCTTCGTTAGTTAATTCACTTTCGTCCACATTGAACATGTAAATCACCGGCTTTTCCGTCAAGTATGGAATTTTTTCTTCCTGCTCCTTGTTTTTCTTGCGTTTCGCTTCCACTTTTTCGCGAGTTTCGAGGTCGGCTAATTCCAGCTCTGTTTGAATAATTTCGATATCTTGCTTAGGGTTCACTTCTGCAGCTGTGTTCGAATCTTTCGAAACGTGCAAAATGTCGTCATTTTTAAACACGCGCACTACGTGGCAGATAATCTGGCATTCGCGGATATGAGCGAGGAATTTATTGCCCAGACCTTCACCTTTCGAGGCGCCCTCGACAAGCCCTGCAATATCGACAAATTCTACAGTGGCCGGAATCACTTTTTCGGTTTCGTACATTTTGGTCAAAACATCGAGGCGGGTATCTGGTACCGGCACAATCCCCACATTTGGCTCAATTGTGGCAAAAGGATAATTCGCCGCCAAAGCGTGCGCATTGGTTAAGGCATTAAAAAGCGTTGATTTTCCCACGTTCGGTAGCCCCACAATTCCAATCTTTAAATTCAAAATCAATACTCCTTAAATTTATAGTTTCTTCTCTGTTAATTATAGCATGTAATAAAAATTAAAATAACGTAATCTAAAGTTGACAATTAATAGCTATTGGTGTAACATAAAAACATATTCGGGAATACCCGCCATCCCCTCATCCTTTATGGTTGAGGGCATATTTTTTACCGGTATAATTGTAGAAAAGCTTTCTTGACTATAGATAAATCAGATAGTGGTATTTGACCTATCTTAGAATGAAGCCTTGATACACTCATTACTCTTGCTTGACACAAAGCTGCATATTCATCTTTTGATAGGAAATTAAATTTAGCGTACCAGGATCCGCTTTTAATTTGTGAGGTTAATGGAATACCCATGAAGCCAAATTTACTAAGTTTACGCATTATTAAGACTGGTCGCGTAAAACGAACACTCTTCCCATTAATTTCTACTCCAACATTCTCTCCAAAACTACACCACCAGATTTCACCTTCCGTTATTCTAGGTATCTTATTGTTGAAATGCAGTTTCTTTTTAAGACCAATCCATTCATCGAATAGTTTGTCTTTCATAATTAGTATTATAACACTAATCAGTAACAGAAGTTACCTTGTTTCGTTTTTCAGAATCTCTAAAAACTCCTCATTCATCGCTGCCGCATGAAAACCAGGTTCGCTCTTCACTACTGCCCCTGCTTGTTTGGCTAAGAATAATCCTGGTTCAAAGTCCCAGGGATTTTCTGCCCGAAAACTCACTCCGTGCATTCTTCCAGCCGCCAAAAACGCAAAAGCCACACAGGCTGCGCCAAATACCCGATGAGTCGACCCATATTTTTGCATTCTGGTCGCCGCTTCGATTACATCTCCGCCAATCACCGCGTAAAACGCATTTAAGATTGACACTTCGCGCACCGAAATTTTCTCTCCATTCAGATAGACTCCGCTTTTATCAGCAAAATAAAATTCCTTCAGCGCCGGCAAATCAATCACGCTTGCAATAGTCTCCCCGTTTTTCCGACAAGCCATCTGAATTCCCCAAAGTGGCAAACCGTTCGCAAAATTTTTCGTCCCATCAATCGGATCAATAATAAAGCAATTATCAGAGAGCTTAGTATCCGGATTAAATTCTTCACTAATAATTGCAAAATCTGGATATTCCGCGTGGATTTTTTCAATCAAAAATCTCTCCACCAGATAATCTGCGTCCGTCACCAAATCCCCCCCGGACCCCTTGGCGTAAACTGCAAAATCTCGTGACAATAATTTTTCGGCTTCGCGTACAATGCGCTGTATGAATTCGCCTTCCATAGTTATTATTATAGCATTCTGCTATTATATAACCATGAACACTATCGATCCGGCCGTGCTTTCCAAATCTCAGCAGCAAATTCCTCATGTCGATCCGGCCGTGCTTTCCGATTTTCAGCGTCAAATCTTTCAACTCGAACGTGAAAATACCCCAGAGCTAATCCATTTTGAAAAAGGAACTGTGCCGATTCTACTTTCTGCTCCGCATACCGTAAATTTTCTTAAAGAAGACGGCAATTTTAAAATGCGCGAAGGCTACACTAAGGCCATTGTGAAATATCTTGCACAAAAAACCGGCGCCTTTCTCATGATCAAAGAAAATTCTGATGGTATTGATCCGAATAAACTAGAAATGGAGAATTACAAGCATCAGCTTCTCGAAGTAATAAATAAATATCAAATTCAACTCGTCTTAGATATTCATGGCGCCGCCTCGCATCATGATTTTGCAATCGAAATTGGCTCACTCGATGGCGTAAGTGCAAGAATCCAAACCATCGAATCCTTAAAAACCGCTCTAAAAGATCAGGGAATTGCGCCAGTCGCCGAAAATAGCCCGTTCAAAGGCGGCGGCATTACAAAGACCGTCCATGGAAATACTAATATTGAAGTTTTGCAGCTCGAAATTAATCGTGATTATCGCGATCTCACTCATCCTGAAAAGCTTTTTCACCTCTGTAAAACACTCGAAAATTTTCTCAAAAGTTTTCCACAATAAAATTCAATTTAATTTCAGTAAAATCTATTGACGACTAAGCATTAGCATGATAAATTAATAGTAACTTGAAGGTCAATACAAGTAAAAAACAAAAAAACTGTTAATATTTAATAAAGGAAATATTATGACAAAATATGCAAAAATCATGGCAACTTTCGGCGTTTTAGCTGGACTCGGTGTCGCTTCACTCCCACTAGCAACCTTTGCTGCTAACAACTCTGAAACCACTGTTAAGGTTACCGTTCAAGAAGGTATCTCTATCGCTAACGATAACGCTACCGCTGATGCTGGTAACAAAACTCCAGGTGAAGCTGGTTCTGCCACTTCTAACCTTACCGCTGCTACTAACAACGCTGCTGGTCTTAAAATCACCGTTAAAGACAAAGATGAAGACACTTCTCTTCGCGCTGCTGGTATCACCGGTTCTGTCGCTGGTGTAGACTTCATCCCAACCGCCGCTTCTGGTACTGGTTCTTGGAGCCTCAAGGGTGGTGATCTCGTAGCTGACACCGCTATGGTTAAAAATTCTGAAACCGCTCTCGTAGTTAAGAACACTACCGGTCCTTCCACCGAACAGGTTGCTATGACCTACCGCATCGAACCAGGTGCAGCACAACGCCAAGGTACCTACGAAGACGTCATCGTTTACACTGTTACTAAGAACTAATTTCCTGTATTGACTGATAAATCAGCTTCTGAAAAGGAGCTGATTTTTATTTGACATTCTGGTAATGCTAAATTATACTTAATACAAATAAGTAGAGGAAAAAATATGAAACATATTGGGAAGGTAGTAGGCGTTCTTGGCGTCGCTTCTGCCTGTGGGTTAATGGCCTTGCCACTTAGTACTTTGGCTATTGAGAAAAAGAATAGTCTCGACGTCAATGTCACCATCGCTTCTTTTCTTAATATCACGGCTGGTGCTAGTACGGTAGCAGATACGATTAATCCGGGTCAGGTTAAAAATCTCACTAATACCATTCGCGTGAAGACGAACAGTGTCACTGGTTACAATATTAATATTCGTGATAAGGATTCTAATACTAACCTTGTTCACGATACGACCACTACGAGTACTATTCCAGCTAAAAACGGAGCGCTCGACGGTTCTCAGGCTGGTTGGAATTACTCGGTCGGCACTATTACGCATAAGGCTGTTACGGCCACTGATGCCTCGATTTTTAAGAACCTGAATACTGCCAAGCAGGTCATCGACGAAACTACTACTATCAATTATCACGTTGCTGCTACTGGGTCTGAAATTCCAGGGAATTATCAAGATATAGTGGTCCTAACCGTTTCAGAGAATCCGGGCACATAAGCTAATTTTTCATTGAATTACGCTTTTGCTCGTGTATAATAAATAGCATATAACTAGGAGGTAAATGAAAAAACTTAAAGGTCTAATTTTCGGTATGGCAGTTGCCTTGCCACTCTTCTTCGGCATCGTACGCCCAGTCCACGCAGATAACGGTACCGAACGTCTTGCCAATCACATGCAGGTTTCTCCTGCTTCTCAGCAGCTTGGCACCTTGAAGCCAGGTGAAACTAAACAAGGTACGTTCCGTGTCCAGAATATCGGCACTAATGCCTTTGACTTTAAGGTCTATGCTGCACCATACTCAGTCAGTAATGAAAACTACGACCCAACTTTCGATGCATCATCCGACTACACCAAGATTTCTAACTGGTTTACTTTTAGTACTACCACTGGCCATCTCGATCCAAATTCGGAAACTACCATTGAATACACCGTGAAGGTTCCACAAAATGCTCCAGGTGGTGGCCAATATGCCTCTATTATGGTGGAGAACGCCTCCAGTGAAAATTCATCTAATACTATTCGTGAAGTCACTCGTATCGGTATGTTGATCTACTCTCATATTGATGGTAAGATTAACCACTGTACTAAGATTTTGGAAAATAATCTTCCATTTATCCTCTTCAACCCACCAATTTCCGGCACCTCTCGTGTCGAAAACTGTGGTAACACCGATGAGGATGTTAAGTATGTTCTCCGTGTCTTCCCATTCTTCTCTAAGGAAGAAGTCTATACTAACGAAGAAAACCCTACTTACCGCACCACTCTCCCTAATACTAAGCGCCTCAGTAAAGAAACTTGGGAAAAGTCTCCAGGTATCGGTATCTTCTGGGTCGAGCAAGACATTACCTTTGGTAGTGCCCACAATACTTCTCGTAAACTCGTGATCCTTTGTCCAATCTGGCTTATCGTCTTACTCGTTCTCTTTATCCTCTCTGTTATCTTCTGGCTTGTTTCAAAGAAATACGAGAACAAAAAATCTAATACCAAGTCCGCACCTCGCGTCGAATCTGATTTCTAAAGGAGTATTTGATGAAAAATAATTTTAAACGTGTCTTGACTCTAGCCCTCTTTGGGCTAGGTCTCTCCGGCTTCTTCGGTTTAGCAAAAACCTCTGCTACTTATGCCGACGAAAAACCATCTGAAAAACCAAAAGTTCAAATCCAAATCTCTCCAGTGAAGAACACCGTCTATCTCAAAGGTGGCGATGTTTCCGACTTCACCTTTAATGTCTCTAATATCGGTACCGATCCCTTTGATTTTAAGGTTTATGCTACTCCATATTCCGTTTCCAATGAAAAATATGAACTAAACTTCTCGAAGGAAAGTTCACGTACTCAGATTACACGCTGGACAACCTTTGAAGATGCTTCCGGTAAATATGTCTCTGATGTTACTTATTCTGTGCAGCCAAACGAGACCAAGGTTGTGAAATATCGTGTCACCGTGCCTCAAGATGTCCCAGCCGGTGGTCAATATGCCGTCATCTTCGCCGAAGCCATCCCAAAAGACGACCTCAATTCCACTGGTATTAAGACGGTTTCCCGCGTCGGCTTAACTCTCTACGGTAAAACTGAAGGTGAAACTAGGGAAGAAGCTAAAATCACCAAATACCATCTCGACGGTTTCCGTGTTTCTGGCAATATTCGCACCTCTGCTACGGTCGAAAATACCGGTAATACCGACTTTCGTGCCACTGTCAGCATGAAAGTAGAAAAGCTTTTCGGCGGTTCAATTTTTGAAGACACTAAGGGCTTCGATGTCTTACCAGATACCACCCGTGATGTTGATCTCGAATGGAAAGATAGTCCAGCCTTTGGCATCTACCGTATTACTTCTACCATCTCCGCTGGTGGCAAAGAAGAAAAATCCACCAAAATTGTCTTAATCGTACCTATCTTTGTTTTAATTATTCTGTTTATGCTATTGACAACGGCTGTGGTATGGTTTATCATCGTACTTAGAAAGCGTCGTGCTCAAAAGTCTAAGTTAATTATTTAGACCCTGGCACAGATAAAAATAAAAATAATAAAGGCGAAAAATGAACAAAAAATCAATCATCGGCGCATTAGGAATAGCAGGCTTGACTCTACTCGGCGGCCTGGCGCTCACTAATCAAACTTACGCCCAGGAAGCTACTTCTTCTGAAGTAACCGTCCAGGTCACCGTTCTTCCAAACGGTCAATCAGTTGCTATCAAGTCTCCTACCTCAGATAGCAAGGTTCTTGAAAATCAAGTACCACTCAATATTGATTTTACCAAGTCTAAGACTATTGAATACGAAATCAAACTCACCGACAAAGACGGTACTACCACCACTCTTACCAATCAAACTGTAAATGTCGATAACGCTGGCGCAGCTAATAGTGGCTCGAAGAAAATTCCTCTCGACATGCAACAGCTTACCAATGGTATCTTCGGTAAGGTTTCGATCAAGGTTACCGTCGATGGCAAAGCCGAAACTGCAGATACTGTAGAATTTAACTATGTTCCAGTAGCAGTCGAGAAGACTCAGACTAACCCACGTGGTTATACTGGTTTTCGTATTGCCCACGCTGCTGGCGTCGCCAAAGTTAAGGTTACTTTGAAAGATAAAGCTGGCCACAAAGTTGGTGATAAGGAAATCGAAATCACTGATCCAGCCGCAATGACTAACGGTGGTACCATCGAACTCAATTCCGAAGACATTAATAATAAATTGGATAAGGGTGATTACACACTCGAAGTCGTAGCCTTAAACGGTGCAGGTGATGACCTTGAAAAACCAGAACTTGCTAACTTCAAGTTTACTGGTAAGGATGAACCAGCTAAGCCAGAAGATAAACCAGCTACTCCAGGTAAGAATGGTGGTAAGAAAACCCCAGCCGTACCTAACACTGGTGGATCCGTCTTCGCAGGTATGAATCTTTCATCCTCAGACTTCCTCGCTTCCGGCATCGCCGTCTTCGCCTTCCTCTCTCTCCTCGCCGTCGTCTTCCTCAAGAAAGGTAAGAAATCCGGCTACCGTCGCTAAGATTGATTCTAAAAAAGACCTCCTCACGGGGGTCTTTTTCTTTTAATTAAATTATGGTTGAAATCTTCGCTTAAATATCATATAATAAATTAGCTGGACGATTAGCTCAGTTGGCTAGAGCGCGTCTTTGACGTAGACGAGGTCAGAGGTTCAAATCCTCTATCGTCCACCAGTAATTCAGGCTAAGGGCCTGTTTTTTGTGTTTATTGACATTTTGTGTTATAATATATGTTGTAACTAGTTTTTATTACTCAAAAAATGAAACAGGAGGGGGAAGTTATGTTAGTTTACCTTGAGGGCCTACCGTATGTAGGAAAGTCTACTCTAGCGAAAGGTTTGAAGTCCAGATTAGGTGTAGGATGGAAAATCATGGATGGTCAGCATCTTACCAAAGAAGAACTTTATGTTCTGAGAAGCGGAAATTGCGGAAATGTGATTCTCGACTCTTTTAAGCCATATTATGAATTAGCAAAAGAGTATGCGCGTTCTACCTATGTTCCCAAGTCGGTGCTAAAAGAATATCAGGCCATGCTGCCTAGACCTACGGCGTCCTTTTATTTGCATGCTGATAGTGACATGACCTTGGTTTCTCGGGCTAAGACCGCGATTAATGCTGGGATGGACTGTACTAAGTTCGAAAAGTCCATCTTGCAGAGTGATCATCTGACTTTTGATGGCTTCCGTAATCAGTTTATGGAGTCGGTGAATACCATGGTGGTGCCAGAGTATATTGTCACCGACGATCTTTCGCCACTCGAAGTGTTAAACTCTGTGCATTACAGTGTTAGTAAAGCCATTGAAGCCGCCAGTGAGAAGCCCAAAAAGGCTCTCTTAGCCTAAGTAAGATGTAAACTAGTTTTGTCCTTTATCTTGCATCTTTGATG
>CAUTXE010000035.1:0-8797 GCA_963542185.1 uncultured Candidatus Saccharibacteria bacterium | reverse complement strand
TTCAATTCTTCCCTATATTTAGAACCCACTTGACTTAGCAACCCGCTCACGCTAATATAGATATAACAATTATCGAATTTTTAAAACGGAACACATAATTTTAACTACGATAGCGCCTCGGTAATTGGGTCATATAAGAACAGATCAGTACCTTATTAGGAAATGTTTATGCTTATTTGTCAAGCATATAACATTAGCATTTTACATTATGCAAGATTTTTCATGTGCTTAACAGGGAAGCATCGTATTTTCACGCCATTTTTTCACATGGAGAGGGAATAATATAGCCTTAAAATAGCGCATAGTATTTTTGTGTCTAAATTTTATAAAATAAAAAATACTTCTTTTTAGGATGCTAAAAGTAAGCTAAATTTTTCGTGAAAATTATATCTAGGATGTTAAAATAAGGCTAAATATATCATTAAAATTCTATCAAGGATACTAATACTCCTCTATAAAACTATAAACTAACAGGGAATTACACTACTTATTTTGCTTTTATAGCCATAAACGCGCATTAAGCTTATTTTATAGCCTCTGAGTCAAACAATCATTAAACTTAACTCTCAGCTTCTATATTAAATACCACGAAAAACTTCGGCTCATCACCGAAGTTTTTTTCTAAGTTAATTACGCCTAATTTAATGCTAAGCAGGGAATCACTAAATCTTTTAGATTACATTTAGCTGCATCTTCATTTCTTTGATCAGCTTTTCTTTTTCTGCGATCAAATTACGTGTCTCTCTCACTAGTTCCGCCGGCGCTCTTTCCACATAGTTTGGATTCATCATCCGAGAATTTAGCCCATCGAGTTCGCGACCTACCGCCAAAATCTTCTCCGTCAATTCATTCTTATATTTAGCGACCACCTCAGCCGTCACATCGAGGTATAATTCGTGGTTTGCGATCGCTAACTTCAGACCCCTCGGCGTACCGTTTGTCGAAGAAATATAAGGCACGTGTGACAAGAATTTCAAAAGCAAGGTATTTTCGATCGCCATTACATCCTCACCGAAGAGCAAGCCAAATTTCTTATTATTATTTAGAAGCGACAGGGAATTATTCGTCGCACGAATCTTCGTCACCACCTCAATCATCCGTTCAAAGTTCATCGCTGAAATCTCGTCGAACTTCATAGTTTCAGGCCAACCCGCGTCGATCACCATACCAGAAGTCCAAGAAAGATTTTGCCAAATCACCTCTGTAACGAAAGGCGCAAAAGGATGCATCATCATCAAAACATTCTCTAAAGTCTTCTTAAGAAGTGGAATATTCTTGAAAATCTTCTGACTCTCTAAGAACCAGTCTGCATACTTATCCCAAACCAAACTATAAACAATTTCCACCGCCTCAGAGAAACGATATTCACTCATCGCCTGTTCAAGCATCGAGCTGGCCCGGTTAATTTCATGACAAATCCAGTCTTCACCTGCATTTTCCGTTGTATATTCCACAACGCTTGTCTCTGTAGAATTCGTTTCAGACTCATCCACCATTCCTTGCACGAAGCGTGAAATATTCCATAATTTATTACAAAGATTACGGCTCGAAATCACTGAATTCTCTGAGAAAGCTTGGTTTAATCCCGCTGAGCGGCCACGCAAAATCCCCATACGGAAGGCATCCGAACCATATTTTTCAATCAATTCCATCGGGTTAATCACATTACCCTTAGATTTAGACATCTTCTTACCCTTAGCATCCAAGACTAAACCATGTAGATAGACTTCCTTAAATGGCACTTCGCCCGTCACGTAAACCCCCATCATAATCATTCTAGCCACCCAAGCAAACAAAATATCTGCTCCGGTTTCCATTACATTTAGTGGATAGAATTCATTTTTGAAACCTTCTTCCCAGTTCGTACAAACAATTGGCCAATGCGAAGAAGAGAACCACGTATCAAAAGTATCCTCGTCACGACGATATTTTACACCGCCAATTTCGATCTCAAACAGATGTGTTCTAGTATCGAACACCCATTCTTCACCTTCCGCGTTCGGATCAATCTTATGGAACATCGGAATTGCAATCCCCCAAGGAATCTGACGTGAAATATTCCAGTCCTTCAACCCCTCAAGATAATTAATCAAAACCTTCTGTTTATTCTCTGGATAAAACTTAATTTCATTATTATTCAGGTGCTCAATCGCCATCTTCGCTAGCTTCGAAGTATCAATAAACCACTGCTCTTTCAACATTGGTTCAATCACCGTGCCACACTTATAGCAGTGCGCCACAGAATGTTGCATTTTCTTCTCGCCCACGAGTAATCCCGCCGCATCGAGCATTTTTACCGTCTTCTTACGTGCTTCTTCGACAGTCAATCCAGCAATTTCTTCACCACAGACAGGCAACATCTTACCATCGAATCCAATCACCTGAATTCTCGGTAGATCATGTCGCAATCCCACCTCAAAATCATCATTATCATGTGCCGGCGTAATCTTCACTACCCCTGTACCGAAGTCCATCTCTGCATGTTCATCCAGTACTACCGGAATTTCACGACCAGTTAGCGGCAAAATTAAAGTCTTGCCATGCAAAAATTCATAACGTTTATCATTTGGATTAACCGCCACCGCCGTATCGCCGAATAAGGTTTCTGGACGCGTAGTCGAAACTACCACACCGCCCTCAATTACTCTCTCGACTTCACCATTTTCATCTAGAAGTTCCACCTTCGCGTCACTGTCCACGCCCGGCCCGAATGGATATTTAATTTCATAAAGCACCCCCTTCTCATCCTTATATTCCACCTCAATATCCGCAAAAGCCGTTTGATGTTTCGTACAATAATTTACTAATTTTTCACCACGATAAATCAGACCGTCCTTCCACATCTGCTCAAAGGTCTTGTAGGTACGGCGCACTACATTTTCATCCAGGGTAAAAGTGAGGTCCTGCCACGAACAAGAAGCCCCGAGCGCGCGCAACTGTAGTTCCATATCGCCGCGTTTACTCTGTACAAAATTCCAGACTTCACTATAAATTTCATCACGACTCATCGAAAAACGGGAACGACCCGATTTTTCAAGTTCACGTTCGTAAACCACCCAAGTTTCAAAACCAGCATGGTCCGCTCCTGGCACGTACCAAGTCCTGCGTCCGCGTAATCTGTTATAGCGGGTCAGGGAATCTTCCACTGCCACTGTTAAACCGTGGCCAATATGCAAATTTCCGTTCGCATTTGGTGGTGGCATTACAATCGAATAGCGTTTCGATTTCTTGCCATCCACCTCAATTTCATCTTTTTTTGGCAAAAACTTACCCGCCGCTTCCCAAGCCGCGTAGATATCCGCTTCAAAATCCGCCGGATTATATGCCGGAGCAAATTTCATTAGTTCTCCTCACTTTCTAAGAATAATTTTTCTCTAATTTCAGCCATTTCCGCCTCGGAAACTTCCACCACCTGGCCATATTTGTAATTTGGATCAAAAGTTACCAGATGCACATGCGCATGTGGCACATCCGTACCAATCACCTTAATCAAAGTCCTCTCCCCCAAAACTTTTTCCATATTGGCTGCCAATTTCTTTACGGTTTTCATTACCGCCAGATAATAGTCATCCGGCAAATCGTAAAGTTTATCGACTTCAAGTTTCGGCACCACCAAGGTATGACCTTTAGTTTCTGGGTGAATATCCAAAAAAGCCAAGGTTTTCTCATCCTCGTAAATTTTGTAACATGGAATCTCACCTGCAATAATTTTTGAAAAAATACTTGCCATTTTGCCTTCTCCCCACCATCCAATTAATTTTCTCCCTTGATTATACTAAATTTCTCCCCTGATTTCCACCTGTAACGTCAAAAATCTCAAAATTATCCCAAACCAAAATATCTCATATATGATATATTTTATTAGCAAATAATTTTATATTTTCTGCAATCATAAGCATTAACAGGGGTAATTTTTTTATTTAATCTGTAAAATCTGAATATTTATGTTACAATAAATTCAATATGTCAAATCATCGTCGTGTTGAGTTATTTACCGCTAATCTTTTTGCCATTACTATTTCTTTTTTAATTACCTACTTCTATCGCTTCGGTTGGGAACCTAACGATATCGCCTTTTACAACATTCGCACCGTCTCTATTTATCTCTATCTTCTTCTTTCATATCTAATTGTTTTTACTTTCTATCACAGTAATCCTGACACCAAAAAACGTGGTATTCTTCGCCATGCTAAATCCGCTCTTCTCACTAATCTGTTTATGGCCATTATTTTTTCCGCCATTGTTTATCTCACTCATACAAGCAATAGTATTCCACGACTCTTCTTCGGCACTTTTTTCTCAGTTAATTTCATAGTTTCTTTTATTACGCTTTATTTAATTCATTTTCTAAAACGCGAATACCTCGGACATCATACCAAAAAGACTGTAATTTTTACTGATAGTTGCAACCTTCGTAATGTAATTAGTAAAATCCAAAAACTTGACGCTGAAGATTGTGAAATTATTGGTGTTAGTTCACTCTCTGGTAAATGTAAAGATCTTTTTTATAAATTAAAACCCCTCACCAAAAATAAACTTACTCCTGAAGCTATTACTAATCCAGCCGAAGCTTACGATTTAAAAGAGCTCACCACCCCGGCCATTGAATATCTCAAACGTCATCAGGTCGACTTTGTAATTTTTAGTGTTGCTCATACTGATCGCGAAAAGATCCGCGAATTAATCGAACTAGTTAGTAAAATGGGGATCGATTCACTAATCACAATCGATAGTTTTGCGATTGAAACCCTTGAAACTAAACTCGAAGACTTCGGCACCTCTAGCGTAATTCGCCTTTCACCTCGTATCTTTACCGATGGGGAATTAATCGTCAAACGCCTCATGGATATTCTTGGTGCCTTAGTCGGATGTCTGATTTGTATTCTATTTGGTATTATTGTCGCACCATTGATTTATCTAGAAGATCCAGGACCTATTATTTTCAAACAAAAACGCGTAGGCCGTAATGGTAAATTCTTCAACATTTACAAATTCCGCTCCATGTATCAAAATGCCGAAGAACGTCTCAAAGATTTGCAAGAGCAAAACGAAATGCAAGGTTTTATGTTTAAGATGAAGAATGATCCACGCATTACTAAAATCGGTAAGATTCTTCGCAAAACTAGCATCGACGAATTACCTCAATTCTTTAACGTACTCGGAGGCAGCATGTCACTCGTTGGTACTCGTCCACCAACAGTGAACGAATATAATCAGTATGCCGCCCACCATAAACGTCGTATTAGTATCAAACCTGGCATTACTGGACTCTGGCAAGTTTCCGGCCGCAGTGAAATTACCGACTTTGAGAAAATCGTTCGTCTCGACTGTTACTACATTGACCATTGGAGTGTCACCTACGATATTAAAATTCTCATCAAAACTGTCGCTGCCGTTTTCACAGGCAAGGGAAGTGAATAAAAATAAGGACCTTCATGATCCTTATTTTTAACTTAAAAAGATAAAAAGACTCCATAGAATCTTTTTTTGGTTCCGACATTTATGGCGGAAGCGAGAGGATTAAAATTTCGCTTCGCGAAATCTTTCCGTTCCTCCTCGCTCAAAAAAATAAAAGTAAACTTTTATTTTTCACTCGCTTCGTCATCCGGTCTAACCTACGGTTCTCATCCTCTCGCAAATTAAAATAAAAAAAGACCTAAAGGCCTTCTTTATTTTAATGGCGGAAGCGAGAGGATTCGAACCTCCGAGACCTTTCGGCCCACACGATTTCGAGTCGTGCGCCTTCAACCACTCGGCCACGCTTCCACCTCTTATTTTAACAAAAAATACTCTTAACTACAACAGATTATGAGTCAGCTAAAAAATCATCATTTTCCCAACCCAACCATTGTTAATTTAAAAAGCTTATTCATAAATTTTTCAATACGTCAAAATATTTCACACAAAAAATCAGCTCCGAAAGGGAACTGATTTTCTCATAATTTCATTTGGTACACCCGACAGGATTCGAACCTACGACCTTTTGCTCCGCAAGCAAACGCTCTATCCAGCTGAGCTACGGGTGCATGCGTGAATACCACATAAAGTAATATTCACCTAGAAATTAAATGAGCATCGTATTGCTACGACACTCATATTATAACATATTTCCTTTTTGATTTGTACCCCTAAAATTTAGATTTTTTTTAAAATTACACAATCACAAAAATTAAGCTGGATAATCACTCCATTGACCAAATTAAACTAAATACGTAATCTCTTCACCAATTTATCTAATAGATCTAACTCCACTGGCTCCATTGGCAATTTCGCTCCAAACATATCGACAATTCCTTCACCCTTATTCTCTGGAAAGTAAATCGTCACCGCTGGCGACAAGCGCTTTCTTGGTGTCAAAACAATTGCAAAATGCACATCATCTTGCAGGATACCGAACGATTTAAATTCAGAAAACGCATAAAATTTATCACCTTCCGTAAAACCCTTATCGGTCAGAGTATAAGAAATTTTTCTAGCTGGCCTCACCGCTAAAATCAGCAGCGTCAAAGCCGACACAATCACTAAAGCCAAAAAAGTCCACCACTGTAAATAAAATGAAAGCAAACTCAAAACCAAGGTCACCGAAAATAACCCCACATACCACCCCGCACCGTTATTATGTGAAATATATTCTTCACCTTCCCACTTTACAATTTTTTCGTCCATATTAGCACCTTTTAACTATTAACATTATAACATATTAATATTTTTTGAGACGACGACGCAGAAGACAGAGAATCGCATTATTCTAAAAAGAATTTTTAGAATAATAAAAGACCCTTTCAAGGGTCTTTTCCAATCGACGTCATGTAATGGCGGAGAGTGGGAGATTCGAACTCCCGCTGCAGGTCTCCCCACACTAGCGATTTAGCAAACCGCCCCCTTCAGCCACTTGGGTAACTCTCCGTCTATCTCTATCTTATCATAAATTCGCCACATCTCTAATAGTTTTTCCAAATATTCCTCAAATATCTCTATTAACCCCACTTTTCGTTGCTTTTTCGCATATCTGTGTTAAAATAATATTGTCGAATTTAACCGCGAGATTCTATATTTCATGAAAAAAATTACCAAAATTATTACACAAACTTTTACCGGCCTCGGTGCTTTTGCCTGCCTCTTTTCTAGCTGTCTCTTAGCTTCTGCTACTAGCGTCCAAGAAGGTGCAAATGCTGCCCGTGCTGATGGTATGCCTACCGAACTCATCGGCGATAACGGCGTTTTCAGTCGCATTACTAACACCGTATTACTCATCGTCGGCCTCATCTCGGTCATTATGCTAGTTTACGGTGGCCTTCGTTATATTCTCTCTGGCGGTGACTCTAAAAAGGTTACAGACGCAAAAAACACCATACTTTATGCCATTATCGGCCTCATTATCTCTATGCTCGCTTACGCCATCGTTCATTTCGTCCTCAACTCCGTGATCGGTGTCGGTACCACCAACTAATTAACGTTCTTTCATTAATACTGCAGCCCATACTCGATCGGCCTGCAGTATTTTTTTCGCTGCCGCAAGGGAAGCACCCGTCGTCGTCACATCGTCCACCAATATATAGAGCGTCTTATTCTCAATTTCTACCCCTTCCCGAATTCCGTATGCTTTTTCCGCCTGCTTCACACGTTCTTTCTTTTCTTTACCCACCTGCACCGTCTTATTTTTTCTAACTAAAAGACTTTGATATTCCACACTTATTCCAAAATCGTCTAATCTTTTCTGTAAAAAATTCTCCAGCTCAAAACATAATCTTAAAGTATGATCGAATCCTCTCTCCCGAATATGTTTTTGAATCGTCGGCAAGGGAACTAAAATAATTTTTCGAATTTCTTGTATCTCAGTGTCCATCATTTTTGACGTCTCAACCAATACATCACCCGAATTATCACTCGACCTATCATAAAGCATCCCTCTCTTAACTTCACCTAAAATCACCTCCCCCAATTTCTCCGCCAAAAACTCTCCATAATCTCGCCGACCCTTATATTTAAAATCCCGCACCATCCTCTCAAACCACCCCTCTTTCAGTCCTGCTACCAATAATTTTTCAAACCCATACATATCATTCATCACATAGCCCGGATTGATTATGCTTATATATTTTTTACAACGGTCACAAAAAATCCCGCCCTCTCTCTGGCATCGCACACATCTGTTTGGCAAAACCATATCTAAAATAAATTTTTCTATTGTAATTTTTACACGATAAAGCTGTTTACTCTTGATTTTTAACATAACCACTCTTATAATAATTAAGAACAATAGTTAATGTGGAGGAATACAAGCAATGGCTCGTACTAATGACGAAGACATGCTTATGGAAGATGAACTCGCGGCCGCTTTTCTGGATAATGATGGCCTAGATTCTGAACCTGTTTCAGCTCTAGAAGAACAACCGAGTCCACTTCCAGCAGAAGAAGATCCAGAGGCGTGGGAAGAAGAACCTGGTGATTTTCCAGGACAATTAGCAGTGGATGTATACGAAACTGCCGACAAGTTAGTTGTCAAAGCTCGCACCGCAGGCATCTCCAAAGGGGACCTCGATGTTACCATTTCTGACAATATCTTAACCATCTCCGGCGTCCTTAGTGGCGGTGAAGATGAACAAACCACTCGTTGGCACATCCAAGAGTGTTATTGGGGAGAATTTTCTCGTACAATCGCCCTTCCAGTCCAAGTTCGCGAAGACGAAGGTAGCGTAAAAGCAGAATTAAAAGACGGCGTGCTCACCATTTCTTTCGAAAAAGAAAAGACCGAAGCACCTATTCGCATCCCAATCGCATAACTCATTGTCTAAAA
>CAUTXE010000034.1:0-8881 GCA_963542185.1 uncultured Candidatus Saccharibacteria bacterium | reverse complement strand
TCATCAAATGCAACTCCTTCCGTTTAACTTTATCTTCGATATTCTGAAGCATGCCAAGTTGCAGCTAGTAAATCCCAAATCTTACCTTACCATCATCAATAATCCCGCCTTCTTTTCTACAATTTTCAATATTTTCATGACTCTGCCCTTTGGTTTTTATCTCAAGTACTACTTTAAGAATAACTTCAAACAGGTCGCCATTAAGTCTTTCCTTCTCTCACTTTTCTTTGAATTAACTCAACTCAGTGGTCTCTATTTTATTTACTCCGGCAACTATCGCCTCTTTGATGTCGATGATCTAACCACTAATACTCTCGGTGGTATTCTCGGCTTTGCTTTGGCCGCTATGTTAGCCAAATACCTCCCAACCAGAGAACAAATCGACGAAAAAAGTCTCGAGCGCAGTGATAAAATTTCACTTCTGCGTCGTCTCGTGGCTATGGGTTTTGATTTTATCTTAGGCGGTTTCTTTACTATCTTCTTTGGTGATATTGTACTAAAATTAATCCATCTCGAATCTGATTTCTTTACTATTCAAATCCCATTCATTTTTTATCTCGTTCTCTCGACCATCATTTTACGTGGCCGCACGATTGGCTTTTTCATGACCAACCTCAAGGTCGAATCTAATCACAAGGTCGGAATCATGCGAACGTATTTGCGCTATTTTCTGCGCTACCTCTTTTTCTATCTTCAATTCATCACTTTGCCACTTGCTTTAGTTAATGCACTAAATCTCGCCCTCGTTAACAATATTCTTAGTCATGAAACAATTACCTATATCGCTTTGGGTCTGCTCGTAATTTTTGGTATATATTACCTAATTAATCTGCTACTAGTCGCTACTCGCAAAAGTTTATTCTATGAAAATCTTTCGGAAACCCACCTAGTAAATACCACGAAAAAAGCTAAAGTATCTAAACCAACCGCAAAAATCACACAAAATAACAACTCAAAAGTCTCAAAAATTATCGACCAGGACGATGAGGCCGAAGAAGTCTAATTCTGACCTTGATAATCTGTGCCATTTGTGGTAAAATCATCTTTGTAAGTTTATCAAGGTGACATTTGAAGAACTAGACAATTAAGGAAAGCCACTTTTTTCCAACTGTAATATTTTTTAATATAGGCCAAACAGAGAAAAAAGTCGGAACTGCCTTACTGTCTAGCTAATAGAGTGTCTCCGTAAAGGAAAGGAAAAGATGAAAGTCATCCTCGGCACCAAAATTGGTATGACCCAAATCATCAGCGAAGATGGTTTAGTGACCCCTGTTACTATCCTTCAAGCTGGACCAGCCACAGTGACTCAGATAAAAACCGTCGAAACTGATGGTTATAATGCTGTGCAGCTCGGTTACGGTAAGGGTAAGAATCTGAGCAAGTCGGTATCAGCTCACGTCAAAAAAGCTGGAGAAACATTAAGTCCTAAAATCTTAAAGGAATTTCGTACGGATTCCACCACAGATTTCAAGTTAGGCGACGTATTTACAGTCGATAATTTTGAAATTGGAGACAAGGTTGCGGTTACTGGTATTTCGAAGGGCAAAGGATTTGCTGGTACTGTCAAACGTTGGAACTTCCAAGAGTCACGCAATACCCACGGCTTCAAGGGCGATATTCGTAAAGTCGGTTCTATCGGCTCGATGTATCCTCAAAAAGTTTTCAAGGGTAAGCGCATGCCAGGTCGCATGGGCCACGATCAAGTTACTGTGAAGAATCTTGTCGTTGCTTATATCGATAAGGAAAACAACATCCTCGGTCTTAAGGGCGCCGTCCCAGGACCAAAGAAAGGTATCGTAACTGTGGAGGGAAAGGAGTAATATGGCAGATTTAAATCCAGAAATCTTCAATCTCGAAGTTACTAATCACGAATTGATTAAATTAGCTTACGATGCATATCTTGCTAATTCACGTAGCTCACACGCTAAAACTTTGAAGCGTGGCGAAGTACGCGGTGGTGGTAAGAAACCATGGAAACAAAAAGGAACTGGTCGTGCTCGTTTCGGCTCTACCCGTAACCCTATCTGGCGCCATGGTGGTGTAGCTGGCGGCCGTACTGGCAACGAAAACTTCACCAAAAATCTCTCAAGAAACGCTAAGAAAGTTGCAGTCATGCAAGCTCTCTCTATCAAGAACACCGATAAGAGCATCATCACTATCGATTCTCTCGGCATCAAAAATGGTAAAGTCAAAGAAGTCTTAGCTACTCTTAAGAAAAATGGTATTACCTCAGAAAATACTCTGATCGTAGTTCCAGAGAAAGACGCTCTCACCCTACGTGCAACCAACAACCTCGACTTTGTCAAAGTTGTTCGTCCTACATTCCTCAATGTCTTCGACATCATGAATGCAGACAAGATCGTTCTCGTAAAGGATTCTGAAGCTCAACTCGAAAACTGGTTAATCGGAAAGGAGAACGCATAATGCTACTTATTCCTCGAAGAACCGAAAAGGCTTACGCCGAACAAAGTAAATCTACTTATATCTTTAATGTTCCTGCTGACGCTTCCAAGCTCGCTGTAGCTAAGGCCGTCGCTGAACAATACAATGTCACCGTCAAAGATATCCGTATTCTTACTCGTAAGGGTAAAGCGACCCGCTTTTCAAAGGGTAAACACGCCTATCCAGGCACAACATATCGTCGCGACCGCAAGTATGCCTATGTCACCCTTGCTGAGGGTAACAAAATCCGCGTCTTCGACGAAGAAACTGTTGAGGAAGGAGATAAAAAATAATGAGCATTAAAGCTTATCGTCCTACTACTCCTGCTCAGCGCCAGAAGACTACTCAGGATTTTGATCAAATTACGACCAGAAAACCTCTCAAGTCTCTCTTGAAGGCTAAAAAGCAGAACGCAGGTAAAAACAACCAAGGACGCATTACTGTTCGTCACCGTGGTGGTGGTGTGAAGAGACACTATCGTATTCTTACTCACAACCTTCCACAAGGTAAGACCTACGAAGTTATGGAAATCGAGTACGATCCAAACCGTAGCGCTCGTATTGCTCGTATCAAAGACGAAAACAACAACTTCCATTACGTACTTGCTGATTCCAAGATGTTTAAGGGTAAGAAATTCCAAACTGGTGCAGAAGCTCCAATTGAAGAATCTAACCGCTTAGCGCTTGATCTAATCCCAGTCGGTACTATGGTTTACGCTATCGAGCTAACTCCAGGCCGTGGTGCTCAAATGGCCCGCTCCGCTGGTGCATCCGCTCAACTTATGGCAAAAGAAAACGGCTATGCCACTCTTCGTATGCCATCTGGTGAAGTTCGCAAAGTTCTCGCAACTTGTGAAGCTTCCATCGGTGTAGTTGGTAACCTCCAACACCAAAACATCAAGATTGGTGCTGCTGGTCGTACTCGCCGTAAAGGTATCCGCCCAAGTGTCCGTGGTGTTGTTATGAACGCTACAGATCACCCACACGGTGGTGGTGACGGTGGTCGTCACGGTACCGGTAAGGCTCCTCGTACTCCATGGGGTCAGCTCACTCTCGGTTTCCGCACTCGTCACAATAAGAAAACTAATAAAATGATCGTGCGTAGTCGTCACGAAGGAAAGAGGAAATAATCTATGTCTCGTAGCCTTAAAAAAGGTCCATTCGTGGATTTTAAACTCGAAAAGAAGATCAAAGCTCTCTCCGCTGAAGATCGCACCGTGATTAAAACCTGGGCTCGCCACTCTACCATCTTCCCAGAAATGGTTGGTCGCACTGTCGCTGTTCACAACGGCAAAGTCCACGTTCCAGTCTTCGTTTCCGAAAATATGGTCGGACACAAGCTTGGTGAATTTGCTCCAACTCGCAAATTCAAACGCCATGGTGGTAAAAAAGCTGATGTAAAGGGAGGTAAATAATGTCCACTCATTTTGCACACGCTTATATTAAAGGTGTAGATTCTATGCCACGCAAGACCAATGTTGTCGCTAGCCTCGTTCGCGATCGCTACGTCGCCGACGCTCTTGTCATTCTAGAACACACCCCACGCCGCGCTGCACGTCCAGTCATGAAGGCTATTGATTCTGCCAAAGCTAATCTCATTAACTCTGGTGTTTCAATCGACCCAAAGACTATCCGCATCGCTCGTATCTCTGTTACTGCTGGTACTCGCATCCGCCGTTTTGTTCCTGCATCACGCGGTCGCGCTCTTCCATTTGAGAAGATTAGCAGCAACATCTTCGTTGAAGTAGCTGGCGAAGAAAAAGCTAAAAAAGAATCAGCTAAGGAGGACAAGTAATGGGTCAAAAAGTAAACCCGGTTTCTTATCGCCTTCAAATCAGTAAAGATTGGGCCTCTAAGTGGTTCACTAAAAACACTGATTTCAAAAAATGGTTAATCGAAGACGTCAAGATCCGCGAGACTATTGAAAACCGTTTCAAAGCTCGCCCAACCATTGCCCGCATCGAAATCGAACGCACCGACAACCTTACCACGGTTACTATCCGTACCGCCAAGGCTGGTGCAGTTATCGGCAAACAAGGTGCTGGTATTAATGAATTAAAGAAAGAATTGGAAAAATTCGTTTCTCAACCAATCCGCCTCAATGTGGAAGAAGTTAAGAAACCTGAATTATCCGCCAAGCTCGTTGCTGAAAATATCGGTTTCCAACTTGGTAAGCGTATGAACTTCCGCCGTGCTGTCAAGATGGCTACTCAGTCTACCATGGCCGCAGGTGCTAAAGGTGTTCGTGTCGAAGTTTCTGGTCGTCTTAATGGCGCCGAAATGTCTCGCCGTGAGAAATTCATCGAGGGTTCAGTTCCTCTACATACTCTCCGCGCTGACATCGATTTCCACTGTCATCACGCTCCAACCATCGCCGGTATCGTAGGTGTTAAGGTTTGGATTTATAAGGGAGAAAAATAAATATGGCTATTTTACTTCCAAGTCGCGTTGCGCACCGTAAGGTTAGAAAAGGCAAAAATGATGGCGTAGCTACTCGCTGCAACACTGTCGCTTTTGGTGAATTCGGTCTCATGTCTCTTGACAATGAACGCATCAATTCCCGCCAAATCGAGGCTGCCCGTCAAGCTATTACTCGCTATATCAAGCGTGGTGGTAAAATTTGGATTCGCATCTTCCCACACACTCCTGTCACCAAGAAGCCTCTTGATGTGAAAATGGGTTCGGGTAAAGGTGAACCACAATTTTACGTAGCTAAAGTTAAAACTGGCACTGTGATGTTCGAAATGGCTGAAGTCACCGAAGAACAGGCAAAAGAAGCTCTTCGTCTTGCCTCTCACAAGCTTCCAGTACGTTGTAAATTTGTAAGGAAAGGTGAAATTTAATCATGGCAGACAAGAAAACTGAAACCGCCAAGGTTAAAACCGTCTCTGAGTTAAAGCAAGAGCTTCTCGAAGCTAAGCGTGGTCTCTACGAAGGTACCTTGCAAAATCCACATCGTATCAAAGCTTTGCGCAAAGAAATTGCAAAAGCATTAACTTTAATTAATCAAGGAAAGGGAGCCTAAGTATGGCAAAAACACTTCAAGGAGTAGTTACCTCTGATAAGCGCGATAAGACCATCACCGTCTCCATTACCAGCCGTGAAACTCATCCACTTTATCACAAGCAGTACTCACACACCCGTAAGTACACCGCTCATGATGAAGCAAATGAGGCTAAGCTTGGTGATAAGGTTGAGATCATCGCCTGCCGTCCTTACTCAAAGACTTGTACCTATAAACTCGTCAAAATTCTTGAAAAGTCCCACGACTCAGTCGAATTAAAGTCTGAAGTTACTGGTGACCAAGAAGGAGAGGAAAACTAAGATGATTCAACAGGAAACTAGATTAGCTGTCGCAGATAACAGCGGAGCCAAGGAACTTGGCGTAATCCGTGTCCTCGGTGGAACTCGCGCTCGTTACGCTCGTGTTGGTGACATTGTCACCGCCAGCGTAAAAGACGCATCTCCTACAGGCAATATTAAGAAAAAAGCAGTAGTTCGTGCCGTTATCGTTCGTACTCGTGGTCAAATTCGTCGCGCTGATGGTTCTACCATCCGCTTCGACGATAACGCCGCCGTCATCGTTAACGACGACAAAACTCCAAAGGGTACCCGTGTCTTCGGACCGGTCCCACGTGAGCTTCGTGAACTCGGCTTCAACAAGATTATCAGTTTAGCACCGGAGGTTCTATAATATGGCACAGAATTTGAAATCTGGCGATATGGTAAAAATCATTGCCGGCGACCACAAGGGTCAGACTGGTAAAATCGTCAAAATGGATCGTGCCGCTCACAAAGCAATGATCGAAGGTATCGGCATTCGCGAGCGACACATTAAAGCCACTCAATTTAATCCAAAGGGTGGTAAGAAAGATATTCACGTCGGTATCGATCTTTCCAATCTTAAGAAAGAAGGGAAATAATCATGGCTGAATATACCCCACGTTTGAAAGTCTTATACCAAGACAAAATCGTAAAAGACCTAGAAAAAGAGCTTAATATCAAGAACATCAATCAAGTTCCAAAACTTGAAAAAGTGATCGTCTCTTGTGGTGTTGGTAAAAAGCGTGAAGATAAGCACTACACCGAAACTGTAGCCCTTACTCTTGCCAAAATTACCGGTCAAGCTTCCACCTCTAGACTAGCAAAGAAATCTATTGCTACCTTCAAAATTCGTAAAGGTATGGGCGCCCCAGTTGGTTACCTCACTACTTTACGTAACGATAAGATGTACGAATTCGTTGACCGCTTCATTAACATCGCTTTGCCACACGTTCGTGACTTCCACGGCGTGCCAAGCAAATCTTTTGATGAACAAGGCAACTACTCAGTCGGTCTTAAAGAACAAACCGTCTTCCCAGAAATTACCTTCGAAGATGCATCAGTTCTTCACGGCCTTGAAATCACTTTTATCATCAAGAACGGTTCAAAAGAAGCTAGCCGTAAATTATTAGAGGCATTTGGTATGCCATTCGAGAAAAAGGAGAACAAATAACATGGCCAAAAAGTCTGCAGTACTCCGTGACCTCAAGCGTCAAAAAATGTACGATAAGTACAAAGCAAAGCGTGCTGAACTTAAAGCCGCTGGCGACCTCGAAGGTCTTCAGAAGCTACCAAAAAATTCCAGCCCAACTAGGTTAAAAAATCGTGATATGCTCGACGGTCGTCCACGCGGTTACATGCGCCGCTTCGGTCTCAGCCGTATTAGCTTCCGCGAAAAAGCAAGCAAGGGTGAAATCCCTGGTGTAACAAAGAGTAGCTGGTAGAAAGGATAAGATATGTCATTACAATCAACAGATCAAATTGCCGACCTTATCACTCGTATCCGCAATGCTATTCTCGTCAACAAAAACGAGATTGTTGTACCAACTTCTAAACTAAAGCTTGCTGTACTAGAAGGTCTCAAGAAAACCAAGTTTATCGCTGACTTCTCTATCGAAGAAGCAAAACCACGCAATTTCATCCACGTCTTGATCAATCAAGCTGACGAAATCGCTCGTATTAATGAAATCACTAAGGTCAGTAAGCCTGGTCGCCGTGTTTACACTTCCGCCGATGATCTTCCAAAGGTCAAATCCGGTCGTGGTGTCATCCTCGTCTCGACTTCAAAAGGTATCATGACTGGTGAGGAAGCTCGCAAAGCTCGCCTCGGTGGTGAAATCTTAGTCAAGGTTTGGTAATAAACTAGAAAAAAATAAGGTCAGAACTCCTGGCCTTATTTTTATGAAAAACCCCTTCTGAATCCAGAAGGGGCATCGGTAAGTTAGAAGCAATAAAGAACAATTGAATACAAGAACATAATCAAAAGACAAAGCACTGAAGATAAGCCGAAAGTTAAGTTTAAAACCACAAGTAAAATTATTGTGGGTATCCACTCTCGACGCGAAACACACCAGACTTCTTCTCCGGTGATCAACGACCTGCGATCATCATAAA
Organism: uncultured Candidatus Saccharibacteria bacterium; assembly: GCA_963542185.1. Taxonomy (GTDB): domain Bacteria; phylum Patescibacteriota; class Saccharimonadia; order Saccharimonadales; family Saccharimonadaceae; genus Nanosyncoccus. The sequence goes on along the minus strand of CAUTXE010000034.1, from coordinate 1,004 downwards.
TTCTAGCGAACCATTGTAGCACAATAACAAAAGTTACGACTCCAGCAAGTATTGCGGTATCAATCAGCCTAAACGACCTTAATGCTATGGTCGCACCGACTACGGTAATCCTTAAAAGTAGGAAAACTTTAGTTCGCTTTCCGTAGTTAGGTAAATTCATTCCATATTTGGAAAGATAAATTCCCGTGGAATTAAGGTCAGCAGTAGCTAATAAGTTACCAAAAATACAACTGAGTACGACTTGCCAAATATAACTTAGTGGAATCCCGCTATTTATAAGTAAAATTCGAGCAACAGCGACGGCAAAGGTACAGCTAATAAGCAACCTAAAGAATCTCTGCCATAATTTTCGCGTCCAATTATTTTGAGAATGGTTAGGCGTACCGATTCCCATGTTTCCATTTCGATTATCCATAAAATCCCCCTTTCGATAATCTAACTTTACCAATTTTACAAAGTTCATCTGAATAAAATTCAAGACTTGTTTATTATAATATAGATTATCAAAAAAGCAAAACCCAAAGCTTCAATAACAGTATGGAATATCCTATGATCTATAACCGGACACTTTTATTAATAATTTGAAAATACTCACCTAATAAGCTAAAATTAATCTGTATCTCGTCCAACGAATATGCACTTTAAGTTAGGACATCACATCTTTCAGAAAGAGAGGTGAATACCATGTTGCTCAGTAAAAATCAAATCTACGAGGACATCATGGCAGGCAAAATTAGAATAATCAATGCGTGGTCTATTAAACATAGTGTCCATTCGGATAATAAGACCCTTAATTTACCGATTTACTCCATTATTAACGACTTAATAACCAAGCAAGTTGACGAAGCAGAAATTCCTGCTGGCTTCCATTTTCAAGGACTTAAGATTGCTACCCAATTGGAAATCCTTCAAGATCTAGACGTACTAAAAATCGAAAATCGTCGATATTCTAGACAGCTTGACACTCCAGCCCATATTCGCCGTATCAATTTTACGACGCTGGA
>CAUTXE010000033.1:0-8986 GCA_963542185.1 uncultured Candidatus Saccharibacteria bacterium | reverse complement strand
TTGATAATCATGCGAAAACTTTTTGTGATGTAGTGTTCGGAAATATTGCGGGGGCAGTGGGATTTGCTTTGGGATTTTTCCAAACGTTGTGGCGTTTTAGCCGTAAGGAAAATCGTCCGGATGTGATTTTTTTGAAGGGTGGATTTGTGGGGTTGCCAGTAGGAATTGTGGCGGGAATTTATAAAATTCCATATTTGATTCATGAATCGGATGCGACGATGGGATTGGCGAACCGAATTTTGAGCAGAAAAGCAAAAATTATCGCCATGGGTACGCCGGTAGAAAAAGAGGACTCACGCTACGTTTTTGTGGGGATTCCAGTGGGGAAGGAATTTGAAAAAGTGACGGAGAGTAAAAAACGACGCTTGAAAAGAGAATTGGGGTTTGATCCAGAACGAAGTTTAGTGATTGTGACGGGTGGCTCACAGGGTTCAATGCATATCAACCAAGCGATACGAGAAATTTTACCGGAACTTTTGAAATATACAGCGGTAGGACTGGTGTCCGGGCGTAAGCATTACGAAGATATGATTGATTTGAAGAAATATGAAACTTGGGAAAAAGGCAAGTTGATTTCGGAGTTTCGAATGTGGAATTTTTCACCAGTGATGCATGAAATTTTGGGAGCAGGAGATATCGTGGTGTCTCGTGCGGGTGCGACCACGATGGCGGAACTCGCGAGTTTGGGAAAACCAACCATTTTGGTGCCGTTTGAAAAATTGCCTGGTGGACATCAGGTAAAAAATGCAGAAAAATTGGCGCGAGACGGCGCGGTGGAAATGATTTTGGACCGTGAAATGGAAGCAGATTCAGAAAAATTATTAAAAAAGATTTTGAATTTATTAAAAAATAGCGAAAAACAAGCCAAATTGGTGATGAATTTTAAGAAATATGCGAAATTAGATGCGAGCGAGTCACTCGCAAAATTGGTGCTGGGATTGAAGAAATAAGATTGAAAAAAGACTTGAAGAAATTAGGGTTAAAATAAGTTTTGAAAATAAAAAGGCGATAAAAAGTGAGAATTAATAAGACGATTGCCTCGAAACGGGAAGAAGTGATTCTGGAGTCGACGAGGATTAAGGAAGAAAAAAGGCGAAAACGTAAAAAAGTAATGCGTTTCGTGGGGCTGAGTACGGCGCTGGCGCTGGGGACGGCAGGCTTAACACTTGGCGCGGTAAGTCTGATCAATCGGGGTGACGCGAAAAAGACGGAAGTGAAACCGACGGTGGTGAATTTAACTTCGAGCGTGGAAATTGTCGACGAATCGGGGAATAAAAACCTGATTACGGACAAGATTAAGCAATACGTGGCATTGCTGGAACAAGATTTGAAGGATTTGGGGGTAAAAATGACTAAGGTGGTACTGCCGACGGATAAGACGAGACAGCTAGATGTTTATCTCGAGGGTCGTACGGAGTATTATAAGTGTCTGATTGACCGTTCGCCGGCAGAATCGGCAGAAGATATCGAGCGCATGCAGCGCTATTTGATAGCGAATAATCTCGCACCAATCTATGTGGATGTGAGGATTGAGAGTCGCGCGTACTACAAGTAGTCATACGGGGGTTGAATACAAAATTTATAAAAAGACTTCACGCGATGGAGTCTTTTTTGTGGTGGCGAATAGTTGAAGAGCGCGGCGGTGTCTTTTTTGTGTGGTGAATAGTTGAAGAGCGGTGGTGTCTTTTTAAAATAAAGTTGGCGTAGGGTTTTAAATCGGTTTTCGAGATACAGGGACTTGTTCGGTTTTTGGTGGAGGACGAAAAAACGAGCTGGCGAAATTTGTTCGGTTTTTGATATTTGAGATTTTTACCAAAGTCTTAATTAAGTAATATATTTTGAAATAAAAAGATAATGTTCGCAAATGTGAGTGTTCGGTTATTATGTAATAAAAATTAAAAAAGACAAAATGCAATAAAGCTGGAATAAAGTTGATGGATTTGATCCTAATAACAGGGAAGCGTCAAAAAGTTTTGCACAGGTGTGGAAAACCCGACAAATAATTTGCGTAAGAATTAACAGAGGTGGAGTGGACCATATATATACGGTGGGGTTTGTGCAAAAAATAGATATGGTGGTTTAATTGTGGAAAAGTCTGCGAAAAAATGTAAAAAATTATGTGAAAAAGTACTTGCAATAAGCATAAATATAATTTAGAATTAGGTCAGTGGATAAATAAAACAAAAACCACAAAAACAAAAGTACATTAAAAAATGTTTGAGGTCGGTCAACTAGGAGTCTTGGCGCGCGTTTAGGTCACGCGTAATCAAAGCCATTCGTACTTCTTAAAACACCTCCCAATTAACTCAATATGCAACCTACACAATAAGTCTCTCAACAATCATAGTTATGAGCCGCGCGAGTGGTAAAACTGTGATACTTTATTGCTAGGTAAAACGTTTCGTTTAAATAACAAAAACTATACAAACACAAACACGCTAAAATTTCTAGTTGAGCGATCTCAAACAAGAAGCAAATAACTACAAAAACCTATCAGAGAAATCTCGGATAAGTTATAATGTAGTTATGAATGAACTTCACAAACCTGTAATGCTATCAGAAGTTCTCGAGGCTCTAAACCCGAAACTGGGCGAATCTTATTTGGATTTGACAGCGGGATATGCGGGTCATGCGGGAAAGGTTTTGGCGGTTACGCAGAATTATAAAGATTCCATCTTGGTAGACCGAGATGAGAATGCTGTGAAATATCTTCGAGAGAAGTATCCATTGGATGAATCAAAGTTAGATATTTTACAAATGGATTTTTATAGTGCGGCGCAACACTTAATCGAGTGTGGAAAAACTTTTGATATGATATTGGCAGATTTTGGAGTTTCATCTCCGCAATTAGATAATTCGGATCGAGGTTTTTCATTCAAAAATGATGGGCCTTTAGATATGCGCATGGATAGGACGCAAGAATTATCAGCTGAAACGGTGATTAATCATTTTCCAGAGAAAAAACTGGTAGAAATTTTCCAAGAATACGGCGAAGAATCTATTGGTCTAGCGAAAAAACACGCGAGGGAAATTGTCACGAGTCGGCCTTTTTCTTCGACTAAGGAATTGGCGGATCGAATCGCTGGAAACGGATGGCATAAAAAACATCCGGCCACACAGGTTTTTCAGGCTGTAAGAATTTTTGTCAATGATGAGCTTTCGATTATCGAAAAAACTTTACCATTATTACCTAAACTTTTGAAACCAAATGGTAGAGTGGCGATTATTACTTTTCATAGCTTGGAAGATCGGCTGGTGAAGCGATATTTTAAGCAGGAAAGTGCGCTAGGGTATGAATCAAAATTAACGATTTTGACGAAAAATCCAGTAATTGCGGGGGAATCTGAACTCGTTATCAATCCGCGAGCGAGAAGTGCGAAATTAAGAGTAGCAAAAAGAAATTAAGCTAGCTTAGATTTTCAGCACGACTTCAGCTCCATTGATAAAAATAAAAACAAAAAAAGGAGGCAATATGCCAAAGCAAATCATTGTAAAAAACAGCTCACGCGCACAAAAAATCAAAGTTAACTTTCGTTAATTAGATAAACTTTGGGAGCTTTTTGCTCCCATATGACGGGAAATTCTCCCTAAAGGTGAAGGCCCCGATGCGGTTGTGAGTAAATCGTAGAGTGTGTTTTATATAAAAATATGACCTTCCCGAAGACCATATTAGCGATGCGGTAGTGCGGTTAATATGGGACTTCGGTCTATGAATATTTTTTGTGTAAAAAGATAGACTCACAGCAATTAGAAAAAATAAAAATAAAAATAATTAGAAATACTAATTAAAATCTTTTTTGCGACAAGATTTTAGCGAGTATTTTTTGCGAGGAAAAATGCGAATCACAGTTAATGGACCAAAGCAAAACAGTTATTCAGTCCGTACCAGAATGACAAGCACGCGTACAGCCGCGAGTTTGCCCCGAACGAATTTTTACGCCAGTGCGGTTTCTTCCGGCTATTCAAGAAACCAAAACAGTGTGAAATATAAGAGTAATGTGTTTGGTCGTTTTTCATCGGCTTTGATGATTACGATTATGGTAGCTATTTTGGGACTTTTTTATGTCTCAGAGCAGTCGCAAACTACCGCTTTTGATTACAAAATTAACGAAGTGAATACTCAGCTATCCGATCTCGAGGCAGAACGAGACGATTTACGAGTGGAGCAGGCAAGGCTTCAATCGATTGCGAATAGCAAAAATTCCACCGTGGCGTCGAATATGGAAACCGCGACCGCCGCAGGATTTACAAGATAAAATATTGTTTGTTTTTGGTTTCTCTTTTTCGGTAATGGATGTTTGCGAGGCGGAAGTTACCGCTTTTTTCTCTCTCTAAAATATGGTAAAATAATTTAGATAAATGTGTCCTCTTGGGGGCGGTAAGGAGTAAGTATGGCAGAAAATCAAGACAAGGTGATTCAGATTGCGGGTTCAATTACCGTAGATGAGCTAGCAAATGCGCTCGGTCTTTCCGTGACTTTTTTGATTGGCGAACTTTTTAAGCAGGGAATCGTGGCGACGATTAATCAGCGCCTAGATTTTGATACGGCAAGTATTATTATTGAAGAATTAGAATTAAAAAATGTGCGCTTAGAGCGTAAAAATACTTCGACCAAGACTTCGGATCTAAGAAGGGAATTATCGGATAAGGCAGTGGTGCGTCCACCAGTGGTGGCGGTGATGGGTCACGTAGATCATGGTAAAACGACTTTGCTCGATACACTTTTACATAAGAAAACTGTGGAGGGGGAAGCGGGTGGTATTACGCAGCATATTTCAGCTTACCAATTAAAACATAATGAACGCTTAATTACTTTTCTGGATACGCCTGGACACGAAGCCTTTGCAGCGATTCGCCAGCACGGTGCGATGTTGACCGATATTGTGGTGATCGTAGTGGCGGCAGATGATGGTGTGAAACCTCAGACGGTGGAAGCGATTAAGTTTGCCCAAAGTGCGAACGCAAAAATTATTGTAGCGATTAATAAGATTGACCGTGAAGGCGCAGATATTCCACGCACGATGGCGGATTTGGCACAGCATGGTTTGAATCCAGAAGAATGGGGTGGCGATATCACGATGGTGCCAATTTCGGCAAAACGTGGAGATAATCTCGAGAAGTTACTTGATTTGATTCTTTTGACGGCTGATATCGAAGAATTGAAGGCGGATGTGCAGATTCCTTCTGAAGGTTTGGTGATTGAGTCACATATGGAAATTGGTAAGGGTTCGGTAGTGAATCTCTTGGTGACCGGTGGTGAATTGAAGACCGGAGAATTTATCGTGGCGGGTAGTGCTTATGGTAAGATTCGTACGATGCTAGATTTTCGTGGTAAGCCAAAGGGTAAGGCCACACCTTCGACCCCTGTCACAGTGACCGGTTTTAAGGAATTGCCAAATTTCGGTGATAAATTTATTGAAGTAAAAGATGAAAAATCAGCACGCAAGATGGCACTGCTGAATGCGCAGAATTTGGTGGAAGAAAGTGCTTCGGCGAATGTGACGAGTTCGGATTTACTTCGTATGATGAATAACGCAGATAATGCGAAAGTCTTTAATGTAATTATTAAAGGTGACGTGCTGGGGTCTGTGACTTCGGTGGTCGATTCTTTGAAGATGATCGACACGAAGGGTGAAGTGATGCTAAATATCGTTTCTTCTGGTGTGGGTGATATTACGGAAAATGATATTTATATGGCAGAAGGTGACAACACGGTGGTTTACGGTTTTAACGTCAATGTACCAACTAATATCGTGAAGTTGGCGGCGCGTGACGGCGTGGAAATTCGTAATTATAAGATTATTTACGAACTGCTCGATGATGCCAAAACTTCGATGGAAAATCTTTTGGATGCGGAAATCGTGGAAACCGAAATGGGTGAAATGAAAATCAAGGGGGTCTTCCGTACTGAGCGCACAGCAATTATTGCTGGTGGTGAAGTTTTGACGGGCCTAGTGAAAAAAGGCTTAATGGGCCGGGTGTATCACGAAAAAGAATTGATCGGTGAAGTAGAAGTCGATTCAGTGCAAAAAGAAAAAATGGATGTGAACGAATTGGTGGCCGGTGAAACTGGTGGTATCGCCTTTAAGTTAGAGAAAAAATTAGTGATCGAAGTGAATGACCGCGTGAAATTCTTTACCAGGGAATTGGTCAAAAAGAAGCTTTAAAAAACAATAGAGCCTGAAGATATTTATTTTTTGAAAACACACTCAAGGGTAAGAGAACGCCGCATACCTCGTTCCGGAGACACTCAAGGCCGTTCGGCCAAGCTTATGCTCCGTCAGAGGTAAGCGGCATTCTCTTTTTTGATATCAAAAATCTGTTCTTCTTATGGTAAAATAAATCTATGTGCAAGGCCAAAAATCACAACCACAGAACCTCGCGGGGGGGGGGGTGGTTTAATAGAGAATTAAAGCTCCTTCTTGTATTTTTTGGTTTAATTTCTTTTTCTAATTTGGTTTTTAGTGACAATACGTTTGCTTTATATGCTCCGACACTTTCGGCTTCGGTGGATAATTCCGATGTGACGGTATCGGGTAATGATGTAATTAACACGTATAGCAAGACAAGTTTTAACTCGATGAATTTAATAGTAAAAACTAATAATCGAACTGGTTATACGGCGGCAATTAGCACGGAAACAGATGATACTTCGTTGAAAAAATTAGACTCCACGTCGGAGGCGAAAATTCAGTCGATTACTGAAAATTTAGCACTAAATAATTTTACTGCAAATACTTGGGGTTATAAAATGGGGGCGGAGAATAATTTTAAACCGATTCCGGCAGCTTCTAACCCGTCAAATATTATTCAGACGGCGGTAGGTACTGGATATAATGAGATAAACAAAATAAATATTGGAATGAAATTAAGTGACACGCTGGAAAGTGGGAACTACATTAATAAAATTATCGTGTCTGTCGTATCGAATCCATATGAGAAAAAGGCAAGAATTAATAGGGGATATGATTTTAACACGAGCGTGGGGAATTTAGATAAAAACCAAACTGTTATAGATGGTAAAGGAAAAAGAGATAATATCTATCATATTAAAAGAAGTTCGATAGCTAAAGATTTAATTCCGGCCGATGCAGTGAATATTGAAAACGGAAACACTTCGGATTACGAAGTGAGAATTTGGTTTGTCCCATCGGAGAATACAGTATATTATTGGACGGAGGCGGATAAAATTACCTTAAGTAGGGATAGTAGTTTTATGTTTGACCGAATGTCGAAGCTTCAGACGATTGATTTGTCTGGATTTGATACGAGTGAAGCCGAAGATATGTCACGAATGTTTGCGGCTTCGCCGGAGCTTAAATCCCTAGATCTTTCTGGGTTTAACACTAGTAAAGTAAAAAATATGACATATATGTTTTACGATGCAGGAAAGATCGAAACTTTGGATCTTTCGGCGTTTGATACGAGTAATGTTACTACAATGTATGGACTTTTTAATGGAATGCGTGCATTAAAAAATCTGAATATTTCTTCTTTTAATACCAAGAATGTGACGGAAATGCAGGAGATGTTTCAGTATAATTCATCACTAACGAGTTTAGATTTATTGCATTTTGATACTCGGAAGGTGACAAATATGAAAAGTATGTTTTACAATCTTTCAAATGTAACCTCTCTAGACTTATCGAGTTTTGATACTAGAAATGTGAAGCAAATGAACGATATGTTTCAGGGTGTATCAAAAGTTTCGACATTGAGATTAAATAATTTTAATACGGAAAAAGTTGAAAACATGAGTGGAATGTTCGCATATATGCACGAGCTTGAAGATTTGGATGTTTCTTCTTTTGATACTGGAAGGGTGACGAATATGTATGGAATGTTCTCTGGGGTGAAGAAATTAAGAAGTTTAAATGTTACTAACTTTAATACCAATGCGGTAACTAATATGGGCTACATGTTTACGAATATGGCAGCACTGGAAAATTTGAACATAAATAATTTTAATACTTCAGCGGTCACAAATATGAATAATATGTTTTCTGGTATGACTAGTTTAAGAAGTTTGAATCTGTCTAATTTTGATACCGCGAATGTGAAAGATATGGGTGGGATGTTCCATAATATGAAAACTATAACAGAACTTAACCTGTCGAATTTTAATACGAGTAATGTTTTGGGTATGGAGGCAATGTTTTATAATATGACTGCGCTGAAAACTTTGGATATTTCAAACTTTGATACGTCTCAGGTGGGAAGTGTGAAATCGATTTTTGCTACTGCGGATGGCAATAACTTGGAGAGGATTTACGTAAATAACGATTTTAATACTGCGCGTTTGACTTCATATATGGATTATACAAATATGTTTACGGGGCGAACCAAGCTCAGGGGAGGGAATGGCTCATATCTTTCTAATCCGGCTACGGCGGATTTAACTTGGCTCCGTGTAGATCGTCCGGGAGTACAAGGATACTTCACGCGGAAGTCTTAAATTTGCGATAGGGAATTAATAACGCTTTTGGTTTTTTTGAAGATTCTTATGGTAAAATAAATATATATGCAAGGCCAAAAATCATATTCTTTTAAATTATTTTTGTGGAAAAATATTTTTGTAGTAAGTGCTGGATTTTGTGCTGTATTTCTTGGTTTGGGTTTTAATACAAGTGAAGCTTCGGCTTTATTTGTGCCAACCTTGTCGGCTTCAGTGGATCAAGCGAACCTGCAGGTGAATGGGAACCAGGTGATTAATTCCACGGATAAAACCACGGAAATTCCATTTAATTTCACTGTAAATACTAATAACCGTACCGGATACACAGCAACACTTAGTGCTGAAACGGAAAATACTGCACTAACTAATGTGAGTTCTGCTGTGGGAGCGAAAATTGATTCGATAAGTACGAACTTAACGCTAAATAATCTACCAAATAATACTTGGGGTTATAAGTTTGGTAGCTCTACGAATTACGATCCGATTCCAGCACTTTCTACACCAGCGCAAATTTTGCAGACGGCGGGAAAG
>CAUTXE010000032.1:0-9431 GCA_963542185.1 uncultured Candidatus Saccharibacteria bacterium | reverse complement strand
CGCGTACGGCGTTGATATTTTTGATTTTAACTTTAATTCTGGCGGTGATTTATGCGGGTTTTTCAATAATGAAAACTAGCGAGAAAATGACGAGCGCGATAAATAGCGCGAATGATTTCGGTGTGAAAATTAGATCATTAAAATCTGAGACTTTTAACGCGGAGAGTTTTGATTTAATCGATGCTAAACCTGGGGCAGAGAAGATTTATCAATATGAAGGGGTGGCAGAACTAAAAAACGGTGAGGTAGTGACAGGCGAACAAATGGTGATGCGAGAAGATTTGCTGGGTTACTTGAAAAACGCGGTTATGCTTCAGACTATAAGTGATGTGAAAAAAGATCCGTTATTTCGTAGTGAAGTATTTAAGTTGATTGAAGGGAAAAATATTGCGCGTGGGGAAGCTGGAAAGGTTTTAGTGCATGAAGCACTGGCGAAGAAGAACCAGTGGAAGGTCGGCGATAAGGTGAGTCTAAAAGTTTTAGGGGAAGAGAAGAAATTAGAACTTTTAATTCAAGGAATTTTTACTGGGAAAAAGCAAGAAAAATATACCGGGATGTCTTCGGATTTTAGTGAGAATATGATGTTTACGGATTATGCGACGATGGCGCAAATTTTTGGCAAGAAAAAACTGGTGACGAGTCTAAAAATATTGGCATCTGATTCCGAAAAATTAGCGGCGTTAAAGGCGGAAATGAATAAAAAAAGTGTTCAGCTAGAAGACTACGAGATAAATGAAGAAGAAAATCAATTCTCGGGGATGGTGGAGTCTCTAGATATGGTGAAACAGATGATTTCTATGATGATTATCGCAGTGATCGGGGCGGGAATAATTGTATTGTCCTTGGTGCTGATTCTTTGGGTGCGGGAAAGGATGTATGAAATTGGGATATTACTGGCGATTGGGCGCAGTAAAATTAAAATTGTGGGGCAATTTATCTTGGAAATGATATTGATTTCGCTTCCGGCAGTGATTTTGGCGGCGGTACTCGGAAGAATTTTTGTGGGATGGATTCTGGGTGCGGTTTTGCAGAAAGAGGGCTTAGATAATTTAGATTTAAGTAGTTTTATAACTAGTGGTGGGGGATTAGATATTTTTGCGATGAGCTACGGACTTTTGATTTTAATTATCGTTCTAGCAGTAATAGTGGCGTCGTGGATGATTTTGGTGAAAAAACCGAAAGAAATTTTAGCGAAAATAAGTTAGGAGGAAAAATGAGTGTACTAAAAATTAAAAATGTTTCATATGCTTACGAGGGAAATCGGGAAAATATTTTAGAAGGGGTGGATCAGAAATTTGAGCGAGGGAAATTTTATGCGATTATCGGAAAATCTGGAGCAGGAAAATCTACATTGCTTTCACTGCTCGCGGGATTAGATGAACCGAAGAGTGGCGAAATCTTGTTTGAAGATGAAAAGATTGGTAAATATGGCTACAGTTATCATCGCAAAAATCACATCGCTCTGGTTTTTCAGAACTATAATTTGATTGATTATTTAACACCGCTAGAAAATATTAGATTGGTGAACCAAGAGGCGACGGATGAGATTTTGGTGAAGCTGGGATTAGATAAGGACCAAATTAATCGAAATGTAATGAAACTTTCGGGTGGACAGCAACAACGTGTGGCGATCGCGCGGGCGCTAAGTTCGGAGGCACCGATTATTTTGGCGGATGAACCGACGGGAAATTTGGATGAAAACACGGCGGAAGAAATTATTGAAGTTTTGAAAAAGTTGGCAAAGGAACGCAATAAATGTGTGATTGTGGTGACACATAGTAAGAACGTGGCGGATTCGGCGGATGTGGTCTTGGAATTAAAGGGAAGGAAATTGAAATGATAAAAAACGCATTTTTATATGTGACGCGCAAAAAGTTAAAAAGTTTGGTGATTTTTTCTGTGGTGCTAATAATGGCGGCACTGGGAATGATCAGTCTGGCGATTCAGGATGCGACAAGTAAGGCGGCTAAGGAGGCTTTTTCGGGAGTAACCAATAGTTTTTCAATGGAGATTAATCGCCAGGTGAACCAGGGTACGCCGAGAGGTGGGGGTAATGTGAAGGGGGCGGATATTAAAAAAATTTCTGAATCGCCGGAAATTGAATATACGGTGAAAAGAATTAATAGTGTGGCGGATTTGGTGGGTAAAGATATTATCGAGACACCAGAGACGTTACGCGGAATGTCGGCGGAACGCGCGAAGAATTTTAAGCGCGCAGTGATGCTAACCGGCGTGAATGATTCGGCGAGGGAAACCAAATTTGTGTCTGGGGCATATAAACTGGTTTCGGGTGAGCATTTAAAAAATGACGATAAAAATCAAATTTTGATGCACGAAGATTTGGCGAAGAAAAATAATTTGAAAGTGGGGGATAAAATAAAAATTAAATCAAATTTATTTGACGCGGATAATGAAAAAGCGGCAAACGAAACCGTAGAGGTGGTGATCAAGGGTTTGTTTGCAGGGAAAAATACGGGGGGTGTGACAGCGGCACAGGAACTTTATGAAAATACTTTAGTGACGGACGTTTCTACGGCGGCAAAAGTTTATGGCAATGATGAAGATACGGCGGTGTATCAGGATGCGACATTTTTCGTGAAGGGAGAGAAGAATCTTGACCAAGTGATGACTGCGGTGAAGAAATTGGATGTGAATTGGCGCGAGTATAACTTGATAAACAGTGCCTCAAATGATCCAGCTTTAGAGCAATCAATTTCGGGAATGTACGGAGTGGCTAACCAAATGTTTTTCGGTTCACTAATTTTTGCGGGAATAGTAGTGGCTCTAGTTTTACTACTTTGGATGAATGCGAGAAAAAAGGAAATCGCAATTTTACTGGCGATAGGCTTAGAAAAAGGACAGATTTTCGGACAGTTCGTGATAGAACTTTTGATGGTAAGCCTACCGGCGTTCGTGGGGGCTTATGTCTTGGCAGGAAAATTTGCGAAAATAATGGGGAATGACATTTTAAAAAATGTAACAACTGGGGTGACAAAACAAATGGCGAAACAGGCTGGGGCGACGCAGTTGGGTGGGGGTGCAGAAATGGAAGGTTTTACCAAAACGCTTTCGGCAATTGATGTACAGATGACAATTGGCGCGGTAGTGATAACAGTGGTTTTCATGTTGGCGATCATGCTGGTTTCGCTTGGGATAATAAGCTATCGAAATTTAAAAAAGAATCCAAAGGAACTTTTGACAGAGCTTTAAATTTGGTATATTTAGATTAATGAAAATATTGATCGTAGAGGATGACCGAATGATTCGGGAAGGGGTGGTAGAATTTTTGCGGGAATTTAAATACGAGATGGTCGAGGCGGGGGATGGATTAGAGGCGCTGAAGAAGTTTAACTATGAAATTAATTTGGTGATTTTAGATATCAAATTGCCGTCGATGAGTGGATTAGAAGTTTTAAGAAAAATTCGCGAAAAAAGTCGAGTACCGGTTTTGATGATGACGGCATTTTCGGACGAAGAATCACAGATTATGGCTTTTTCGAATTTGGCGGATGGGTTTATGGAAAAACCATTTTCGTTACCGGTTTTAAAAGCACGAGTGGAGGCGCTACTGAAAAAAACTTTAGGTGAGGATCTAAGAGAATTTAGCTATCAAGAGACGAAGATCGATTTCGTGAGTTTCCGAGCCGAGATAGCAGGGCAAGCGGTGGAAGTAAAACCGAAAGAACTGGAGATTTTAAAATATTTATTCTTGAATGAGGGGCGAGTTCTGACGAGGGAACAAATTATTGAAAATGTTTGGAAGGAAAGTGAAGAAATCCCGTTTGATCGGGTGATCGATGTTTACATTAAAGAGCTAAGAAAAAAATTAAAACTGGATTGTATTTATACGGTGCGCGGGGTGGGGTATAAATTGGAGCGAGAATGAGAAGAATTTTCTGGAAGGGATTTTTCAGAGTCTTGATATTACTGCTTGGTGTAGTGACAATCATTCATGGTGGGATATTTTTGGCACTGCCGAAATCTTATTTGGAAGAAAAAACAAAAGAAATTAGACAAACAGCTGCGGATGTGACGAAAAATTTAGCCGGTAAAAATCGTGAATATGTGGAGCAGGCTTTGGATTTTTATTCCAGAAGTGGTGAGATTAAGGCTTATCTAAAAACGCAAAATGCAGAGAATGAGATGAAAGTTTCAGAGCTTTTGTCGGTGGATCGGACGAGCGAAAATAACTCGGTGATTATTGAAGAAAAAAGTGTGAAGCTTCTAAATGGAGAAGAGGCTTTGGTGCAGTTTGTTTCGACGGCAAATTTAGAAAAAGATGCAATTGATTTGAGCTTGAGGTTTTTGCCGGTTACACTACTAGGGTCAGTGGTATTATCATTGGTGGTGGCGGGGTTTTATGCGAGACAGGAAACTCTGAGAATGAAACAAGTGAATTTTGAATTTTTGCGTGGGGCTTCGCATGAATTAAAAACGCCACTGACCAGTCTGAAGATTATTTTAGAAAATATGCAATTTAAGGTAGGGAAATATAAGGACCGGGATTTTTATTTGGAAAAATGTGGGGAAATGGTGGATGAACTTGATGCGGGAATTCGAGAGTTGCTCTTGATGTCGAAAATGGATAGTTTCGAAAAGTCTGAATGGATAAAAATCTCAGAGGTAGTCGAGGAGTCCTTGAGGCGAAATCAAATTATGATTGCGGAGAAAAATCTGCAAATGCGAATTGAGGTTGGGGAGCAAAAAATTTGGTTGAATCGGACGGCTTTATCGATGGTGTTAGCGAATTTAATCGGAAATGCAGTGAAGTACGCGGAGGAGGGTGGTAGAATTTCGGTGCAGATGCGAGATGGAGTACTTGAAATTAATAATTCGTATGGAACGAGTGTTAACGAGCAGAGTGGAAGTGGTTTGGGACTTTACATTGTCAAAAATTTATTGAAACGATATGGTTTACAGTATGAAATCTGTGACACGAAAAAGAATTTTAGTTTTAAAATCGATTTTGGAACTTTAAAAAAACCCTTGCACAAACAGGGGAATCACGCTATAATGTGAGGTAGTGGATTCGTAGCTCAGTTGGTTAGAGCGCTGCCCTGTCACGGCAGAGGTCGCGAGTTCGAGTCTCGTCGGATCCGCCAGAATAAAGCCCTTAGGGCTATTTTTTGTGGTTTAGAGAATTTTTTCGACAATGAACTGAGTGGCGAGAGGTTTTAATTCCTGAAGTTTTTTCTCGTCATCGATAGTGTAGCAAAGGACTGGATGATGAGTTTTGAATTTTTGGATGGCAGGGCGGTTTAACATAGTTTGATTGACGCTGAGAAAATCTGGTTTGACGAGGCGCCAAATTAGAGGGTTATTAACAAAGAAATCATATTTTTTAGCAAGATCAGAATCATCAGAAAGAAGCAGCCCGACCGGGATTTTAGGATGATGCTTTTTAATCCAGTAGACGATGCGCGGGTCGAAACTTTGGAGATAAATTTTCGGGTCACGATAACTTTTGAGATATTTTTCGAGCGCAGTGAGGACGGTTTTACCGAAGAGGGAAATGTTAGAATGCTCGGTGGTTTTTAGCTCGATTAAGATAGGAACCTTGGCGTGAATTAAATCTAATACCTCGGAAAGTTCGGGGATGGTTTGATTAGTGGAAACACCATCGGAATTAATCAGTGGAAGTTTTTTAAGAGTATAAAGACCGGTATCTTCAAGATTGTAAGATTTTTTAGTCATCCGCAGGGTATCGTGGTCATGAAAAACTGCGAGCTGGTGGTCTTTGGTAAGATGGACATCCAGTTCGATGGCATAATTCGCGAGCAGTGCACGCTTGAATGCGGAAAGAGAATTTTCGGGAAAATTCTTGGCGCCTTGATAAGTCCCGTGCATGCCGCGATGAGCGATGAGATCCGAGATGAGGCTCTTCATAACCTCATTATACATTAAAGAAAAAATAATGTATAATGTCTCTATGCCATTGTAGCTCAGTCGGTAGAGCAGCTCATTCGTAACGAGCAGGTCACAGGTTCGATCCCTGCCAATGGCTCCATTTTTTATCTGGCGTGTGCCAGTTTTTTATTGATAAAAAATTTTAAATCTGCGAAAGAAATTCAATGGCAGAATTGGCGGCAATGGCGCCGTCGGAAGAGGCGGTGACGAGTTGACGGAAATTTTTGGAACGACAATCACCAGTGGCGAAGAGGCCAGCGAGATTAGTAGAACAGGTATCATCGGTAATTATGAAACCAGACTGATCGAAGAGGAGGAGACTTTTGAGATTGCTGTATTTGAAAATTTCAGTGAGAGAAGAAAGGCGACCAATTTCGACGAAGAGGCTGGAGACAGGCAGAACTTGCTGATTTTTTAGAATAAGGGAATCAAGGTGATGATCTTGACTACTGTGGCAGGCGAGAATTTCTTGATTGTAGAGAATTTCGATATTTGCAGAATTTTGAATTTGGGAAACTAAGGCCTTTTCGGCGGTAAAATGATTGCGGCGATGAATGAGGAAAACTTTTTGCGCAATATTAGAGAGATATGAGGCGGCGAGAAGGGCAGAATTGCCACCACCGACGACGGCGACAGTTTGATTTTGATAGAAAGCGCCATCGCAAGTTGCGCAATAAGAGATGCCGTGGCCGATGAGCTCGGACTCATTAATAAGATTGAGGCGACGTGGGGTGGTGCCGGTAGCGAGAATCACGGATTTGGCAGTATAGGTTTGATCGCCGGTTAGAGTGAAGTGAGTGGTAGTTTTTTCAAGATGCTTAATTTTATCGTAGGTGAGGGAAAGACTGAGGGATTTTAACTGTTGATAAATATGTTCGGAAAGTTCAGGGCCACTGACTTTGGCAAAACCAGGATAATTTTCGACGATGGGAGCTTCGAGGATTTGTCCGCCGTAGCCGGCATTTTCGAGTAGGAGGACTTTTTGATGGTTGCGCAAAAGATAAAGTGCGGCAGTCATGCCAGCGATACCGGCGCCAATGATGGCGACGTCATAAAGTGAGGTGGAGTTTTCGTTCATAAATATATTATAGCGTAAGCAGGAAAGAATGTTGCATACCTTTTTTCGGACCGCTCAAGAGGGGAGAACGTCGCATACCTCGTTCCGGAGACACTCTAGGGAAGAATGTCGCATGCCTTTTATCGGACCGCTCAAGGGCGCTTGCCCAAGCCTATGTCCTCAAAAGGCAAGACGACATTCTTTATAGATCGATAGAATGATAAATAGCGCTTTTTTGTAAATCCAAAAACTATGAGACACCTTTAAATAGCATAAAACCATAACGTTTATGTTAAAATAAATGCATATGCAAGGCCAAAAATCACGAAAGCCAAACTTCACGGGGGGGGGTGGTTTAAATGGGAATTAAGATTTCTCGTAGTATTTTTAGGCTTAATTTCTTTTTCAAATATTATTCTAAGTAGCAATACTTTCGCTCTTTTCGTTCCTACGCTTTCCGCTTCCATAGATCAGGCAAACCTACAGGTGAATGGTAACCAAGTAATAAATTCGACAGATAAGACTACGGAAATTCCGTTTAATTTTACCGTAAATACGAATAACCGCACAGGTTACACTGCGACACTCAGTTCCGAAACTGAAAATACGGCATTAACTAATACTAGTTCTACTGTTGGGGCGAAAATCAATTCGGTTAGCACGAATTTATCTTTAAATAATTTACCAAATAATACTTGGGGTTACAAGTTCGGGGCATCCACGAACTACGCGCCGATCCCAGCGCTTTCTAGTCCTGCCCAAATTCTCCAAACTACAGGGAAGACTAATGGCAATGAATCGAATCAGCTAAGTATCGGCATGAAGCTAGCAGATAATCTCGAGTCGGGGAATTACACGAATAAATTAATTTTATCTTTTGTTTCGAATCCATACACGATGCGCGCTGTGATGACGAACGGTCCGGATTTTAATACCAGAGTAGGGAAGTTAGATGTAAATACAGGTTTTGCTTCGTGGGATAGTAGTGTGGCGATGATGACTAATATCCGGTATGTGAAAAAGTCAGTGACGAGACCAAGTGTGTCGCAGGCAGCCATAAACATAGAAGACCCAGATTCAGATTATGAAATTTTGGCTTGGTTCGATATGGCTTCTGGGACTGTATATTATTATTCTGATGCGGAAAAAATTGAATTAAGCAAAGATAGCAGTTTTATGTTCCATAATTTTAGTGGCTTACAAGAAATAGACATGCGAAATTTTGATGGCAAAAATATAGAAAATTTGCGAGATTTGTTTTCTAATTGTTCGAGTTTAACATCGGTAAATTTTGCTGGATTTAATACTTCAAAAGTAAATAATATGACAAGTATGTTTTACGCAAATTTTGCATTAAAAAATTTAGATTTGTCGAGCTTTGATACCTCGAATGTAGTCTATATGAACGATATGTTTTCTGGTACGCGAGAGCTTGTGAATTTAAACTTGTCGAGTTTCAATACTAGTAAAGTCGAGATTATGGTTAATATGTTTTATGACGTACGAAAAATTAAAAATCTTAATGTGTCGAATTTTGATACGCGAAATGTAAAGAAGACGCGAAATATGTTTGCAAATATGCTTGAACTTGAGTCGTTAGACATATCAAATTTTGATACTTCAAAGGTGGAAGATATGGCGATGATGTTTGCTGAGACACATAAGCTAAAAACATTAAACCTCGGACATCTAAATACTAGTCGAGTGACGACGATGGAGAAAATGTTTAATAATATGTGGGCGCTGGAGAATTTGGATGTTTCGAGTTTTGATACGAGTAATGTGACGAATATGAAGGATATGTTTAATGGAGTGACGAAGATAACGACTCTGAATTTGAATAACTTTAATACTTCGAATGTGACAGATATGTCTAATATGTTTAACTCGATGCTTGCGATAGAAAATTTGAGTTTGCCAAGTTTTGATACGCGCAGGGTAATAACTATGAGAAGCATGTTTGCAACGATGGAAGGTCTGAAAAATCTGAATATTTCGAGTTTTGATACGAGTAACGTACGGGATTTTCGATATATGTTCGGGTTAGGAGATGTGCAGAATTATGGCTATGATCAGGTGGACCATTTGGAACATATCTATGCCTCGAAAAAGTTTGTAATTTCGGCAATGGAGACTGGTGGTAGTGGAGGAATTTTTCATCGCAGGCCGAGTTTGACGGTTGGTGCGGGCTGTACTTATGTTTCGGGGACAGGAAATCCGTTTTGTATTGGTTCGACCTGGGTGGTGGTTCCATAGCTTTGTATTCTGTGTGAGGGTTGATTTGGGTGGTATTGCCATAGCAAAGGAGTCATGGAGAATTTTGGCAAAATAAAGATTAATGCTTATCTTTTCATTCCGGATATGCTAAGATAAAGCTATATGGGAATGGGAAAAAGTGCGATTTTTGATATTTATAAAAAGAATATGAGAAATTTTGCTGGTTTTCTCGCATTCCTTTTCTTGGTGA